>CAXBEA010000042.1:0-33574 GCA_963974645.1 uncultured Neptunomonas sp. | reverse complement strand
TCTGGTCAAATCCGGTGCCGGTGACTTTATTGTTGATCTATCACGGAGTATCGCCGGTCGCTTTATTGGTGGTCCGGGATTTGTTGCCGTGTTCGGGTCAGGCTTGATGGGTTCGGTATCGGGTTCAGCGGTTGCCAATACCGTTTCTACCGGCGTCATCACTATTCCGCTGATGCGCAAAGCGGGCTTTCCAGCCAAATTTGCCGCGGGCGTTGAAGCAGCGGCATCCACCGGTGGCCAGCTGATGCCGCCGGTGATGGGCGCGGGCGCGTTTATCATGGCCTCCTATACCCAGATTCCCTACCTTGAGATCATCGCCTATGCGGCGCTGCCAGCATTGCTCTACTTTCTTTCGGTCGGCTTTTTCGTGCGGATTGAGGCCCAGCGCAGTCATGCCCAGTCGGTAGAGGTCGACGTGCCCTCGGTACTCGAGGTGTTCAAGGGTGGCTGGCATTTTCTACTGCCACTGGTGGTACTGGTCGGGTTGTTGATCTACGGCTTCACCCCTACGTATGCTGCAGGGATCAGCATCTTGGCAGTGATCCTGGCCTCCTGGCTGTCAAAGCACCCGATGGGGTTTAAGGATATTCTCGACGCCCTGGCGCAAGGCTCCAAGAATATGGCCACCACCGCTGTGCTGTTGGTCGCTATCGGCCTGATCGTCAATGTGATCTCCACCACCGGTATCGGCAACACCTTCTCGCTAATGGTCAATGAGTGGGCCGGTGGCAGCTTACTGATGACGCTGGTGCTGGTGGCTATCGCCTCGCTAGTGTTAGGAATGGGGTTACCGGTCACAGCCTCCTATATCGTTCTCGGTACGCTGTCGGCACCGGCGCTCTATGCCTTGATCAGCGAAGCCCAGTTGCTGCAGATATTGGTTGATGGCAGCCTACCTGAAGCCGCCCGGACGATCTTTATGCTGGTCGCGCCGGATCAGCTGGGTGCACTCGCAGCGCCGATGAGTTCGGTTGAGGCCGAAGCGCTGCTGGCCACCGTCCCTACCGATCTGCGCAGCACCCTGATCGAACAGGCAATCGATCCGGTGACGCTGTCGATGGTGCTGCTGTCGGCACATATGATCATCTTCTGGTTATCTCAGGACAGTAACGTCACTCCGCCGGTGTGCCTGACTGCTTTCGCTGCGGCGGCTATCGCAGGCACGCCGCCGATGGCTACCGGGATGACCGCCTGGAAGATCGCCAAGGGGTTGTACATCATCCCGGTACTCTTCGCCTACACCGGTTTTATCGGTGGCAGTGTCGCCGAGATAGTAACGATATTTTTCTTCTCTGTTTTTGGTATCTACGCCCTGGCCGGATTTATGGAGGGCTATCTCGAAGGCCCAATCGGCATGCTCGGTCGTGTCCTTGCGTTGGTCAGCGGGCTGATGCTGCTGTGGCCCAACCTGCCCGTGTGGATTCAACTCATAGGCCTGGCGATGTTTGTGGCACTGTTCATCTATAGTCGCAGTACCCGTCCGGTTAGGGACGCTGGGTCTGATCTGGCAGGAGCGGTTAAATAGAGTGCCAACGACAACGGGTGTGCACCGACCCACAGGGATAGTGGGAAGTCCGCCGATCTACTGGTTCAGAAATAACAAACATCTATAGAGCTTAACTATGGCCGAACAATTTGATTATCTGCTGGTGGGTGGCGGTATTGTCGGCCTCTCCACCGCCTGGCAACTGCAACAACAATGCCCGGATAAGCGCATCCTGCTGGTGGAAAAAGAGCCCGAATTTGCCCGCCATCAAACCGGTCACAACAGCGGTGTGATCCACGCAGGGGTTTATTACGCGCCCGGCAGTCTCAAGGCGGAGTTCTGCCGCGAAGGGGTGGCGAAGACCATCGCCTTCTGCCAGGAGCACGGAATCAAGTTCGATCAGTGCGGCAAGCTGTTGGTGGCGACCAATGCGGAGGAGCATGTCCGGATGTTGGCGCTGTACCAACGTTGCCAGCAGAATCAGATCGAGGTTGAACTGCTCGATGCTGAACAGCTCAAAGCGCGAGAGCCGAACATCCAAGGGCTGGGTGCCATCCTGGTGGCGTCTACCGGCATCGTCGATTATCGCCAGGTCTGCAACAAGATGGCCGAACAGTTTCAGCGGATCGGCGGGGTAACGCGGCTCAACACCCAGGTGACGGGGATGCGTGAAAGCGCGGATAGGATTCAGGTTGAAACCAATCAAGGCAGTTTCAGCTGCGGCTACCTGATCTGCTGCTCGGGGCTGATGGCGGACCGACTAACGAAGATGCTGGGGATCCCCGCCGATTTTCAGATTGTGCCCTTTAGGGGCGAATATTACCGACTACCGGCATCAAAAAATGGCATCGTCAATCATCTTATCTACCCGATCCCGGATCCCGAGCTGCCGTTTCTGGGGGTCCATCTGACCCGGATGATCGACGGCTCGGTCACGGTCGGCCCCAACGCGGTGCAGGGCTGGAAACGCGAGGGTTACGGCCGGATCAATATCAGCCTGCCGGATATCTGGGATATGCTGCGCTTTCCCGGTTTCTGGCGGGTGCTTAAAGCCCACCTGAAAACAGGATTGATCGAGACTAAAAACTCCTGGTGGAAGCCAGGCTATCTGCGCTTAGTGCAGAAGTATTGTCCCTCGATCGGCCTCGATGATCTTCAGCCCTACCCGGCGGGCATTCGTGCCCAGGCGGTACTGCGTGATGGCACCCTGGTGCATGACTTTCTGTTTGCCGAGAGCCCACGGTCGCTGCATGTCTGCAACGCGCCCTCGCCGGCGGCAACCTCGGCGATCCCGATTGGCCGCCATATTGTCGAGCGGGTGCTCAAACAGCAACAACAAAAACTAAACTAACAGCCATCGTCACTATTAAATCCAGGAGAGCAGGATGAATCTCGAACTACAAGACCGCACGGCCATCGTCTGCGCAGCCTCTAAAGGCTTGGGTCGTGCCTGCGCCTTCGCCCTGGCCCAGGAAGGAGTTAATCTGGTGATTAATGCCCGTAATGCAGTAGCGCTGGAGCAGACCGCCGAGGAGATCAGGCAACAGACGGGGGTCAGGGTCGTCAGCGTCGCCGCCGATATCACCTGCGCACAGGGGCGTGCAGAGGTGCTGGCCGCTTGCCCGGAGCCGGATATCCTGATCACCAACGCAGGCGGACCGGCACCGGGCAATTTCCGCGACTGGGATGAGAAGGCCTGGCACGATGCCTTAGAGGCCAACATGCTGGCACCGATCATGCTGATCAAGGCGGTTGTCGATGGCATGATCGCCCGAGGCTTCGGTCGCATCGTCAATATCACCTCCGCCGCAGTCAAAGCCCCGATCCCTATTCTCGGCTTATCTAACGGCGCACGCAGCGGTCTGACCGGATTTGTCGCCGGCCTCGCCCGCGAAACGGTGGCCCATAATGTCACCATCAACGGCTTGCTACCCGGCCCGTTCGATACCGATCGACAGAAGGTGATTCTCGACGGCGATGCCAAGCGCCTGGGAGTCACTGAAGAGGAGGCACGCCAGTTACGGATGCAGGCTAACCCTGCAGGTCGCTTTGGTGATCCGAAAGAGTTCGGCGCCGCCTGTGCATTCCTGTGCAGCAAGCAGGCCGGATTTATCACCGGGCAGAATTTACTGCTGGATGGCGGTGCCTATCCGGGAACCTTTTAAGCTGCAGTGATACAACACCGAGGCCCTTTACGCCAACCCGTTGGGGGAGGGCCAGCAGCGATAAAGAGGGGCTTTCTGTGCTGCTTTTTTGGTTATCTCTGCGTTAGTTGTTGCTGAGAGGTCTGTAAAGGGTGCCAGTACAAGACGTTGCCGACCTTAAAAACTTGGCAAATATTACGATCATGTCTAAGCGTACAGTACTCGGTTTACTGAGATTGATCGACCGAAGGGGAATAACCCAGCTGTGCAGATATTGCCTTCCCTGCCGCCAGCATATCCTGAATCCAAGCATCTTTACGCCGCTCGATCGGCGCTGAAACTGAGAGACCCGCGATAGCATTGCCTGATCGGTCGTACAGCAATACCCCGATGCAGCCCACGTCGATCTCCGCTTCCTCATTGTCCAGCGCATAGCCTCGCTTCACACTGCTCAGGCACGCCTCGGTCAGTGCCGGCAACGACGATAGTGTATTACGCGTATAAGCGGGTAGATTGGTGCGCTGGGCGTAACTACGGATCTCATCCTCACCCGCCATGCCCAGCATCAATTTACCCACTGCCGTCACATGCAGCGGTGCCCGACTGCCGATGATCTGCTGCACGTGCATCATCCGGTTTGGCGTGGCTTTCTCAAAATAGATCACCACGTCGCCCTCTCTGATTGTGAGATTTATGCTCTCTCCCAGTTTGTCGCGCAGTTGCTGCATATAGGGAAGCGATACCGCACGCAGGTCGACATCGCTGTGGAGACGATTACTCAGCTGCAGCAGTCGCTGTCCCAACTGATAGTCACCGTTGCCATCGCGGCTGACAAACCGATTGGCAATCAGCGAATGGAGAATGCGATGCGCCGTCGAGGGGTGCAGCCCGGTATCCGCGCTCAGCACTTTCAACCTGACCGGTTTGGAGTAGCGGGAGAGGGTATCGAGCAACAGCGTCGCGCGGTCAATGACCTGGATACGAGCTTCGGGCTTGGCGTTGTTCATCACAGTGGTGTCCATTTAGCACAGCTAAAAATTTCAAAAAAAACGTAACGGAACAAGGAAATATCCATATAACAAGATAAATAGCATCCTATTTCACAATGCGAAAATCAAATATTTTTAAATTAACCTGTACATCTGATTGTTTTTCAAATAGTTACAAAAAATAAATCCAAATATAAACCGTATCCCGTATTATGAAACTATTCCGTATTGCGAAAGAGTGATCCCGGGCCTATTGTAACGAGCAAGTCGCTGGCGGCACGTTAAGACAAGCGAATCAACACAAATCACTGACTGAATCCAACGGAGTTGACCCCATGTCTGATCAAAATCCGCTCTTTATACCTGGCCCTACCAACATCCCCAATCGACTCCTCAATGCGATGCGGGTTCAGACCCGTGACCATCGCGCGCCCGATTTCGTCGAGACCTTTGCACCGGTACTGGAGGACTGTAAGCGCGTCTTTGGGACCGCTACCGGACAGGTGATTATGTTCCCCTCCACGGGTACCGGTGGCTGGGAAGCGACCATCTGCAACACCCTGTCAGCGGGCGACAGGGTGTTGATCGCACGCTACGGCATGTTCTCCCACCGTTGGATCGATCTGTGTCAACGCCATGGCCTGGACGTTCAGATCATCGAATGCCCCTGGGGTGAGGGTGCGCCGGCCGATCAGTTTGAGGCGGCGCTGCGGGCCGACACTCGGCATCAGATCAAGGCGGTATTAGCCACCCACAACGAAACCGCCACCGGCGTGCGTAGCGACATCGGTGCGGTTCGCCAGGCGATCGATGCCGCCGGGCACCCGGCGCTGTTTTTTGTCGACTGTGTCAGTTCACTGGCGTCGATGCCTTTTGAGATGGACGGCTGGGGGGTCGATATCGCGGTATCCGGGTCGCAGAAGGGTTTTATGCTGACCACCGGTCTGGCGATCCTTGGGGTTAGCCAGAAGGCGCTGGCGGCGATGGAGAGCGCCCAACTGCCGCGCACCTTCTTTGATTTCCGCGACATGCTGGCGGCTAATGCCAACGGCGGTTTTCCCTATACGCCGCCGCTGCAGCTGATCTACGGCCTCAAAGAAAGCCTGGTCATGCTGTTCGACGAAGGGCTGGAGAACGTCTATGCCCGCCACCACCGTCTGGCCGAAGGGGTGCGTCAAGCAGTCGCTGCCTGGGGCTTAACCCTGTGCGCCAACAGCCCCGAACTGGCCTCCGACACGGTCAGCGCCATCTATGTTCCCGCAGGCTTTAACAGCAACGAGCTGACCGAGCTCGCCTTTAGCAAGTACGGCGTCTCCTTCGGTATCGGACTCGGCGAGATGAACACCAAGGCCTTCCGTATCGGTCATCTGGGTGCGCTGACCGATGTCATGCTGCTGTCTGGATTGGCGGCCATCGAGATGGCGATGGCGGATCTCGACTACCCGATCGAGTTGGGCTCGGGGGTTCGTTCGGCTCAGGCGTATTACCGTAAGACCGCCTGAGTCACAATTTTTCATCAACTGATCGCCTGAGGTAACCCATGAACGAAACAACCGAACAGCCGCTGACGATTCCAACGTACGATGACGTGCTGGCCGCCCATGCGCGGATCAAGCCCTATATCCACCAGACACCGGTGTTGACGTCGCGTTTTCTAAACGACCTGACCGGAGCCGAGCTGTTTTTCAAGTGTGAAAACTTTCAAAAAGCCGGTGCCTTCAAGGTCCGTGGCGCCTGTAACGCGGTGTTTGGCCTCAACCAGGAGACAGCGGCGATCGGTGTGGCCACCCACTCCTCGGGTAACCACGCCTTGTCCCTCGCCTATGCCGCAGGCCAACGGGGTATCCCGGTCACGGTGGTGATGCCACGCACCGCCCCCCAGGCCAAAAAAGATGCCGTCATCGGCTACGGCGGCACCCTCGTCGAGTGTGAGCCCTCGACCAGCTCACGCGAAGCGGTATTTGCCGAGGTGGTGGCCGTATCCGGTGCCGAGTTTGTCCACCCCTACAACGACCCACGGGTCATTGCCGGGCAGGCAACCTGTTCCAAAGAGCTGTTGAGCCAGGTCGAGGCTCTGGATGCGGTGATCGCCCCTATCGGCGGCGGTGGAATGATCTCAGGCACCTGTCTGACCGTCTCCACTCTGGCTCCGGATATCAAGATCTATGCTGCTGAGCCGCTCAATGCCGACGACGCCGCGCGCTCATTCCGCGCCGGTCACATCATCGCCGACGATGCGCCGGAGACTGTGGCCGATGGCCTGAAAGTGCCGCTCAAGGCGCTGACCTGGCATTTCGTCAGCCACCATGTCAGCGACATTTTCACCGCCACCGAAGATGAGATCGTCGAGGCCATGAAGCTGATCTGGAAACGGATGAAGATCGTCGTGGAGCCCAGCAGTGCCGTGCCGCTGGCGGTCATTCTGAAAAATCCCGAGGTGTTCAGGGGCAAGCGTGTCGGGGTGATCATCACCGGCGGCAATGTCGATCTCGACTCGCTTCCCTGGATGAAAAACTAACTAGCGCTGTTCAGCGAACGGCTCACTTGATACTGCTTTTGGAGAATTACCATGACTCAATCCACCACAAACCTAGACGTAGGTTACGACGTACCCGCCACCGTCGGCATGGACGAAGCCGATATTCAAACCCCCTGTCTGATCCTTGACCTGGATGCGCTGGAGAAAAACATCCGCACCCTGGGCCGGTACGCCAAAGAGATGGGGGTGCGTCACCGCGTGCACGGCAAGATGCATAAATCGGTCGATATCGCGCTGCTGCAGGAAGAGCTGGGGGACAGCTGCGGCGTCTGCTGCCAGAAAGTTTCGGAAGCCGAGGTGTTTGCCCGCGGCGGCATCAAGGACGTACTAGTATCGAACCAGGTGCGTGACCCGGCCAAGATCGATCGCCTGGCGCGGATGCCCAAGCTCGGCGCGCGCACCCTGTGCTGCGTTGACGATATCGACAATGTCGCCGAACTGTCGGCGGCGACCCAAAAGCACGGCACCCAGATCGAGTGTCTGGTCGAGATCGACTGCGGCGCGGGGCGCTGCGGCGTCGAAGCCGGCCAGCCGGTGGTGGATATTGCCAAGGCGATCGCCGCCGCCCCCGGCCTCAAGTTCGCGGGGATTCAGGCCTACCAGGGCGCGATGCAGCACCTGCAGAGCTACAGCGAACGTCAAGGCAAGACCGCCATCGCGATCGAGATGGTTGCCCATACGATCGAGATGCTCAAGGCCGAAGGGCTGGAGTGCGACATCGTCGGCGGTGGCGGTACCGGCTCCTACTATTTTGAGGGTAACTCGGGAGTCTTCAACGAACTCCAGTGCGGCTCCTATGCGTTTATGGATGCGGACTATCAGACCATCCACGACGCCAACGGTGAGCGGATCTCCGAGTTTGAAAACTCGCTGTTTATCCTCACCTCGATCATGAGCCACAGCAAAGCCGACAAGGCGATCTGCGATGCCGGCCTGAAGGTGCAGTCGGTCGACAGCGGCATGCCCTATATCTATGGCCGTGACGATGTGGAATATATCAAGTGCTCCGATGAGCATGGCGTCATCGCCGATCCTGACGGGGTATTGAAGATCAACGACAAGCTCAAGCTGGTTCCGGGTCACTGCGACCCCACCTGCAACATCCATGACTACTATGTCGGGGTACGCAACGGCAAGGTTGAGGTGCTGTGGCCGGTATCGGCGCGCGGCAAGGCGTTCTAGCGCACTGCCCTAAGGCATTTTGTTCCCAGATTCGACCCCTGCGACCCTCCCCGCATCTGATTTGACCGGGAGGGTCCTTCCCGATTCAGTAACAACGCACAATGGAGAACAGCTATGGAGAACAGCTATGGATAACCTAGCCAGCGCACCGGCCACCGACCCGAGCATCGCCATCATTTCCGAAGCCGTTTGCGAAGCCGTGGTGGGGCGTCCGGAAGCCTTCAGCGCGGTTGCAAGTGTGTTTGCCGCCATGGCCAAGGGCGATGCCTACAACTTCCCCGTGGTACGCGAAGCGATCGGTCATGCCGATGCGCTCTATGGTTTTAAGTCCGGTTTCGACCGTGCCGGGATGGTGCTGGGGGTGAAGTCCGGCGGCTATTGGCCCGGTAACGCGGCCAAGGGGCTGACCAACCACCAGTCCAGCATCATGCTGTTCGATCCCGATAGCGGCAGACTGAAGTCGATCGTCGCTGGTAACTACCTGACCGCGGTACGCACCGCCGCCGCCTCTGCGGTGTCGATCGCCCACCTGGCGCGCAAGGATGCCAGGGTACTGGGCATGGTCGGTGCCGGGCACCAGTCGACCTTCCAACTGCGTGCCGCCGTCGAGCAGCGCAACTTTGAAAAGGTCATTGCCTGGAACCCTCACCTTGAACATCTGCCGCGTCTGGCGGCGGTCTGCGACGAGCTGGGGCTGCCATTCGAGGCTGTCGATCGCGAGCAGATGGGGGCCGAGGCCGATGTCATCATCACCATCACCTCCGCGTTTGAACCCCTGCTGATGAAAGACTGGATCAAGCCCGGGACCCACATCGCCTGCATGGGCACCGACACCCAGGGCAAGCAGGAGGTCGACCCGGCGTTGCTGGCGGTGGCAACGGTCTTTACCGACGAGGTGGCACAATCGATCAGCATCGGTGAAGCCCAGCACGCCATCGCCTCGGGGGCTATCGTCGCCGCTGACATTACCCCCATCGGCGAGGTGATCAACGGTACCCATCCCGGGCGCAGTTCCGCTAGCGAGATCACCCTGTTTGATGGTACCGGGGTTGGGCTGCAGGATCTGGCCGTCGCCTCAGCGGCGGCAACGCTGGCCGAGCAACAGGGGCTGACCAAGCGGATCAGTCTGTAGGGGTTCAAGCGCTGAAAAACAAACCCAGTGGATAGCTTTGCCTGTCCACTGCCCGGGAGCGGCACCCACTAGCGCTCCAGATTGCGGGCTAGATACCGCTCCAGGTCCTATTCATCCCCAGAAAGGTATCCAGGCTGATCAGCGTCCCATCGACGCCCGCCGCCGGTTGTTGCAGCTGGTCACTGTGAACGATAATCGGGTAGAAGCCGATCTCACTGCCAACATCCGGCGCCTCGCCACAGCTATCAACCAGTGGCAGGATGGCGACCCCGCCCTGATGGGCGCCATCGAAAAAACCCAGCATCCAGGCCGCCAAAGGTGACAGCTTGGGTGTGCCTGCCACAACGAACAGCAACGAGCGGGCCTGGCCCATCCGTTGTTTGAGCTGCACGACGCGTTGCGAAGTCAAACAGTGGGTCGGCAGCAGGTGCGCCGATAAACGGTCCGCGTAAACCTTCATCGACCGCTCCTGCAACAGGGTCTTTACGCCCAACAGCAGCGCTTCATCACCGGCATTGCAGACCAGAAAGACATCAAAGAAATCGCTAACCCGGGCCTTGTCACAGGCGCGCCTGAGCAGCTCCTCGACCGAATCTCCATCCTGGTTCTGCAGGGTTCGGTGGCTGGCATGGCGGACTTCGGGGATCGAATAGAAACTCATTCTGCTCTCCTCAGGGTTTAAGTTCACTCGCCTAGCTGTCGAGCAGTTCGATCCAGTGCTGGACCGGCACCTGGGCCTTGGTTTCCAGGTGCAGCTGGCAGCCGATATTGGCGGTGACGATGCGGTCGGGTTGATCCTGGGTCAAGGCCTCCAACTTGTTGCGCAGCAGCTTTTGACTGATCTGCGGCTGCAGGATCGAGTAGGTGCCTGCCGAACCGCAACACAGGTGCTTGTCGCGGGTCACCGCCAGATCGACCCCCGCTTGGGTCAGTACCTCCTCGACAACGCCGCTTTGTTGCATCGCATGCTGCAGGGTGCAGGGGCAGTGGAAGGCCACCTTGCCGGTGCCCGCTTTGGGCTGCAGTTGCGAGAGATCCTCTTGCAGTAGCAGGGTACTCAGATCCTGGGTCAGCTCGCTGACACGCTGGGCCTTGTCGGCGTAGGCGGGGTCCTCGCGCAGCAGGTGGCCATACTCCTGCACCATGGCGCCGCAACCGGAGGCGGTCATCACGATCGCCTCGGCGCCCGCTTCCACCGCCGGCCACCAGGCATCGATATTACGCCGCATAAAATCCAAGCCCTCGTCGTGCTTAGACAGGTGGTAACTCACCGCCCCGCAACAGCCGGCTTTAGGCGCTTCCACCAGGGTGATACCGAGCCGGTCCAACACCCGGGCCGCAGCCGCGTTGGTGTTGGGGGTCGCCGCCGGCATGGCGCAGCCCGCCAGTGCCAGCATCACCCGTGGGTGGCTGCTGGAGGGCCAGGGCGAGGCGCTGCGTTTCGGTGGCAGCTTAGCCTTGAGTGCAGCGGGCAGCAGCGGCCGAAACAGCTGGCCGACTTTGAGCAGCGGCCCAAAACGGTTCGGGTAGGGCAGCACCTGGCGCAAGCTCCAACGCAGCAACCGTTGTTGCAGCGGCCGCTGCAGGGTCTCTTCCAGGATGCCGCGGCCGATATCGATCAGGCGGCCGTACTGCACCCCCGACGGGCAGGTGGTTTCACAGCTACGGCAGGTCAGGCAGCGGTCGAGGTGGGTGCGGGTCTTCTCGGTCACCTCGCCCCCTTCGAGCAGCTGCTTGATCAGATAGATCCGTCCCCGCGGGCCGTCGCGCTCATCGCCCAACTCTTGATAGGTGGGGCAGGTGGCGGTACAGAAGCCACAGTGAACGCAGCTGCGCAGAATGGCTTCGGCTTCCTGCCCCTCGGATGTTGCTTGGAATAGGGGGATTAGATTGGTTTGCATATCACACCTGCCTGTTACAACCAGCTATAAAGACGACCGGGATTAAACAGGGCGTCGGGGTCGAATGAGTGTTTCAGTCGCTGCTGAATCAGCTGCAACGCGGGAGCCTGGCTGTGCATCACCTCGGCCTGACGATCACCGCCGCGAAACAGGCCGACCTGGCCGCCCATCTGAACCGCCAACGCCTCCATCTGGGCCAATTCGCCCGCGCCACGATACCAGCGCTGGGCACCGCCCCAGTCGATCAGCCAATCGCCGTCCAGGGCCGGGTTCGGCGCGGTGGGCCGGACCGAGAACCGCCACAGGGGCTGCTCGCCCTGAAAGAATGCTAGCGATTGATCGCCCAGCTTGCGCCAGAAGACGGCGCCCTCGGCCTCATCCATAACGCGCTCTTGCCAGTGATCAATACTGGCGCGGACCGCCAATCGGGAGCCGGACAGGCGCAGATACAGGCGACCATCCGCCCAGCAGGCGGCCGTCAGCGGTTTGGGTTCGACCGCCCGAGCCGTCATCAGCTCGATGGCGGCATCCAGCGCCATCTCCCGCACCAGGGTTTGGCTGCAGAAGGGCTTGGGCAGCACCTTGAGGCTGACTTCGGTGATCGCCCCCAGGGTACCCATGGCACCGGCCTGCAGGCGGGAGACATCGTAGCCGGCGACGTTTTTCATCACCTGACCGCCGAACCGCAGGTGTTCGCCGCGGCCGTTGAGCAGCCGCACCCCCAACACCTGATCCCGCACCGACCCCCACCAGGGGCGGCCGGGGCCGGACTGATTGCAGGCCAGGGTGCCACCGAGGGTGGCCTGGTCGCTGAAATGCGGCGGCTCAAAGGTCAGCATCTGGTTGTGTTGCGCCAGTGCCGCTTCGATCTCGGACAACCGGGTGCCGGCCCGGGCGGTCAGCACCAGCTCCACCGGTTGATAGCTGACGATGCCGCTGTGTGGCGCCAGATTCAGCGGCTCCGGGTTGTAATCAGGGTTCAAGTTGGAGGCACGCCCCATAAAGGCTTTGCTGCCGCCCCCGACGATATTGAGTGTGCGGCCGCTGGCTCGTGCGGCGAGGATCTGCTCCTGCAGCTGTTGGCTGATATCAGTCATAAGAGGCCTCCTTGGGATCGCGCCCGGAATCACGCCCGGAATCGATGGTGCGGTACTCCTGACAGCGCTTGAGTATGGGCACCCCTTTGCCGGGGTTGAGGGTCCCCTTGGGGTCGAAGGCGTCTTTCACCCCATTGAACTGCAGCAACTCCTGGTGGTTGAACTGCACCGGCATCTGACGGATCTTTTCGATCCCGACCCCGTGTTCTCCGGTGATACAGCCACCCACCTCGACGCAGAGTTCGAGGATCTTGCCACCGAACGCTTCGGTGCGTTCAAATTCACCGGGCACATTGGCATCGAACAGGATCAGCGGGTGCAGGTTACCGTCACCGGCATGAAACACATTGGCCACCCGCAAGTTATAGTGCTCTGACATCTTTTCCATCTCGGTCAGCACGTGGGCCAGTTGGCTGCGGGGGATGGTACCGTCCATGCAGTAGTAGTCGGGAGAGATCCTCCCGACCGCCGGAAACGCCGATTTGCGTCCCTTCCACAGCAGCGCACGCTCGGCCTCGCTCTGGGAGGTACGGACGGTATCGGCGCCGAAGCTCTTGAACAGATTTTCCACCTGCTCGATATCCTCCTCCACCTCCTCCCGGGTCCCATCTACCTCACAGAGCAATAGCGCGGTGGCGCCCTTGGGGTATCCGGCGTGGGCAAAATCCTCGGCCGCGCCGATGGCGTGGGTGTCCATCATCTCCAGAGCCGCGGGCACGATCCCTTGGGAGATGATCCCCCCGACCGCGTCGCCAGCCTTCTGCACGCTGTCGAAGCTGGCCATCACCACCCGCGCCATCTCAGGCTGGGGTAACAGCTTGACGGTGATCTCGGTGATCACCCCCAGCAGCCCTTCGGATCCGGTGATCAGTGCCAGCAGGTCCATGCCGGCGCTGTCCAGCCCCTCACTGCCGATCACCAGCTTGTCACCCTCGACGGTCAGCATCTCGACCCGCAGGATGTTGTGCACGGTCAGGCCGTATTTGAGGCAGTGCACCCCGCCGGAATTCTCTGCCACATTGCCGCCGATGGTGCAGGCGATCTGCGAGGAGGGATCGGGGCCGTAATAGAGCCCGTGGGGCTGCGCCGCCTCGCTGATCGCCAGGTTGCGCACCCCAGGCTGCAACCGTGCGGTGCGCGCCAGGGGGTCGATCTCGAGAATGCGGTTAAACTTCGCCAGCGACAGCACCACCCCTTCGGCATGGGGCATCGCCCCGGCACAGAGACCGGTGCCTGCTCCCCGGGCCACCACGGGTACCTGCAGGCGATGGCAGATCCTGAGCACCTCCTGCACCTGGTCAACGGTCTCCGGCAACACCACGATCAGCGGCATCTCGCAATACACTGACAGGCCGTCGCACTCGTAGGGCCGCTGGGTCTCGGCATCGCTAATCACATAGTCGGGATCGATAAAACGGCGGAATAACGCTGCCAGCTCCGCCTTTCCAGGTGTCTTTGTCTCAGTCATGAGGTTACTCCGATTAAACCTTGGCGTTAGGCTGCAACTAGCTTCTGGGTCTGTATAAAGTAGTCAATACCTGCCTGGGCACAGGTCATATCCTGCTGCGGGGTCCCCGAACTGAGACCGATCCCACCGACGACCACACCATCGACCTGAATCGGTAGGCCTCCACCGACAACACTTAGACGCCCTCCCAGCGCCGTATGAATCCCAAAAACAAGACTGCCCGGCACACAAACTTGATTATATTCATGGGTCGCTTTACGGGCAGCCGAGGCGGTAAAGGATTTATCCTGAGCGATGGTAATACTGGTGACCTTACCGCCATCCATACGCTCGAACGCCACCAGATTTCCGGATTCATCGGTGATCGCAATACACATGGGTATGCCGATCTCATTCGCTTTTTCGCGTGCACCCTGAATTAAAATCTGTGCATCTGCCTGATCTAGGCGTTTAATCGTTAACATGACGGTACTCTCTAAGCTGGTGACCATGAGTGGGCGTGTACCCTGCTCAGGCCTGCTATTTAATCGTTAATTACTAAGTGGTTGTTAGGCTGAATGAACAACCTTGGCTTCACGACGCCTGGCGTGCAACACCGGCTCGGTATAGCCGTTCGGCTGCTCACAACCTTTGAATACCAGATCACAGGCGGCCTGAAAGGCGACACTCGAATCGAAGTCTGGCGCCATCTTGCAGTAATCAGGATCTCCAGCATTCTGCACATCCACGACCAAGGCCATCCGCTGCAACGTTTCCATCACCTGGTCGTCGGTACAGACACCATGATGAAGCCAGTTCGCCAGATGCTGGCTAGAGATTCGTAGCGTGGCACGATCTTCCATCAAGCCGACATTGTTGATATCAGGGACCTTGGAACAGCCAATACCCTGCTCGATCCAGCGCACCACATAGCCCAGAATGCCTTGGGCGTTGTTATCGAGTTCGGCCTGGATCAGCGCTGGTGACAGGGTCTGATCGCCGAGTAGCGGCGGGGGCAGCAATAGCTCCAGGCTGGCTGTTGGACGGCTACGTAACGCATTCTGGCGGTCACTCACGTTAACCTGGTGATAGTGGGTGGCATGCAGGGTCGCCGCCGTCGGTGAAGGCACCCAGGCGCAGCTGGCACCCGCCTGAGGATGAGCAATTTTGGCCCCCATCATTTCAAGCATCTCATCAGGCTTGGGCCACATCCCCTTGCCAACCTGAGCCACACCTTGCAGACCCGATGCCAGGCCGATATCGACATTTCTGTCTTCGTAGGCCGTAATCCAGGGTTGTGCCTTGATCGCCTCCTTGGGGAGTACCGGACCGGCTTCCATACTGGTGTGTATTTCGTCACCGGTACGGTCCAGAAAACCGGTATTGATAAACACCAGCCGCTCTTTAACCGCCCGGATACAGGCTTTCAGGTTTGCGGAGGTACGGCGTTCCTCATCCATCACCCCGACCTTGATGGTGTAAAGGGGGAGCCCTAATACCTGTTCAACCCTGCCGAACAGCACATTGGTGAAGCCTACCTCTTCGGGTCCGTGCATCTTCGGCTTAACGATATAAACGCTACCTTGACGGCTGTTGCCGTAGGAGCCAGCCCCTTTCAGATCATGGATCGCGCACAGCGTCGTCATTATTGCATCTAAGAAGCCTTCTGGAATCTCTTGTCCGTCCCGATCGAGGATCGCATCGGTGGTCATCAGATGGCCAACATTGCGCACCAGCAGCAAACTCCGGCCGTGAAGGCTTAACGTGCTACCTAGCGGGGTGCTGTAGTAACGGTTAGCATTAAGTTTACGGGTTATGGATGCACCCGCCTTGCTGAACGTGTCCTCCAGGGTGCCCTTCATCAACCCCAGCCAGTTACGATACACGGCGACTTTATCGCTAGCATCGACCGCTGCCACGGAGTCCTCGCAATCAAGAATGGTGCTCAGCGCAGATTCGAGAATCAGATCCTTAACACCGGATGCCGCACTGCCGCCGATAGGATCGTTGCGGTCAATCTGGATCTCGATATGGAGGCCGTTATTGCGCAGCAGGATAGACCGGCTAAAGCCCTCTTCTTGGTAACCTACAAACTGCTCGGGTTGCCGTAGTTGGGTTAGGGTTCCGTCAGCCAGTTGCGCTTGTATGACCTTATTACCGAATCCACCCCTGATCTGGTAATCCGTGACATCGACATGAGAACCCACTGCCAACGGAGCTGCTTGGTCGAGGAAGCGAGCCGCCCAGGTAATGACGAGAGCCCCACGCTTAGGGTTGAAAGCCGCCGTCTTCTCGGCACCCTTGGCGTCTGCAATCACGTCGGTCCCGTAGAGGGCATCATAGAGACTACCCCAGCGTGCATTGGCGGCATTCAGCGCAAAACGGGCATTATTGACCGGAACCACCAACTGCGGACCGGCCAGATGGGCAATCTCATCATCCACGCCTGTTGTTGTAATCTGGAAGTCGTCACCTTCAGGAACCAGGTAACCGATCTCTGCCAAGAAATCTTTGTAGGCAGGCATCTGTAGCGCCTTACCTTTGTGGGCTTTATGCCACTCATCCAGCTGCGACTGAATCTGCTCACGCTTTATCAGCAGCCTGCGATTCTCCGGTCCCAGCTCATTCACGAGCGCTTCAAACCCTAGCCAAAATTGCTCAGGGTCGACTCCGGTACCAGGGATAATTTCATTATTGACAAGATCATAAAGGACAGTCGCGACGTCTAATCCGC
The DNA here is from genome assembly GCA_963974645.1 of uncultured Neptunomonas sp. GTDB lineage: Bacteria > Pseudomonadota > Gammaproteobacteria > Pseudomonadales > Balneatricaceae > Motiliproteus. The sequence goes on along the minus strand of CAXBEA010000042.1, from coordinate 16,923 downwards.
CTTTTTTGATTCTTTCGATCGTCATTGCTGCTCACCACTTAATTGCATTTTAAGAAGGTATAGATTGAATCTATGGGGGTTACTCACCAGCAAGTCCCAGCTACTAAGGGACTCGTCGGCAGGGCAAGGCGGCCCCACCATGGTAGGGGCGCCTTGTTATGCAACGCTCAGCTTTAGCCGTAAACCATGCTAGGCAACCAGGTCACCAGACCCGGGAAAACAATACACAAAACCAAGCCAAGCGCTTGCAGGGCTAAGAAGACCAGCGCAGATTTAAAGATGGTGGCCATCGTTATTTCTGGAGGACAAACACCCTTGATATAGAACAGCGCGTAGCCAAACGGCGGACTCAGGAAGGACATCTGCATATTGACCAGATAGAGCACCCCGAACCAGAGAATCACATCATTGCTGTCCACCCCGGGAAAACCGAACAGGCCATCGAAGGTCAGTGATTTAATGATCGGAATAAAGATCGGTACGGCCAGCAGCAAGATGCCGACCCAGTCAAGGAACATCCCCAGAACAACCAGCAACACCATCAACAACATCAGGATGCCGTAAGCCGACATGCCGGTGCTGAGGATGCTTTCGGTAATAAACTGCTGCCCGCCTTGCAGGATATAAAAGCCGACAAAGACCGACGCACCAAACATGATCCACAACACCATCGCCGAAGCTCTGGCCGTTTGCACCGATGCATCTTTGAGTCCTTCGATACTGAAGGCACCGTGCATCCAAGCCACGACGATGGCGCCAAAGGAACCGATCCCCGCGGCTTCTACTGGCGTTGCTATCCCACCGAAAAGCAGACCCAGCACCAACATCACCAAGATCATCGGCGCTATCAGGTCTTTAACCAGTAACAGTTTTTCCTTGAAGGAGATACGCTCTTCGACAGGTATAGCGGGGCCCAGAGCAGGATTAAGCTTAGTACGCACCAATACGTAGCCGATGTACAGTACCGACAGACCCAACCCGGGGATGATGGCCCCCAGATAGAGTTCGCCGACAGACTGCTGCGCAACCACGGCGTAGAGGATCGCCAGGATAGAGGGCGGTATCAAAATGCCCAGGGTTCCACCGGCCATAATAGATCCCAATGCAATTTGCGGATCATAGCCACGCTTGAGCATCGCCGGCAGGGCGATGATACCCATGGTAACAACCGCAGCACCGATGACCCCGACCATGGCTGCCAAGATAGTAGAAGCCAAGATAGTCGCAGTAGCTAGACCCCCGTTGAGCCCCCCCATCCACTTATAAACGACGTTGAACATCTCTTCGATCAGACCCGCCCGTTCCAGCATCGAGGCCATAAAGATAAACAACGGAATAGCGGCTATGTCGGAGTTGGTCATCATCGGGAAGATACGCCCGGGGATGATGTTTAGCATCGCCGAGTCACCCACCAGATAGACGAAGACGACCCCCAAGCCACCGGTCACGAACGCCAACGGCAACCCCATCATCAACGCCACAAACAGCGACCCGAACATCAGATAGGTCAGTGGTCCTATCTCCATATCGGATAAGGTCCCTGCTATATGAAACAGGAAATACTCGCCTTCATCGACCTCGTAAAAAAGAGAGTTAATCATCTCTACACAGATCACCAGCGCGAACCCCACTGTGGAGACAATCATCACCCAGGTTCCCAGTGTGCCTAAAGCACGCTGGGTGCCGTTGAGAAGCCTTCCGTCCTCGGCATATACACTTGTGCTCATACTGATCTCTCCTGCCCCATACGGATGTACAACATGATGTCTTTCACCAGCTTTGAAATCCCGGCAAGCAACAACAACAAAGAGCCCAGGAACATCACGCCTTTAACCGGCCAATGCTGAATTCCCCAGGTTTCCATGGTGGTCTCACCCAGTTGCATCGCGTACTCGAAATAGATCCAGGAGGTGATGGTCATGGCCAGCATAAAAGTGAAGAAAAACATCGAGGTAAAGATATCCATCCCCACCCGACCGCGCTCTGGTAAGTAGTTGTAAACCACATCTACTCGAACATGGGCACCGTGCAGCAGCGCAAACCCACCCGCCAACAGATACTGCATTCCCAGCAGCAAGAACGACGCTTCGTGAACCCAGATGGTCGGCATATTGAAGACATAGCGCATAATGACTTCGTAAAAGTAGAAGCAGACCGCATTGATGGTCCAGAACGAGATAAATACGCCTGAGTTTTCAGACATCCAGTCAATCGCCTTGGTGAATCTATTCCCCTCAAAGTGGTGGAGAATAATCGGGTCTTCCTCGGCTTGAACCTCCGCAAAATTGGGGTGGGATGAATCAACCTTAGCCCCCTTCTTTAACGCCCTTCTGTCCAGGGCCATCATGATCAGCGGCATTACTGCCAACCAGCCCCAATAGAGCCAGTGCGGCATGACAAAGCCAAAACCTTCTAAATCAGACATGAGTTATACCTTCAACCTCAATTCCATATTAAAAGGGAGGAGTGACCTCCCACTCCTCCCTTGGAACAACTCTCAAGCACCGATGCTCAGAGTCCTGTCATTATTCTTTAAGCTTACAAATCTTTAAGCTCTAAACCTTTAAGATCTTCATCTGTGACATAACCCATCAGATCGCTCTTCATGAAGTTCAGTTGGATCTTGAACACATCTTGCGCATCCTTATCCTTGTTGGCCCAATCGAACCAAACCGGAATCGCTGCTTTACGGAAGTCTTCAACATCCTGCTGGTTCAGACGATTCACCACGCTACCCGCTTTCTTGAACTTCTCCAGTGCCACGATATTAGCGGCCTGGATCTCTAGGTAGTGGTGCTGAGAGTAAGAACGAACTTCAGCCTCAACGATCGCCTTGGTCGCATCAGACAGCTTGTTCCAAGCCTTCATGTTGACGGTCAGGTCCATCACATCCACCGGCTGGTACAAAGACATCATTCCAGGAGGCCCAAACAGGATGTTGTCGGTTACCTGACCAAAGCCCAGTTCCCAGTTAACCGCAGGTCCAACGAAGTCCGCAGCATCGATCGTGCCTTTTTCCAACGCAGGGAAGATATCCGAACCCGGTAGGCTGACGGTTGAGATACCGAACTTCTGGAACACCTCAGCCACCATACCGCCCGGCAAACGAACCTTCATACCCTTCATATCAGAAAGGCGGTGAACCGGCTTTTTGGAGTGGATGATGTTGGCATCATGATGGATAGGTCCCACATAAAAAAGGCCCTGTTTGGCGTAGATTTCACGCGCCTTTTCCAGCATCCCCAGCTTATAGAACATGAGGTCCCACTGAGCCGGCTGGTCGGGACCGGCCGGGTAGGAGGAGAGGAACACCGTGGCAGGAATCTTACCTGACCAGTACAGAGTCCAGGGGTTCATGCCCTGAAGAACACCGTTGCGCACGGCATCAAACAGACCGCTGTTGTCGGCGATCACCGATTTGGCTGGGAACGGCTTGATGATCAACTCACCACCGGTCTTGGCTTCCATATTCTTGGACCATTCTTCAAACAGCGTGTAACCAATGGTGCCTGCGTCCCAGGTCGACTGTACTTTCCAGGTCTGGGTCTTGGCCGCAATAGCCGGGGTCATCAGAGTCGCCCCGAAGACGACAGCTGTCGTCAACGCCAAGGCCTTAAAGAAGCCGCGACGCTTAGGTGCGCTCGGTAGTTGAGAGTTGTTGTAGTCGGTCTTCATAGAGTTACTCCAGGAACCTTATTATTTTTAGAATTGATCTGCTGTGTCAGTCTTGAGTGCAATCAAGAGTCGGCTGCAAAGCCTTAATTCAAGGGGTCTGGCGCCAGGCAGGGGAGCATCATGGGCATCTTCGAGAGCCTGGGTCCACGCCTTGATGAACTGGTATGACCAGTTTCTGAACCGGTTTCGTGGACCTGAAACAGCGAATGCCTGATAGTGTCTAGGTCGATAGCGGATCAGGTTCACCCGCCAACACCCCGAGGAGGACTGGTCCAACCAGTGGTTTATGAAGATGCAAGCGACAGCGACAGCGATACCGACAGCGATACCGATCTCCCATGCGATCGCCCACCGTCTCGAGCAGCTGATTCTCGAGGGCAGTCTGGCACCGGAACAGAAGATCCCCTCGGAGCGGCAACTCGCCGCCAAGCTGGGGGTCTCGCGCACCATCATCCGCGAAGCCTTGCATGAACTGCAGGGGCGCGGGGTGATCGAAACCCGCCACGGCAAGGGCTCCTTCGTCGCCGATATCGTCGCCGAGCCGAATCAGGAGAGTCCGCTGATGCAGCTGTTCTTCGGTCATTCCCGCACCCTCTATGATCTGTTCGAGGTGCGTGAACAACTGGAGGGGCAGACCGCGCGCCTCGCGGCACAGCGGGCGTCCGACAAGGACCAGTACCAGATCACCAGGGCGTTTGAGGCGATGGAAGCGGCCGACCCCCTGACCAATGCCGAACTCGATCACGCCTTCCATCGCTCCATTGCCGAAGCCTCCCATAACCCGGTGCTGGTGCACGTGCTGAACAGCCTGCAGAGCCTGATGCTGCACTCAGTGCAGGCCTCGGTGCTCAATCTCAGCCACCGCAAGAGCTTCAAGCAGCAGATCGACAAGCATCACCGGCAAATATTCAACGCGGTGATCAGCCGTCAGGCGCAATGGGCCGAGAAAGCCGCTATGGCCCATGTGCGCCACGTCAGCGACTCGTTGCGCCAGATCGAGCTGCAGGAGAAGCGCATCATTCGCGCCGCCATCGAGCAGACCGACGGGGACTGACCGCCAGGCGCTCAAACGCCACCTCGACCGCCCTGATTACCCATAATCATCAGCCATCGCCGCGATAATGAGACCTGCGGGTAAGCACAGTCGCACCTCTGAAAGCCCCGAAGGATGGACCCTGTGGGTCGGAATTTATTCCGACATCGATACCAGCCGGCGTCGGGTTAAAACCCGACCTACAAAGCAGCCCTGTGGGTCGGCGCACCCCGTTCCCGACGGGCTTGGCGCACTTCCCACTATCCCTGTGGGTCGGAATTCATTCCGACAAGGCGACCAGGGGGCTTTGTCGATGAGCCCAACCCGCAAATAGACGGCAGCATCATGGCTGAGTTTTGTAGGTAATCAGGAAGGGCGCTTTGCTATCATGCTGCACACAGCAATCTTACTGCCTAGGCATCTGGCCCTGAATGCTTGTTATGCGGTCGAGATTTCTAGTGCCAAAACTCTGGGGTGTCATTGCTGAGCCTTGCAATGCGATAGCTAGAGCTTGTGAAAATTCTTCTTCGAAGCTGGCAATGCTGTAACTGAGCCCCTCACTAGGAGCGCCTTGAAACATCCCATCCATAACACCATCAAGAAAATCTTGTCTAAGCTGAAAAGTCATTGTTAGCGCTGGAGTTTCTTGCCCGTAACCCATTTCGGTTAAAGCGGCTAATACTGCGGCATGGCTGCTAGGCCTATCATCAGCAGCCCGTGATGCTCGGCTAAATAGTGCACGATGGGACAGTCAAAGCCTGTTGTTAGGGCTGGAGTGGCGGCTGTAGCAAAACCTCTCTAAACCCTACCGATCTCGGCCGATGTACTTCCCTCTGTTGGCTGATGCGCTTCCTTCTGTTGGCTGAGAGTGCTCTCTTAGCGTCGCAAAGGCATCCAGCGCAGCCTGCCTGCTTTGCTTCAGATCGACGATCGGACGGGGATAGCTGCGATCCAAAACCACCCGGCATTCCGCCAACAGTGCTGTAGGCGCCAACCAGGGCGCGTGGATATGTTTAGCGGGTAGCTCTGCCAGCTCTGGGCAGTAGCGCTTGACATAGAGCCCTTGCGGATCAAATTTTTGTCCCTGGGTCACGGGGTTAAAGATTCGGAAATAGGGGGCTGCATCGGCACCGCTTCCCGCGATCCACTGCCAGCTAGCGCTGTTGTTGGCGAGATCCGCATCGACCAGGGTATCCCAAAACCAGGCCGCGCCTAGACGCCAGTCGATCCCCAGATTTTTAACCAAAAACGAGCCCACCAGCATCCGCACTCGATTATGCATAGTGCCGGTTTGCCAAAGCTCACGCATACCGGCATCGACGAGGGGGATGCCGGTCCGGCCTTGCTGCCAGGCGAGTAGCGCTTGGGGGTTGTTGCGCCAGACAAAGCGATCAAATTTGGGTTGAAAGTTTTGCTGGGGGAGGGTCGGCCAGTGATACAGCAGATAGTAGGAAAATTCACGCCAGCCAAGCTGGCGAATAAAGAGCTCCCGATCGGCTTCGCTGCACCCCGTCAGCGGGTATTGGCTGGCAACATACCAGACCTGGTTCGGTGACAGTTCGCCGAAATGCAGGTGCGGCGACAATCGAGAGGTAGCCTGGATAGCGGGATAATCACGGCCACGCGAGTACTCTGCCAGCGCTTGATTCACAAACTCAGCCAGCCGGTCTGCCGCACCCAGTTCACCGGGCTGCCAATATACAGCAACGCCTTCATACCAGCCCTGTTTCGGTAGCAACTCCAGGGCGTCCAAGGGTAGCCCGGAGCAAGTCTCTGGAAGATCCGCTGGTAACGAAAGATTGACCGGGCGCGGTAATGGCAGGCGTGGAGGCTCGCGCCTCAGGCAGCCGTTACGGTAATAGGCGGTAAATACCTTATAGGGGGTCTGATCTTTTTTTAATACCGTCCAGGGTTCCCAAAGCAGACTGCCGTTGTAACTTTGGACGTCAATGCCTTGGTCGATCAACAGGCGCTTGAGCGAGCTATCTTGATGGATCTGACCGGGTTGATAACAACGGTTCCAGGCCACTCGCCGGATACCCGAATCGCGTAATAACCGGGGAATAAGCAGCAGCGGATCACCACGGAAAAACCGCAGCGCGCCTTGCAACTGTTGGTTAAGCGCGGTTAGCGACTGGTGCAACCAGCCACGACTTGCACTGCCCAGATCGAACTCGCCGGGGTGGCGATCATCAAGGATATAAATCGGCACGACCCAGCCCTGCTCGGCTGCATAGAAGAGTGCGGGATTATCCTGAGTTCGCAAGTCCTGCCTGAACCAGACCAGGGTCGTCGCTGTGCTCATCGCTCACTCTCACTCTCACTCTCTATCTTGGCATGCTCTGTAGACATCGCGGGTCCAAGCACGTTTCTCCAGTAATTTGGCACCAATCGCCAATCACTAAAAACCAGCCAGCGGTTATAACCGACTGGTTAATCCCAGTGTTGCAGGGTAGGGCTGAAAATAGCGCTGGGCGCGAATATAGTCACTGCCGAAACGCTGCACGTAATGGTCAATCAGGGTCATCGGGGTTGCCAGGTTGATCTCGCCACGACGATAACGGTCAATTACGGTAACGATATCCCTGCGCGCCCCTGCCTCTACCGACCGCTTCAGATAGCCAAGAATATGCAGCAGTACATTGCAATGATTTTTGCGGCTGGCAGGCGTAGACAGTGCAATCATAAAGCGACGCTGGTACTCGTCACGGATAGGACCTAGATCGCCATCAGAGCGGGATAGAGCCAGCAGTCTGCCCAGCGCCCGGTACTCGGGTTGATGGTGCGCTAGCAGCACATATTTATAGTCACGGTGAAAGTTCATCAGCGCGCCCAGGCTCAGCTTGGCATCGACCTGATGACGAAACTGCTGATGGGCGAACACCCGCAGCAGAAAGTTTTCGCGCAACCGAGCATCATTAAGCCGACCCTCCTCCTCAATCGGCAGGTTGGGATAGCGCTGCTGCAGCGCGCGGGTAAAGAGCCCCTGAGTACGCTCCTGTTGAGGGTTACCGTTGTCCGTATAGACTTTAATTCGCTCTAAACTGCAACTGGGCGAGTTCTTCATCAGGATGTAGCCATCCAGGCCAGCAAGGCTATCGATAACCGAGGAGATGGCTTGATTAAGCGGCTCGGTGACATCTTTTTGGGCGTCATTCGAAAACACCAATCGAGGTGCAGCGACATCACCCACTAGCCTCAGTGTTGGACGGGGGACACCCAAACCGGCAGCAACCTCGGGGCAAAAGCTGCGGTAATTGAAGTGCTCACTCAACGTATTCAGACAAAGTTTGGACTGGGTATGACCGCCGTTGTAGCGGACTGGCTGCCCAAGCAGGCAGGCACTGATACCCATATTGATTTTAGCCTTGGAGCGGCTTGCGTTTTCTGCCAGCGTTAGTGCGGGGATGATCTGCATAATCTGATCCTCTAAAAATGGAGGGTACTGCTTTATATTTGAACCCTGTTTCTGTATTCAGCGCTGCTGATTAATGTTTTATAGATACCCCTTGCTATCGTCTCTGCGCGTCTAGCCAGGCGGTTTGCGAACCGGGTTCAGGTCGTTTGATCAGCAACAAGGACCCGGGCTAGGGTTAGAAAAGCGCAGAAGGTCACGGCAAAAGCGATACGGTCAATATTGATCATCCTAACCCCGTTATACATTGCTGCATCAGGAACCAACTCAGCGCAATTTGATATATGTCACATCGATAATAGTAGCGAGTTATTTGCGTTTGTCTAGGACAAAAGAATATAATTTATAAAATAGGAGTGCCGCGAGGATTACAGCAATGGGTGCAAACGCAAACATCGACTCGTCGATTGATGAGGTGTCGAGAGCGACCGGGATCGGCAAAGACACCCTGCGTGCCTGGGAGCGGCGTTATGGATTCCCGGCACCCCACCGTAACCAGCAGGGGCTGCGGCTTTATCCCGAGCAGCAGCTGGATCGACTCCGTATCATCTGCCGCTTACTGGATCAGGGTTACCGCCCTGGAAAAGTGGTCAAGCTGTCCGCGCAACAACTAGAACAGCTAAGCCATCAAACCCAGCCAACCGATCCAGCCCCTGCATGCGCGGCCATCCAGCAGCTGATTAGCGTCGTTCGTAGCGGCAATGCCAGCCAGTTAGCGGTGACGCTTGAACGGCGACTGCAGCAGCAGGGCGCGCGTCAATTTGTTCTGGATACTGCGGCCCCTCTGCTAGAGCAGACCGGAAACGCCTGGGCCAAGGGTGAGCTGCCGATCTACGCTGAACACCTGATTACCCAGCAACTCAAGCGCACCCTGAGTCGGGCGTGCGATGCGATCGAGATCAGCAGCAAGGCTCCTCGGGTCCTACTGACCACTGTGCCAGGCGAGTCCCATAGCATGGGGCTGGCAATGGTAGAGCTGCTGCTACGTCTAGAGGGGTTTGCCCCGATGAGCCTGGGCGTAGAAACCCCAGAGGAGCAGATGATCCAGGCCTGTATCGAACTGCAGCCTCAGGCGCTGCTGCTCTCGTTTAGCCTGCTGCAAAAGCGCGCCACGGTTGTCTCGGCATTAACCGAGCTGAGCAGCCGACTCCCCGCGTCGGTGTTACTCCTGGCTGGCGGCAAGGGGGTCGAAAAATTACGCTCGCTTCCTGCCCGCGTCAGGGTGATTAAAAAACTGGAGCAGCTTGCAACCAGCCTGACGCCGATTTTGCCAGCAACAGAAGCCTATTTGAGAGCATAGAGTCTCTACTGCGGTCTTATCGCCAGATATTTAGGTAAAAAAGGGGGCGATGGATAACATCGCCCCCTGTTGTCACTCTGTTACCCGATCGAGCCGGATAGCAGGCATACGCTTACATAGGTGAACCCGTGCCGTCGGCGTGCCACTGGTAGATGCGGAACTCAAAACCGATCAGATCGCCCTTCTGGTCCCCGCTCAGCGGCCCCATGGCGGTGTCGATGGTATTTCCACGCAGACCCTCGGCAACCTTAGCCGGATCCTGCCCCTTGGAGTTCATCAGCTCAACGATGGGCTTATTCTTGGCCAGCAAGTCATAACGCGCTGGCAGCGTCACCAGCACCCCTTCGGTCATCACGATTTTGATCCCTAATAAACAATAGTAAAAGATGCCGCAGTAGGCTCTTCCGGGTCTTCAGCTAGGCCACTCTTCGGCTGGGTGTCTGCATTCCTTTCTAACAGGTCCTGTAACTCGTTAGGTGGAACGGCTGGGCTGATGAGGTAGCCTTGTAGGTAATCACAGCTAATACTGTGCAAGAATTCGCGTTGTTGGTCCGTCTCTACACCTTCCGCGACAACGTGCAGATCCAGGTTATGAGCTATGTTTACAATGGCCTTCACCAGCTGGGCGTTGCTTTGATCGCTGGTACAGTCAGTAATAAAACGCTGATCAATTTTGACGATATCGACAGGGAATTTTTTTAAATAGGAGAGCGATGAATAGCCCGTCCCAAAGTCATCAAGAGCATAGCTGATACCTGTATTTTTGATATCATGCATATGCGCTTCGGTCTTTTCGCTGCTGTCAATCAGCATCGATTCTGTCATCTCAAGGACGATATTTCGGCTATCAACCGCTGACTCCGATAAGATCGATCTAAGCAGGTCCGGGAAGTTTTTGTCACTAAATTGCAGGCTCGATATATTGATCGCCATCCGCAACGATCTGTACCCCTCATCTTGCCACTGTTTCAACTGCGCTAACGCGGTACGTAAAACCCATTCGCCAAGCTCAATAATCAGCCCGCATTCTTCTGCGACGGGGATAAACTCACCGGGTGCCATATAGCCATGTTCCTGGTGATGCCAACGAATCAATGCTTCACACCCGGTCAGTACACCACTGGCGGTATCCACTATCGGCTGGTAGAACATTTGGAAATCCCTTTCCTTAATTGCAGTGCGGATTGCAGCTTCTAGCTGCATTCGCTTGTGCGCATCATCCTGCATCTCCTGCGAGTAGAACTGACAACAGTTTTTCCCCGCCTGCTTCGATTTATACATCGCTATATCGGCATTACGCAGTAAGGTTTGTACAGTAGTGCCGTCGCCAGGGAATACCGTGATACCGGCGCTGCCGGAGATAAAATACTCTGAACCCGAGAGTGCAAAGGGCTCCCTAAGTACACTTACAACCTTGTCTGCGATAACCCCCATCTTATCTTCATCGTGCAGGTCATTGATGATCACTGTAAATTCATCGCCTCCCAGTCGTGCGACGGTGTCCTGCTCTCTGACGCAGGTCGTTAAACGATTCGATACCTGGATTAATAATTCATCCCCCACATCGTGACCGAGGGTATCGTTGATCAACTTGAAGCCATCTAGATCCAGAAACAGCACCCCCACCTTGCTTTGATGCCGTCTGGCCTGGCTCATGGCTAGCTCGAGTCGTTCGTGCATCAAGCTGCGATTAACCAGCCCTGTTAGAGCGTCGTAGTTAGCCTGGTGCCAGATCACCTCTTCCTGTCGCTTTCGATCCGTGATATCGCTGAATATGGATACGTACTCGCTGACCTGTCCAGTGTCGCTGGTTACCGATGCGATGCTGAGCCACTGCGGGTAGCTGTCACCATTTTTACGCCGGTTCCAGATCTCCCCCTCCCAGCTCCCCTTCTGGTCTAGCATCAGCCAAAGCTGTTCAAAAAAAGCTTTATCATGTCTACCAGATCTTAAAATAGAGGAGTTTTGCCCCACTACTTCATCGGCTGGATAGCCGGTGATGGAGCAGAATGCGGGGTTGACAGAGAGGATGATCCCCTGCGGGTCAGTGGTCATAATGCCTTGGCTGGAGGCATTAAACACAACCAGAGTTTCCTGCAACCGTGCATCTTGAATACGTTTTTTGGTGATGTCTTCAAGACTGAATTGGATCCAGGTTTTGTCGAGGTGCTGGAAGGTCATCAGGCGTACTTCGGCATCCCATACAATCCCGTCTGGCCCCTGGTGCTGCCACTCGAACTCTATATCACCGTATTTCAGGCAGAGTGCGACATGTTCAGGCCCCGCTTCGGTGGATGGCGAACCGTCATACTGAAAACAAGGTGAAAATGTGAGTGGCGTTGAGCCGATGACAGCTTCTTTCGATGCGCACCGAAACACGGCTACGGTGGCGTCATTGCAGTCTGTGAACAGCCCTGAGGTCGGATCAAGAATACCCAGTGGGATTTTGGAATTTTGAACCAGGCCCCTGTTGTACGCTTCGCTGTCAATCAAGGCTTGCTCTGCAAGCTTGCGCTTAGAGATGTCTTGAATTGTTCCGAGATAGGTCGTGGTGGTACCGTCGCCGGTAGCATTGAGCCTGTACTGGCCATTAAGCCATTTCACTTTGTCAGCGACGATGACGCGATGGGTGTTATCTAAAGGTTGCCCGGTCGAGGTTGATCGCCAGCTGCGAATAAATTGGTGGCGATCATCCGGGTGGACCCGCCTCAAACAGGCCCTAAGACTTATAGAATTGCGAGAGGAGATCCCAAGAATGTGAAAGAACTCATCCGAGCCATAAACTCTTCTGGTAGAGATGTCTAACGCGAAACTGCCAATTTTAGCCAGCGACTGGGCATGCTTTAACGCGGCTTCGCTGATGTGGAGCTCTGCGGTGCGATGAGCAACTTGATGCTCCAGATTATCTTGATGGTCTCTAAGTTGAATTAGCAGGCTGGAGATAAGTTGGGCAAAACCACCGATTTCATCCCGGCCATAATCACCGCTATTGAGGCTCAAGAAGGTCTGTTTGCCTTCTGCAATAGCCCGTGCCTCTTTGGCCAAGGCACCTATCCGCTTAGTCTGTAATTTAGCAAGCCAGATGCTGATAAGCGTCACTATCAGTACTGCCAGCAGCCCCCACAGAAAGTGACTACGGGTCAGATTTGCCATCGGACGGTCAAAGGCACGTTTGCTGATGGTAACGTGCACACTGATGGGTAGAAGCTCTGTTAATGGGTCAATTTTTATCGGTGTTTCTACAGAGATGAAGGGCCCTGTGTTTTGGACTAAATCATATGCCGATATAGTGGCGCTTCCTATATGGTATTCAATGTGATCGAACTCGGTCCGCCATTGAACCGGCGCTTTAGGTTCTCCCAGCCAAGCGATAAGATCGGTTTCAAATACCAGAGCCCCCTCATAGGTGCCGGTGGACTCATACAGGATCGGAATGGCGAATAGGAATGCAGTGCGGCCATTACGTTCTTCCACCCCCGCGTATGGCGCTCCTTGGCGCATTATTTCAGTAAACCAAGAAAGTTGGTCGTAGCTGCGCAGGTGCGATTTTGCTGCTATTGCGATCCCGCGAAAGTCTGTAAGTACCAAGTTGTAATCAATAGCGATCGGCAGTAGATGTTCAGATAGAAAAGGCCTTAGATACGCATCTCTGCCATTTGAATCGACCAGAGCGCTGTCCAGCAGCGTCATCTTAGACAGCTCGGTTGTTCCCCGAATGATCGTATTCAGGGTTAACTCTATAGGCGCTACAATGGATGCGGCCGCTTGCTGCAGATGATCCGATTCGCGTTCTTCAACCAACTGCCAGGTATGTATATAGGAAACAGTCGTCATCGCGATGACGACCGCAGAGGAAAGGGCCGCGCCGTAGAAAGCGGATCGGGTCCGTAATCCTGGACGGCATTTGAATAAACGCTGTAAACAACCCATCTGCTTAACCCACCGGAACGATGGCGCCATCTATGGCATATTTCGCCATAAAGGGGGTGTCTGCATCTAAGGCGTCATGTCGATCGGCTGTAAATGAGGATCTGTAATGTTTTACTAAACCCCGATAAGGCTGCAGCTGCTCCAGAACATCCCGCACGCGTGCCGAAAAACTCTGCAGAGAAACCGATAGCAGTGCCAGCAGGAGTAGGTGTTTACTGCGCAATCCATAGGCTGATCTGCTGAACATATTGAATCTTCCTTGTTCAAGTTTTTGACGCGTGTTTTACCGCATTTTGCAACCATACCTATGCCCAGCCGCTATCAGACGCCTCTGCGGGGCATTGCAAGCGAGGTATTATTGGTCGACCCAGGAGTTAGAAAGGGGCGCACTAAGAGGTGTTTATATTGGAGGCTGGACAGAATGATGCGAACTAGGCTGGGGTACATCCGTGCGGCCCTTTGCAGCTGTGTTTGCTGATCGTTTACGTGGCTTAAATTATAGCGATCTTAGTAACGGGTAGTTAGCTTTTTAATTTATTAGGACTTTATGCAGTAGCCATTCTATCGCTCGTAACGAACAGGGACTACTGATCTTGATCAAGAGAGTTGATTATATGGTTTTGATTATACGGTGTGATCATATTGTGTTGAATTTGAGCAGCGATGCTTTTTGGAAACAGATTTGGCCCTCACAAATACCCTTTCATACAGCAATTCATCAGCCACTACTGTAAAATTGTCAGTGCCCCGTTTAATACTGGATGTTGAAACCTAAGCATCGATTTTTCCAGGGCAGGGAGGCGATATGCGCAAGGCTGCTGCGGCACACCAACTGGGCGTCGCCTTAGTTGTAGTGGTATTAGCTGTGGTCTGGCTATGGGGCGATTCAGCGTTACAGTACAGCCCGACTGAAACCCACACCGAACATATAAGCATTATCGCAGTAGACAGCCTGCTCTTCGCCCTATTATTGGGGTTCGTATTAACCCTCTGTCTCAGCTCATCTTTCTGGCTTCCGCCGCACAGATCGCAAGTGGTCTGGCGCAGCCAACGGCCCGCACTGCTCACCGGTATCGCTTTTGTCTGTGTGTTGTTGATCAGCACCGCGTTTATTCATCTAGAACACGACCGTGAAGCGGCCGAGAAACAAGCTGGCACTATGGCTATTGCAGCATCTTATGCCGACGCCTTATCAAGCTTAATCAGTCAGTCCGAGTCGGTTACAACCGCCTTAGCCTACTTAATCCAGGTTGGAAACGGTCAAATCACTGACTTCGAAGCCATCGCCACTGACCTGCTCAGCACCTCGCCCGGGATTACTAACTTGCAACTCGCCCCAGACGGCGTGGTCACGCAAGTCACACCGCTCAAGGGTAATGAAAAAGCGCTTGGACATGACCTGCTGACCGATCCCAAACGAAACAAAGAAGCCATCGATGCGGTTAACACTAGACAGCTCACCTTGGCGGGCCCCTTTACTCTGCTACAAGGGGGTGTTGCGGTGATCGCGCGTCAGCCTGTATTTATCAATACACCTCAAGGCAAGAGTACCTTTTGGGGGTTTACCAGTGCGCTGATGCTGCTGGAACCGCTATTGGAACAAACTAAAATTAAAAATTTGGAAGCTCAATCCTATGCTTGGACGTTGCAGCGCACTCACCCCGACACAGGTAGGGTCGATATTTTCGCGAGCTCTAGGGCACCGCTGAAAGGCAGCGCCGTCAGCCACAGCATCGCTGTGCCCAATGGGGATTGGTCGCTCAGTCTAAGCCCTATTAACGGCTGGATCAGTTTCGACAGCCTTGCGATCGACAATTTTCTGGTTTTAACCCTCACCCTGTTGCTTACCCTGCTGGCCTATAACGTTTCGCTGCAGCCGCAAATACTGGCCGACGAGTTAGCCCGCAGGACCCAAGATCTAGAACAAGAAAAGGAACGCCTCAAGCAGACCCAACAAAGCCTCAGCGAAAGTGAAGAGCGGCTCGAGCTAGCACTGTCGGGTGCTGAATTGGGGCTCTGGGATGTTAATTTCAAATCTGGACAGATCACCCATAATGCACGCTGGGCAGAGATGCTGGGCTATCGTCAGCATGACCTGCAAGTCACCATTGAGCGCTGGAAACAGCTCACCCACCCCGATGATCTAGTCATAGCGCTACATAATCTCAACGATCACAAAAACGGTAAAACGGATATTTATCAAGCCGATATTCGTATGCGCACCCGCTCGGGTGAATGGAAGTGGATCCAGACCAGCGGCAAAGTGTTCGAATGGGATCCAGACGGGAATGCAGTCCGAGCACTAGGAACCCATCAGGATATCAGTCAACGCAAAGCCCTAGAGCTCGAACTTAAAACCTTGTCATCGGCGATTACCCATAGCCCCGTTGCTACAGTCGTAACTACGGCCGAGCCCAAGATCCTCTACGTTAATCCGCAATTCACCAAAAATACCGGGTATAGCCCAGCAGAGGTGATTGGCAAAAATCCACGCATCCTGCAGTCGGGTAAGACCCCATTAGAAACCTACCGAGGACTCTGGAATACCATCAACTCTAAGCGTGTCTGGAGCGGCGAACTCTGGAACAAAAATAAAAATGGGACGCTGATGCTGGAGAACATATCGATCGCACCCGTACTCAATGAATTTAACGAAATTACCAACTACGTCGCGGTCAAATTGGATATTACCGAAAAACGACAGATGGAAGAAACCATCTGGCAACAAGCCAATTTTGATGCACTGACGGGGCTGGCTAATCGAACGCACTTCGCTGAACGCTGCAACCTGGCCATCACCCGCGCGGAACGCAAGCATCAGCGGGTATTGATCCTCTACCTCGATCTGGACAACTTTAAACCGGTTAACGATAGTTACGGGCATAGTGCCGGTGATACGGTGCTCAGGGTGTTTGCCGAACGCCTCCAGAGCGCAATACGTAGCTCGGATACCGCAGCCCGAATGGGTGGAGACGAGTTTGCTGTTGTTATCGAAGACCTGGACGAAGCGCAAGCGGTCGAACAGATCATAGCGACCCTGCATGACATGCTTGCCAGCCCGCCCTATAAATTTCAACAGGCTGACAATGGGGCCGAGGTTTCGGCTCAGGTTGGAGCCAGTATTGGCTTCGCGCTGTACCCTGACCACGGCACCACGTTGGCAAAGCTACTCAGTCACGCGGATAGCGGCATGTATCTCGACAAGGAGATAAATGCCCTGAAATCAAGGGGCGCAAAAAAGTCATAAGCTCGGCGGAAGCATAACGACTACCTTGAAAGATGCCGCCTCTAATTGGATGGCTTAAAAAGCAGGGTCACGAGCGAGTCCGCTCGAGAATTCGCTGTTGTTCCTGTGGCGTCCACCGGTCCTGGATGGCGACAAACAGATCGCGCTCTGCAGCGTGAAGCCAGCCAGGCTGCGATAGATCGTTAACTTTATTCAGCTGTAATCAGGTTGACCCTGCCCCAGCCCCTCCTTAGAATGCGTTCTGTTTTGGGTAGTTCTGGATTATTATGGGACTTTAAACGGGAAGTTGGTGCGCGCTAGCGTTTTTTCGCTCGCAAAGCCAA
>CAXBEA010000041.1:0-33743 GCA_963974645.1 uncultured Neptunomonas sp. | reverse complement strand
TACGTACGGTGGTGTGAGAGGACGGCGGGAGTAATCCCGCCTCCTACTCGATGGGTATAAAGTGTGGTGGCGATCGGGCGTTCTGGTTATGGCCGGGCTTGGAGCCAACTGCTGATCAGGTCAGGAAGCCGTTGCTGGGCGTGACGGCCGACAAACACCCCGATATGTCCACCGGCCAACTCCTGCTCCTGATAATCTTCACTACCCGTTATCGCTGCCAAGGCTTTAGACGCTGCAGGAGGAACCAGGTGGTCGCGTGCGGCAAAGATGTTAAGCAGTGGGCCGGTATAGTTTTTCAGGTTGACCGTTTGACCACCTATCTCCAGATCACCATTGATAAAGCGGTTGTCATGGAAAAACTTCTGTACAAACTCGCGACAAGCTTCTCCTGCAAGATCAGGGCTGTCGTTGATCCAGTGTTCCATCCGCAAGAAATTCATTGCATTCTCGGTGGTGGATAGCTGCTGAGGCATGCTAAGTGCTTTCTGCAATCCAAGCCGGATCGGCATCAGTGCATTGTAGGTCTGGGTCAGCATATGGCCGGGGATGTTGCCGTTGGCGTCCAGGGCAAGATCCAGGTCCAGTTTCTGAGCCAGGTGGCTGAGCATGTTATCCGGGGTGCGAAAGTCGACCGGGGTCACCATCGTGATCAGGCTGTTGATGCGCTCGGGATTGAGCGCGCTGTAACAGAGGCTGAAGGTGCCACCCTGGCAGACACCGAGCAGGTTAAGTTTTGCGTGGCCGCTGTGTTGGCAAACGGCGGTGACGCAGTTGTCGATGTAGCCATTGATATAGTCGTCCAGATCCAGATAGCAGTCGACCGGCTCGGGGTAGCCCCAATCGATCAAATACACCGACAAACCGCGTTCATTGAGCGCTCTGATCAGTGACCGGTCGGGCTGGAGGTCGAGGATGTAGGGGCGATTGATCAAGGCATAAACGATCAGCAGCGGAGGAATGTCGAGGTTGTTGGTGCCCGCCGCCGGGTAGTGGTTCAGGCGCAGTTTGTCTTCGCTATACAGGGTTTGATGCGGGGTTTGGCCGACATCCACAGGGGGCAGCTGGCCGAGAGTATTCAGGCCATCGATCAACCGCGTGTTGAGGTCTGTCAGCTCTTGCGCCAGTTGTTCGGGGTTGATTTTAAACCCCGTCATCAGCGCGATTTGTCCGCTGGGTTGCTAGCCGTCGAAGGAGAGGGCTTGGTTTTAGTTGTACGCGGCGGCTGTGACTGATGAGGTTGTAATTGCTGCAGCTGCTGTTCGAGGGTTGCGAGTCGCTGTTGCTGGCTTTCAAGGGCTTGCTGTAGCTGGTTAACCTGGCGCTGTGACTGTTTATGGCTTTTACGCAGTTTGTGATGGTGCTGTAGGAGTTGGCTATAGTCGCTGCTGGGCACCAGTCCGGCCCCGCGATACTCCTGTTTCCAATAGTCATGTGCTTGCTTCTGCAGGCTCAGGATAGCATTCCCAAGACGACCATAAATTTGCTGGTAATCGGAACTGCCGAGCTGACGTTGATAGCACTGTTCATAGCACTCGATCCAGATCTGCTGCAACTCTGTTAGCGAATCCGGTGCGGGGTCTTGACCGCTGAGTTGTTCGATCATCGCATCGTTGGTGTGCTGGTTGACCTGGTTTTGCAGCTCGATGTAAAGTCCCATCACTTCGCTGAACTCGTTCAGTGCCTGCTGGAGTTGCTGGAGTTGCAGTTGGTGCTTATCTTTGCTGCGATCAATGCTGCTGTGTAAAAAAGGAAAGCTGCTAAATCCACTCGGGGATAGCCCAAGTTGCTGTAGCGCTTGCTGCAAAGGCTCGGGAAGTTGCCAGTGACGGTAAAAAGATTCGCCCGCCTGTAGTTGCAGATGGGTGCTGAGATCTCGCACCGCATGCTCCAGTTCATTGGCTTGATCAGGATGTTTTAACGAGCGCAGCAGACGTTCGCCGTAGCGGCTGAAGCCCTTGGCTTGTTGCACCATGGATTCAGTCAGCTCGCTTTGGTCGTCGGATTGCTGCTGTGCCAAAGAGCGACAGCGATTAAGCAGCGTCTGCCAGTCACCGGGAGCGGTTTCCTGATCTGTCAGTAGACTTTGCCAATGGGTTGTTTGAGTCTCAAGCCATTGTTGTAATTCGTCAAACTGGTCGGATTTCACAGGGCTCACTCCGGAACAACGGGTCTAGCTATAGTTACGGAGGCTAGTATTACCGCTCAGGCAAACGATATCAAAGTTTGTTTTGTTTCTTAACCGGTTTCAGGGTGAAGAGTCCCGCTGTCAGCCTGTTGTTTTAATAGTTTTATAAATGCCTGTGCGGCATTGGATAGTGTGCGGTCGCGGTGGTAAATCAGTCCCAAAGGGCGCTGGATCTGTTCGACCTGAAGTTTCAGTGGCTGCACCTGTGCATCCAGTAGGGTTTGCGGAAGCAGGCTCCAGCCCAGTCCGATACTGACCATCATCCGGATGGTATCGAGGTTATTGGTGGACATGCCGACGTTAAGGCGCTGCCCTTGTCGATCAAAGCGTCGTTCGACCAGTTGTCGGGTAAAAGTCGTGGGGGTCGGGAGTATCGCTTTATGCTGGGTCAGGTCGGTCAGTTGCAGCGATGCTTGTTGAGCAAGCGGGTGATCTGTAGCGCTACAATAGCAGAGCGTGTCGAGCCAGATGGTGGTAGCGCAGATCTGCGGGTGCGGTTGGGGGGAGAGGGTGATCACGGCCAATTCCAGGCTGCCGTTGAGCACACCTTCGTAAGCCACTTCCGACTGTTCAAACTTGAGATCTAAGACGACATCTGGGTAGTTGCTGCTGTACTGGCGTAAGACCCGAGGCAGCCGGTGCAGGCTGA
Organism: uncultured Neptunomonas sp.; assembly: GCA_963974645.1. Taxonomy (GTDB): domain Bacteria; phylum Pseudomonadota; class Gammaproteobacteria; order Pseudomonadales; family Balneatricaceae; genus Motiliproteus. The sequence goes on along the minus strand of CAXBEA010000041.1, from coordinate 30,909 downwards.
TATGGTGGCTGGTTGCTAGCGATAAGCGTCCCTCTATTTTATCGTTGCGATTGGCCAGTAGACGCGCGATGTCTTCGATCTCGATGAGAATGTTTCGCGCCCTGGGTAGCAGGGTTTGACCCGCGTCGGTGAGGCTGATCTTGCGGCCGATGCGGTCGAACAGACGGCACTGCAGTTGCTGCTCAAGATTGGCAATGCGTTTACTGATCGCGGGCTGGGTCAGTCGTAGTTTGTCGGCTGCTAAAGAGAAGGAGCTTAATTCGGCAGCAGTAACAAAAGCGCTCAGGCTGGGTGCATCCATGGGTCTGCTCTGTGCTCTAGGGTTTATATGTTTTGAATTCCAAACTGGAATCCATTATATAGATAAAATGAATTTGTTTTATTTATATACGAGCCCTACCATAGGGTCAAATTACCGCGTTTAGCGTCAGTGATGCACGGATTAAGGTGCTGGTCGCAATGGCGCTACCCAACAGGAGACTGAGATGGCAGGCAAGACTCTGTATGACAAACTTTGGGACGCCCATGTGGTGTGCCAGCAAGAAGATGGCAGTGCGTTGATCTATATCGATCGCCAGTTGCTGCATGAAGTGACGTCACCCCAGGCTTTCGAAGGGCTACGCCTGGCTAAACGTAAGCCTTGGCGGTTGGATACGAATCTGGCAACTCCAGATCATAATGTGCCGACTACTTACGATGAGCGCCAGCTGGGTGCCGATGGGATCAGTGATCCGGTATCCAAGATTCAGGTAACGACGCTGGATGATAACTGCGATGAGTTTGGTATCGTTGAATTCAAAATGCAGGATCTACGTCAGGGTATCGTGCATGTCGTAGGGCCCGAGCAGGGCGCTACACTGCCTGGAATGACAGTTGTCTGTGGCGACTCACACACAGCAACGCATGGTGCTTTTGGTGCCTTGGCCCACGGCATCGGTACCTCCGAGGTCGAGCATGTGCTCGCAACCCAGTGTCTGATTGCCAAGAAAATGAAAAACATGCTGGTACGGGTCGATGGTCAGCTCGGTAAAGGCGTGACTGCTAAAGATGTGGTGCTAGCGATTATCGGCGAGATCGGTACTGCCGGTGGTAACGGCTGCGCGATCGAGTTTGGTGGCGAGGTGATGCGCGCGCTGTCGATAGAAGGGCGGATGACTGTCTGTAATATGGCGATCGAAGCCGGTGCACGGGTTGGTTTGGTGGCGGTTGATGAAACCACCGTTGACTATGTGGAAGGCCGGCCATTCTCTCCCAAGGGCGATCATTGGGCGTTGGCTGTAGATGCTTGGCGCGATCTGCACAGTGATGCAGATGCGCAGTTTGATCGAGTGGTGGTGCTCGATGGCAGCAAAATTCAGCCACAGGTTAGTTGGGGAACCTCGCCAGAGATGGTTGTGGCAGTCGATGCCCGGGTTCCTGACCCGGCCGCGGAAACCGATAGCGTCAAGCGCCAGGGGATCGAACGGGCGTTGCGGTATATGGGGCTGAAACCTAACCAGGCGATCACCTCTATACAGCTGGATCGGGTTTTTATTGGTTCCTGTACCAATTCGCGAATTGAGGATCTGCGCGAAGCGGCTGCCGTGGTTAAAGGGCGCAAGGTTGCGGCCAGTCTTAAGCAGGCGCTGGTGGTTCCGGGTTCGGGATTGGTTAAACAGCAGGCTGAGCAAGAGGGTCTGGATAAAATCTTTATTGCGGCAGGACTGGAGTGGCGCGAGCCAGGTTGTTCGATGTGTCTGGCGATGAATGCGGATAAATTGGGCCAGGGCGAACACTGTGCATCGACCTCAAACCGCAATTTTGAAGGGCGTCAGGGCTTTGGCGGTCGCACCCATCTGGTGAGTCCGGCGATGGCCGCAGCGGCTGCGATTGCCGGGCATTTTGTCGATGTCCGGGAAATGATGGGTTAAGGGGAGAGATAAGATGAAAGCATTTACTCAGCATCAGGGTATCGCCGCGCCCCTGGATCGGGCCAATATCGACACCGATATGATTATCCCTAAACAGTTTTTGAAGTCGATCAAGCGTTCGGGCTTCGGCCCTAACCTGTTTGACGAACTGCGCTACCTGGACGAGGGCCAGCCGGATCAGGATTGCAGTGGTCGCCCCTTAAATCCTGATTTCGTGCTTAATCAGCCGCGCTATCAGGGCTGCTCAATTTTGTTGGCACGTGAAAACTTTGGCTGCGGTTCCAGTCGTGAACACGCCCCCTGGGCGCTGGAAGATTTCGGTATCCGCGCCATTATCGCGCCCAGCTATGCGGATATCTTTTTCAACAACTGTTTTAAAAACGGTCTGTTGCCAATTATCTTGACCGAAGCCCAGGTGGATAACCTGTTCAGCCTTGTCGAAGCCTCAGAAGGCGCTCAGCTGGCGATCGATCTGGAGCGTCAGCTGGTGATCTGCCCGCAGGGCGACGAACTGAGCTTTGAAATTGATGGCTTCCGTAAGCACTGCTTGTTGAACGGTCTGGATGATATCGGTCTGACGTTGCAGCACGCTGATGCAATTCGTGCCTACGAAGCCAAGCGGGCTGAACAAACGCCTTGGTTGTTTGCCAGCGCTTAACCCTTGCTGCTGTAAAAAAGTTGCAGTTTAAATAGTACCGTTTAAATAGTACCGTTTAAATAGTACCGTTTAGATAGTACCGTTTAGATAGTTACTGCTTAAATTGTCGTTTGAATAAAGAAGAGAACGTCTGATGACTAAAAAAATTCTGGTTCTGCCCGGTGATGGTATCGGCCCTGAGATTATCAGTGAAGCGGTTGGGGTGTTAGAAGCGATTAAAAGTAAGCTGGATCTGGACTTTGAGTTAGATGAGGCTTTGTTAGGCGGTGCGGCTATCGATGCTACTGGGGTGCCTTTTTCTGATGAGACCTTGGCCAAGGCTCAGGCCAGCGATGCGATTCTGCTGGGTGCCGTCGGTGGTCCTAAGTGGGACAAGCTGGATACCGCTATCCGCCCGGAAAAAGGCCTGTTGGGGATTCGCTCAAAATTAGACCTGTTCGGTAACTTGCGCCCGGCTATTTTGTACCCGCAACTGGCCGACGCCTCGTCTCTGAAACCTGAGATTGTGGCGGGGGTGGATATACTTATTGTCCGCGAATTGACCGGAGGCATCTACTTTGGTCAGCCACGGGGTATTCGGGTGCTCGAAAACGGTGAGCGTCAGGGCTACAACACCTATGTTTATTGCGAATCTGAAATTCGGCGGATTGCCAAAGTCGCATTTGAGTCAGCCCGCAAACGTGGTAAAAAGGTGTGCTCGGTGGATAAGGCCAATGTGCTTGAAGTGACTGTGCTCTGGCGTGAGATTGTCGAGCAGGTCGGGCTGGAATATCCCGATGTTGAGCTGAGCCATATGTATGTTGACAATGCCGCCATGCAGCTGGTCCGTGCACCCAAGCAGTTTGATGTTATCGTTACCGGCAATATGTTTGGCGATATTCTGTCTGATGCGGCGGCGATGCTTACCGGCTCGATCGGTATGCTGCCCTCGGCCTCGTTGAATGCCAGTGGTCAGGGGATGTACGAGCCCTGTCATGGTTCTGCGCCGGACATCGCAGGCCAGGGGATCGCCAATCCCCTGGCGACGATCCTTTCCGCCGCGATGTTGCTGCGCTACTCGCTGGGCGAGGCAAACGCTGCGGATCTGATTGAGAAAGCGGTGAGCCAGGTGTTGGATCAAGGCTTGCGTACCGCTGATATCTATTCCGAAGGCACCCGTAAAGTGTCTACCCGGGAGATGGGTGATGCGGTTGTCGCAGCGCTAAATACGCTGTAACCAGTGTTAGTATATTGTCGGCCTAGTCCGGTCGGCGGTGTCTTCATGGGTACCGCTTTTGATAGTAAGCGCTCTCTGAGTGAGCGCACCTAATAGAGAAGATAAGTGATGATGCGTGTAGGTTTTGTTGGTTGGCGGGGTATGGTGGGTTCCGTACTGATGCAGCGTATGCAGGAAGAGAAGGATTTCGATCTGATCGAGCCTGTTTTTTTTACCACCTCCCAAGTTGGCCAGCAGGGTCCAGCGATTGGTAAAGAGATTACAACGCTAAAAGACGCTACCGATATTACCGAATTGACGGCAATGGACGCGATCATCTCCTGCCAGGGCGGTGATTATACCAAGGCCGTTTATCCTGGGTTGCGACAGTCCGGTTGGAAGGGGCACTGGATCGATGCCGCGTCTTCGTTGCGGATGGAACCGGAGAGCATGATCGTTTTGGATCCGGTCAACGGACAGCAGATTCGTGATGCGCTTGCCTCAGGAACCAATACCTTTGTGGGCGGTAATTGCACCGTCAGTCTGATGTTGATTGCATTGGGTGGGTTGTTTAAGGCAGATTTGGTTGAATGGATGTCGTCGATGACCTATCAGGCCGCCTCCGGCGGTGGTGCTCAGCATATGCGCGAGCTAGTTCGGCAGATGGGGCAGGTGTATGCAGCGGTGGCCGACAAACTGGATGATCCCCGAGCAGCGATTTTGGATATCGACCGCGAGGTGACTGCCGCGATCCGTAGTGATCAGCTCAGTACGGATCACTTTGGGGTGCCTCTGGCCGGAAGCTTGATCCCCTGGATTGACACCCAGCTGGAGAATGGTCAGAGCCGTGAAGAGTGGAAAGCACAGGCTGAAACTAACAAGATTCTGGGGCGTGGAGAAAATATCATCCCGGTTGACGGTACCTGCGTCCGTATCGGTTCGATGCGTTGCCATTCACAGGCATTTACGATCAAGTTGAAGCGAGATGTTTCGATCCCCGAGATCGAGGCGATGCTGGCAGCGCATAATGACTGGGTTAAAGTGGTTCCTAATAATCGTGAGCAGAGCATGCGCGAGCTGACTCCTGCGGCTGTTAGTGGCACCATGAACGTGCCTGTAGGGCGATTGCGTAAGCTGAGTATGGGGCCGCAGTACTTGTCAGCCTTCACGGTCGGTGACCAGTTGCTCTGGGGAGCGGCAGAGCCGTTGCGGCGGATGCTGAGAATTCTCCTCGACGCTTAATCAGGGATTAAAAAGCTCAAAAAACGGTCGATTTATTCAGTCGGCCGTTTTTTTTGTCTGCGATTTGAAAAAAATCGATGCTTAACCACGGCTCAGACATTTTCTGTTGCCGTGATTGTATTGATTAAAACCCACGTTTAATTAATACTTTAAAACGAATTCGTCCACTCGTTGGAAAAAGCAGGGATTGTGTTGATACCTATCCCTGTCTTTATATTGATATGCTCTGCGCGGGTTAATCGCAGAGATGAAGGGAAGGTGTTGAGTATGTTGCGTAAAAGCGCGATCAGTCTGGCAATCATAAGTGCACTGGGTGCAATGCAAGCCAATGCATTAGGGCTTGGCGAAGTGAAAGTCAGCTCTGCGTTGAACCAGCCACTTCAGGCGGAGATCGATCTTCTACAGTTGCGCGGCTTAAATGCCTCGCAGGTTGTGACTAGTCTTGCTAATACCGATGATTTTTATCTTGCAGGTGTAAAGCCCTCTCCCGTTTTGTCAGATATTCGTTTTAAACTCGATATCAAAGGGGGGCTGGGTAAAATAATCCTGACTACCAGTACGCCGATTCGTGAGCCTTTTTTGAATTTTTTGATTGAGGTGAACTGGCCCAGCGGTAGATTGGTGCGTGAATATACGGTGTTGTTGGATCCTCCCGTTTTTGCGGCTGAAGACCTGCTGCCCCGCAGTAGGCCAGTAACCCCGGTAGCGGAGTCTGCGCCGAGTAAAAAATCTGCTAAGAAATCGGCCAGCTCGCAGCCCGCTGTTTCCCAGCCCCTGCCCGCGCCATCAAAATATCGCGTCACCAAGTCAGATACGCTCTGGCAGATTGCATTGGCGACGCGTCCGGATTCGAGCATTTCACCGCAGCAGATGATGCTGGCAATTCAGCGTGTGAACCCAGATGCTTTCATCAAAAATAATATCAACAGGTTGAGATCCGGCGTTGTGCTGGATATCCCTAGTAAAGAACAGATTCTTAGCTTTACCGAGCAGGAGTCTATGCAGGAGGTGAAACGCCAGAACCGTAACTGGAAAGATGCGCCTGCTGCAGTGGCCTCATCTAAGGGTGCCAAATTGGATGCCGCTAAAACGTCTATGAAGTCTGGGCAGGCGGCAGTCGCAGAAGATGCGCAGTTAAGAATTGTCAGTAAGTCGAGCGAAGAGATGCCAGCGAGCGCGGTTGAATCCGGTACGGTTGCTAGCGAGACTTCAGCGACAGCGGCTCAGGTGCAGCCGCTGGTAGCCGAAATCTCAGCCAAGAACGAAGAGTTGGAAGAGCAACTTGTGGTCACCCTGGAAGGGTTGAACAAGGTTGAGCGTGACAATGTAGAGATGTTTGATCGTCTCGACAGGCTGAGTGAACAGATGGCGTCGATGCAGCGCCTTGTAGAGCTTAAGGATCAGCAGTTGGCTGAGTTGCAGGGGCAGTTGGCTCAGAAGCAAGCCTCAGAACCCGCGCCTGCTGCTGAGGACGCTGTCTCAATAAGCAAGCTCCCGTTTGAGTGGATTGCCGCTGCGGGTGCCGCTTTGCTTGCGTTGCTAGCTGGGTTGTTGCTGTTTCTGCGTAAGCGTAAGCAAGAGAAGGAGGTTGAAGAGGCACTCGATGTCCTTAATCAGCCTGATACCGATCCTGAGCTAAAGGAGTCTGCTGCAGTGGCTCCGGTTGCTGGTGCGGTCGCTGTGGCTGCTGCAGAAGCGGTTGCCGAGGCAGCTCCAGCCGATCTCGATGAGGCTGCGGGTGATGATGTGTTCAGCGAAGAGGGTTCCGACGATCCCTTTAACATGTCAACAGAGAGCCGAGGTCCTGTCGATGAGTTCGATTCTATTTCAGATGATGAATTAGATAGTGCCCTGGGTGATGACCTGGATATGGATCTGAAGCTGGATGAGCCGGTGCTTGATGATCCTGAGATGGCAGAATTTTCTAACTCGCTGTTGGATGACGATGAGTATGATCTGTCGACGGGCTTCGAAGAAGACGAAGATATGCCTGCGGCTATAGATGAAGATGAGCCTGCGGCGATGGAGGCTGATGATGAGCTCGGTTCGGATCTTGATGCGCTGTTGGCCGAGAACGATTTTGAAGATACCGAGCTGGATCTGGAGAGTATAGAGGCTGCAGAGGAGGCTGCAAAAGAGAGAGTTACTGCATTCGAAGGTATTTCAGATGACGACTTTGATGGTGATCTTGATGCCCTTCTTGCTGAGCATGGGTTGGACGAGAGTGTCTCTGCAGAATCTGAAGCTAAAGAATCTGATGCTGAAGAACCCGCGGCTGCAGACGTAGCAGAGACGCAGTCGGCAGATGCCGATCTGGCTGCTGAATTTGCTACGGGTCTAGATGATGATTTCAGCTCTGATCTGGATGACCTCTTGGCTGCTGAGGATGAGGGCGCAGTTACTGATGCGCTTTTAGCAGGTGCTGGTTCGGTAGATGTTTTGCTGGATGAAGAAGATAGCGTTGATGAGACGCTTGAGCAGATGCTTGAAGATCACGATAAGAGCGCAGAGTCATCAGGCATTGATACAATAGAGCCGGATGTCGATGAAGACGATATTCCAGATGATGAAACGCTCGATGCATTGTTGAGCAAGGTCGCCTCGACATCTACCGATGCGGAAGACTCATCTGATGTTGAGGCCAAAGCGGTTGATGAAGGGATTGATATAGACTTTGATCCACTTGAAGACCTTGATGAGGATTTGAGTGAAGGGCAGGATGAAGCGCACTCCTCGGTAGCTGGCGTTGAGGTTGATGCTTTGAGCGTTGATGCGCTACCCGAACAGATCTTGGAGATGGATACAACACAGGATGAGCTCGCGGAGTTTGAATTAGACTCTGAGCGCGAAGTGGCTGCTGGAAATGAAGATCTCGATCTTGATGACTTGCTAGGGGATGATGAGCTTAGCTCGAATGTCGAGTCTAGCGAAGAGTCGAATTTCGCCTCGCTGACTGATGACAGCTTTGTGTTTGAGCTCGACGATGCTGCTGATGACGCGCTTGATTTCAGCACAGACCCGGCGGCGGATGAAAATGATCTTGATGCGTTGCTGCAATCTGTCGACTCAGACGATGCGGGTGCTGAGAACGTTAAAAAGTCTACTTTGTCTTTGGAGGACGAATTGGATGCTGCTGATGATGCTGAGTTAGAGGCTGAGCTAGAGCAGATGCTGGAATCCGAAGATAACACTTTGGCACTGCAGGAGTCAGAGCCGGACGACGAGGTTAATTATCTCGATGAGGCTGATGAAGTCGGCACCAAAATCGATCTGGCGCGGGCTTACATCGATATGGAAGACTCAGAGGGTGCGCGCGATATCCTTCTGGAGGTGGTCGATGAGGGTTCTCCTGAGCAGGTGTCGGAAGCTAAACAGCTGTTGGAAAACCTGAAAAGCTAATGAGTAATGATGTATCTCAAGAGGTGGCTGTGCCGCCTCTTTTTCGTTATGCCCTCTGTGTGGAATACGATGGCAGTGCCTACCGCGGCTGGCAGAGCCAGCCGGACGGTGTGGCCAGTGTTCAAGATTGCGTTGAGCAAGGGTTATCCATCGTTGCCAATGAGCCGGTAAAAGTGGTCTGTTCGGGTCGAACCGATGCCGGGGTGCACGGTTGTTATCAAATTATTCATCTGGATACGCATGCGGCGCGAAGCGAGCGGGCTTGGGTGTTGGGTACCAATACCAATACACCTTACGATATCAGTATCCGCTGGGCCAGGCCGGTTGCAGAGAGTTTTCATGCCCGTTTTTCGGCGTTAGAACGACGCTATCGCTATGTGATCTATAGCGCACCGGTAAAGCCAGCGTTGCTAAATCAACAGGTAACCTGGACCTACAAGCCGCTGGATGCTGCGCGTATGCAACGTGCTGCAAATTTTTTGCTCGGTAAGCATGACTTTAGTTCTTACCGTGCGGTAGGCTGCCAGGCACGAAGTCCGGTGCGCGAAGTCAAGCGCTTAGATATTCGTCGGATAGGTGATCTTATTGTGCTCGATGTCAGTGCTAACGCTTTCTTGCATCACATGATTCGCAATTTTGCCGGTGTGCTGATGAAGATCGGTGCGGGTGAGGCCGAGCCAGAGTGGGCTAAACAGGTCTTGGATGCCCGTGATCGGCGCCAGGGTGGGGTTACCGCTAGCCCTTTTGGGCTCTATTTTGTAGATGTTAAATACCCTGCCGAGTATGCGTTGCCGCAATCGGAATTGGGGCCGTTATTTTTACCTCAGTTCGACTAACCAATGCTCCCTCTGTTCTGTTAGTATTTCCGATTTGTTATGAGGGTGGCTGACGGTGAGAACCCGGGTCAAAATTTGCGGTCTGACTCAGGTCGAGGATGCGCGTCAGATAGCGCAAGCGGGGGCCGATAGCATAGGTTTGGTGTTCTATGCGCCGAGCCCTCGAGCGGTTTCTATTGAACAAGCCCGGTTGATCTGCGAGAGTCTGCCCGCTTTTGTAACAGTCACGGCGCTATTTGTCGATGAACAGGCTTCGCGTATCGAACAGGTTTTGCAACAATTGCCTATCGATTTGCTGCAATTTCATGGCGATGAAAGTGCGAGTTTTTGTCGTCAATTTGGACGGCCGTACATTAAGGCGCTGCGGATTCGTCCCGGTTTAGATTTGCTGCAACAGGCGGGTCACTATCATGATGCGCGTGGATTGCTTTGCGATGCGTATAAACCGGGAGTTCCAGGGGGGACCGGGGAAACGTTCGATTGGCAATTGCTGGATTGTGATCTGCCCTTGCCTATTATCCTTGCCGGGGGTTTGAACGCTGAAAATATTCTCCAGGCGATCTCTACAGTGAGGCCGCATGCAGTCGATGTGAGTGGTGGGGTTGAAGCTGCTAAAGGCGTTAAAGATATGAACTTAGTACAACGATTTATAGATGAGGTGGCGCGTGCCGACAGAATTTGATACCCAGCAGCTGATGCAGTTGCCCGATGCGCAGGGGCATTTTGGTCCTTATGGCGGTCGGTTTGCATCTGAAACCTTGATCAGTGCGCTTGAAGAGCTGACGGAACTTTATGAGCGGCTGAGTAAAACATCAGAGTTTCAACAGGCCTACGATAAGGATCTAAGCCATTATGTGGGTCGGCCTTCGCCGCTCTATCATGCCGAACGTTTGAGTCGGGAGCTGGGCGGCGCTCAAATTTACCTTAAACGCGAAGACCTTAACCATACCGGCGCCCACAAGGTTAATAACACCATCGGTCAGGCACTGCTTGCCAAGCATATGGGTAAGCCGCGGGTGATCGCCGAAACAGGTGCGGGTCAGCATGGCGTGGCAACGGCTACCGTTGCTGCCCGGCTGGGGTTGGAATGTGTCGTTTACATGGGTTCAGAGGACATTCGGCGGCAGACGGTTAATGTTTATCGGATGAAACTGCTCGGTGCCAAGGTGGTTCCGGTTGAATCCGGTACCAAAACCCTAAAAGATGCTTTAAACGAGGCGATGCGTGACTGGGTAACCAATATAGATACCACCTTTTATATCATTGGTACCGCTGCGGGTCCGCACCCCTATCCTAAAATGGTCCGTGATTTTCAGTGTGTGATCGGGCGCGAGGCGCGCGAACAATGCTTGGCACAGACCGGTAAGCTGCCCGATGTCTTAGTCGCTTGTGTCGGCGGTGGTTCCAATGCGATTGGTCTGTTTCACCCGTTTATCCCTGATACAGCGGTGCGCATGATCGGTGTCGAAGCCGGTGGTCTGGGTGTTGAAACTGGCCAGCATGCCGCACCTCTGTGTGCCGGTCGTCCGGGTGTACTACACGGTAACAGAACGTACTTGATGGAAGATGAAGCGGGTCAGATAGCCGCCACACACTCTGTCTCAGCGGGTTTGGATTACCCGGGTGTGGGACCAGAGCACGCTTGGTTGAAAGATACGGGGCGAGCAGAGTATGTGGCCATCAATGATGATGAGGCCCTTGCTGCGTTCCGCACCCTGACTCAGGTTGAAGGGATTATGCCAGCGTTGGAGTCGAGTCATGCGATCGCTCAGGCGATGAAGATGGCGCCAAGCATGGCTAAGGATCAAATTTTGCTGGTTAACCTGTCAGGTAGAGGTGATAAAGATATCCACACCGTGGCAGAGATTGATGGCATTGTAGTCTAGCCGTTGCGCTAACGTTATTAGATCGAGGTTTTAATGAGTCGTATCCAAGCATGCTTGCAAGGATTGAAGGATAAGGGCCGCAAGGCATTGATTCCCTACATTACCGCGGGTGACCCTGTACCTGGGGTGACTGTTGGGCTGATGCATGCACTGGTTGATGCGGGTGCCGATATAGTCGAGCTGGGGGTTCCGTTTTCCGATCCGATGGCCGATGGCCCGGTGATCCAGCTGGCTTGCGAGCGTGCGCTGAGCCATGGCACTCGGCTGGTTGATGTGCTGGCCATGGTCAGCGAGTTCCGTGCTACTGATCAGTCTACACCGGTTGTGCTGATGGGGTATTTGAACCCTATCGAAGCCATCGGCTACGCGTCTTTTTTGGAGCAGGCAGCCCAGTCCGGAGTCGATGGTGTGTTGACCGTGGATCTGCCGCCGGAAGAGGCTGATGATTTCTGTGAAGGTCTCCGTCGGCACCAACTCGATGCTATCTTCCTGATATCGCCGACGACGACGCCTGCACGAATTGAGCGAATTTGCCAGTCGAGCAGTGGCTATGTCTATTATGTCTCGGTGAAAGGGGTGACGGGATCCAGCGAGCTGGACGTAGAGGCAGTTGCGGCGAATGTAAGCAGAATTAAGCAGTACACGACTGTTCCGGTCGGTGTTGGTTTCGGCATTCGTGATAGTAGATCGGCGGCAGCAGTATCCCGGGTTGCCGACGGTGTGATTGTTGGCAGCGTTTTGGTCAATCAAATTGATCAATTGCAACATACTCCCGAGCTGATTCCTGCAGCGGTTGCGGCGATTGTTGCTTCGATGCGCTCCGCCATGGATAGTATTTAAGCGGCTGCATATAGTCGTGATCGATAGACAGTCGATAACAATGGATACCCTATATGAGTAACTGGCTAGAAAAAATCGTTCCTTCGCTGGGGCGTGCTGAGTCTCGTAAGAAAAGCGATATTCCAGAAGGTTTGTGGAAAAAATGCCCGAAGTGCGCGGCAGTGCTCTATCGCCCTGAACTGGACAAGAACCTCAACGTTTGTCCTAAATGCAACCATCATATGCGTTTGGGTGCTCGCCAGCGCTTAGAGTGGTTTTTGGATAAAGAGGGCCGGATTGAGATAGGTACGGATGTTGAGCCGGTAGATAGGCTTAAATTTAAAGATTCCAAGCGCTATAAAGACCGCCTAGTTGCAGCCCAAAAAGCAACCGGTGAAAAGGATGCGCTGATTGCGATGAAAGGTCGGCTTCACGATATAGATGTAGTAGCAGTCGCGTTTGAGTTCTCGTTTATGGGTGGCTCCATGGGTGCTGTTGTTGGTGAACGCTTTGTTCGGGCGGTCAATGTCTCCCTTGAAAAGCGTATTCCGCTGGTCTGTTTTGCGGCCAGTGGCGGTGCGCGGATGCAGGAAGCGTTGTTTTCGCTGATGCAGATGGCCAAAACCAGTGCTGCGCTTGAGAAGCTTAAGCTCGAAGGGATCCCTTATATTTCAGTGCTGACCGATCCTGTGTTTGGTGGCGTATCCGCGAGTTTGGCTATGTTAGGTGATCTCAATGTGGCCGAACCCAATGCGTTGATTGGTTTTGCCGGCCCCCGCGTGATTGAGCAGACTGTTCGTGAGAAGCTGCCTGAAGGCTTTCAGCGGAGTGAATTTCTGCTTGAACACGGCGCTGTCGATATGATCATCAATCGTGATCAGATGCGGATTAAGCTGGCATCTATCCTTGCCAAGCTGACCCAGTTGCCGGCAATCGAAGTCGCAGACTGAGTCTTTTATGCCGTCATCGTTGCCTGATTCTCTAGCCCGGTGGCTGAGTTTTATTGAGGCGTGCCATCCTGCCGAAATTGAGCTCGGGCTGGAGCGCGTCGCTCTTGTAGCGGATGCCATGCAGCTAAGGCGCGGCTGGGGCTGTCCGATTGTGACGCTGGCCGGGACCAATGGTAAGGGGTCGACTCAGCGCTATATCTCGCAGATCATGACGGAGCAGGGGTATCGGGTCGCCAGCTACAGTTCGCCGCATCTGTTGCGCTATAACGAACGTGTTTGTCTCAATGGTACCCCCGCCAGCGATCAGCAACTTTGTGATGCCTTTGCCGAGGTAGAGCAAGCCAAACAACGCGTCGGTGTAACCCTGACCTATTTCGAATACGGCACCCTGTCTGCGCTCTGGTTATTTCGTCAGTGGCAGCCAGATCTGCTGCTACTAGAGGTGGGCCTGGGAGGGCGGCTTGATGCGGTGAATATTATAGATCCCAGTATCAGCGTGATTACCACCGTCGCGCTCGATCATCAGGACTGGCTGGGCGATGATCGAGAATCGGTTGGCTTTGAGAAAGCTGGGATTCTCCGCACTGGCATACCGTTGGTCTACGGTGAGCAGGATATGCCTGCAAGCGTTGCTGCGCGCGCGGCGTCACTAGGCTGTCCGCTGTACCGCTGGGGCCAGGATTTTGGGCCTAAGTCAGGGATTGAAAGCTGGGACTGGTTTGGAAAAACAGCACAAACGCAGATGCTGCAGTATCGACAGTTGCCGTTCCCCGAGTTGCCTTTTGAAAATGCATCCACCGCATTACAGGTTATCTCACTACTGCCTTTGTCGGTGAGTGAGACCAGTATCCGTCAAGGATTAAAACACGCCGCTCTGGCTGGTAGACGACAACGAATAGAGCGGGGTGGACGCGAGCTGATCTTGGACGTTGCCCATAACCCGCATGCCGCAGCCTATCTAGTTAATCGACTGCCTGCCATTGAGGGCGATACCTGGTGTGTGCTGGGTATGTTAGAAGATAAAGATCGAGCATTGACGCTGGCGGCCCTTGCTCCTGCTGTCACGCATTGGCTGTTTGCCGATCTGTCGGTACCTAGAGGATGCCGTGCTGAGCAGCTTGTCGCCGTGCTGCCTGAGGGCCAGCAGGCTACGAGCTATGATTCTCCTTGGGAAGCCTGCCAGGCAGCGCTGGCCCGGAGTCGGCGCGGTGACAGAGTTTTGGTGGTGGGTTCGTTTTATACTGTCGCCGATGTTTTACTGCAGCTACAGGAGGGGTAATCATGACTCGGCAGACAAAAGAGCGGTTGCTAGGTTCGCTGCTGTTGCTGGCTATTGCCGCTATTTTCTTACCTATGCTTCTTGATGGTGAGGGTGCTCGTCAAGGGCGTCTGCAGGTTGTGCTTCCTGCCGCACCAGTGGCGACAGACATAGTCCACTACCAACCCCAGTATCAGCCGCATTCCGATACCCGTGAGCTGGCAGAGCCTCTGCCGCCCGCAAATTTTACCCTGAGCCCACCGCCGCCTCCGTTACCTAGCGATGAGTCTGAGGCTGATGCCGCTAGGGATCAGGAATTAAAACCAGCGCCGGCATCGTCTATGGGAGTAGAACCTCCTGTTCTTGATCAACAGGGTATTCCTGCCGGCTGGGCATTGCAGCTGGCTAGTTTTAAAGAACGTTCCAATGCGGAAGCCTTGCAGCAAAATTTGCTTAAGCGTGGTTATCAGTCTTATATTCGTGACAAAGGCGAGTTGAGCAAGGTGTTTGTAGGGCCTGATTTGCAAAAATCAGTGATTGAAAATCTTAAGATCGAGTTGAAAAAAGAGTTTAAGCTTGATGGCTTAGTGTTACGGTTCAGACCTTGAATAAACCAGGTTGGGGTAAGGTCATAGCTCTGTTAGAATGCGCGTTTTTTACCCCATGCGTTGTCGTTGTCGTTGTCGAGAGGGCCGTTTATGAACTGGGCTGATTGGGTGGTCATAGCCCTTATTGCGGTTTCTGCATTGTTGAGCCTCAAACGAGGTTTCATCAAGGAAGCCTTGTCACTGCTTACCTGGGTGGCGGCATTTGTGGTCGCACGATTGTTTACGGACCCACTCAGTGCGGTCTTGGCTTCTTATATAGATACCCCCTCGGCCCGCGTCGTGGCTGCATTTGTCCTACTCTTTATAGCGGTGTTATTTACCGGCGCGCTGATTAACAATCTCATCGGCATGCTGATACGCGCAACAGGATTGAGCAGTACCGATCGGGTTCTGGGGATGGCGTTTGGTATTGCGCGTGGCTGCATCATTGTGGTGGTTGCGGTGGCGCTGTTGGCAATGAGTCCTGTTAAGCAGGATCGCTGGTGGGCCGAGTCAAGTTTGATCCCTCATTTCCAGATGATGGAAGGCTGGACACGACAGGTTGCTGGTGAAACGTCGCAGCTAATTATGAATGCCGGTCGAGAATAAGCAGAGAACACCGCTGCCCTAGGGGTGGCACAAGAAGAGGCAATAGCGAGTGCTCGCTGTTGTTTGGCTTTCTTATCTATCAGTAGTCTATGAGGTACGTTGCATGTGCGGGATTGTTGGTATCGTTGCCAAAAACCACGTCAATCAGGCTCTGTTTGACGCGTTAACCGTTTTACAGCACCGAGGCCAGGATGCCGCAGGAATGGTCACCTGTGAGGGGGGGCGTTTCCATCTGCGTAAAGATAATGGTCTGGTTAACGAAGTCTTCAGAACTCGGCATATGCGGGATCTGCGTGGCAACATGGGGATTGCCCATGTTCGTTATCCGACCGCCGGTAGTTCCAGTTCGGCAGAGGCTCAACCCTTTTACGTTAACTCTCCCTACGGTATTGCGCTGGCACATAACGGCAACTTGACCAACTCGGCAGAACTGGCCGAAGACGTGTTTCGTACCGATATGCGTCATATCAATACCAACTCAGACTCCGAAGTGCTACTGAACGTATTTGCCCACGAGTTACAGCGACTAGGAAAGCTAACCCCGACGGCCGATGATATTTTCACCGCTGTGGAGCAGGTGCATAAACGCTGCCGCGGCGGTTACGCCGTTGTTGGCATGATTACCGGCTATGGCGTCATCGCATTCCGTGATCCCCATGGCATTCGTCCAGTTGTGTATGGCAAGCGGGAAACGCCCCAGGGAACAGAGTATATGGTCGCATCCGAGAGTGTTGCGCTGGATTTCTGCGGCTTTAAGCGGGTTCGCGACCTGATGCCCGGAGAGGCGATCTATATCACTCAAGAGGGTGAGGTCCATACTCGACAGTGTTCGAGCAATACGCAGCTAAGCCCCTGCCTATTTGAATTTGTCTATCTGGCGCGTCCCGATTCCATTATCGATGGGATCTCTGTGTATAAGGCTCGTCTGCGGCAGGGAGAACTATTGGCTGAAAAAATCCTTCGCGAGCATCCGACTCATGGCATCGACGTGGTGATCCCTATTCCGGATACCAGTCGCACAGCGGCGATGGAGATGGCTGGGCGTTTAGGGGTAAAATTCAGAGAGGGTTTCATCAAAAACCGCTATATCGGCAGGACCTTTATTATGCCGGGTCAGGAGCTACGTGAAAAAACAGTGCGGCAGAAACTCAATCCAATTGAACTTGAGTTCAAAGGCAAGAATGTACTGCTGGTTGATGACTCTATTGTTCGTGGTACGACCTCGCGAAAGATTGTCGAAATGGCTCGGGATATGGGGGCAAAAAAGGTATTTTTTGCCTCTGCTGCTCCCGCCGTCCGTTACCCCAATGTCTACGGTATTGATATGCCGTCTGTTACCGAGCTGATTGCACATGGACGTACCGACGATGAGGTCGGGGAGTTGATTGGTGCCGATTGGATTATCTATCAAGACCTGGATGACCTGATTGAATCAACCCAGTGGGATAACTCGGCGGTGAAACAGTTTGACTGCTCTGTCTTTAATGGCCAATACGTCACCGGCGATATCGACCAGGCCTATCTGGATAATCTTGATGCAGTGCGTAATGACGCTGCTAAAAGTGGTTCAGATTCAAGCGGTAGTAGTGAAGCCAACAGCTTGCACCATAAGATGTAAGCGGCTCCAGAGACCTAGATCATGAGTAGAAAACTTCAAGCACCCTCGTCGCGAATGAATTCAGATCTGCGCGATGTTGAGCTGGCTACCCTCGCCATCCGCGGTGGGCACAGCCGCACCGCGGAAGGTGAGCATAGCGAGCCTATTTTCCCCACCTCTAGTTTTGTTTTTAACAGCGCAGCCCAAGCAGCCGCACGTTTTGGTGGTGAAGAACCCGGTAATATCTACTCTCGCTTTACCAATCCGACGGTACGTATTTTTGAACAGCGGATCGCGGCGATGGAGGGGGGTGAGCGCGCGGTGGCAACCTCGTCGGGGATGGCCGCAATTCTCAGTCTGGGCTTGGGGCTGTTGAATCAAGGCGACCATATTGTCTGCTCTTACAGTGTCTTTGGTTCAACGGTCTCATTGTTTACTAAATACTTTGCCAAGGTGGGTATCCGCACCAGTTTTGTTGACCCGACAGATATCTCAGCCTGGCAGCAGGCGATTGAGCCCAGTACCAAACTATTCTTCCTAGAGACACCCTCTAATCCGCTGGCAGAGGTTGCCGATATTACCGCTATTGCCGATGTTGCTCACGCGGCAGGGGCCTGGTTGGCGGTTGATAACTGTTTCTGCACCCCCGCGCTGCAGCGGCCTTTGGAAATGGGTGCCGATATCATCATTCACTCGGCAACCAAGTTTCTTGATGGGCAGGGGCGCTGCATCGGCGGCGTTGTTGTCGGGTCTGATAAATTGATGGAAGAGATCTACGGCTTTGTTCGTACTGGAGGGGCCTGTCTGAGTCCTTTTAATGCATGGGTGTTTATCAAAGGATTAGAGACGCTTGAGCTGCGAATGTTGGCGCAAAGCGACCGTGCTATGCAGTTAGCGACCTGGCTGGAGCAACAGCCGCAGGTCGAACGGGTTTATTACAGCGGGCTACCCAGCCATGCTCAGCACCAGCTAGCCGCACGCCAGCAACGCGCTTTTGGTGCGGTCGTGGCTTTTGAAGTTAAGGGCGGACGGGAACAAGCTTGGTCGCTGATAGACGCTACCCGGATGATCTCTATTACGGGAAATTTGGGCGATGTTAAGACCACGATTACGCACCCTGCTACAACCACACATGGGCGGTTAACCCCTAGTGAGCGGGAGCAGGCTGGGATTAATGATAATCTGATTCGGGTTTCGGTTGGGCTGGAAGCCTTGGTCGATATCCAGGCCGACCTGCAGCGAGGTTTGTCGTTGCTCTGATCATTGAGCTGTTTTTTTCAGTAATATAAATCGCTTTTTTAGCTGCGCGGGATCTTGGTTCAAGGGGCAGATTGAGTTATGGTCTGGGGAAATAATGGATGGGGGTATCCTGAATGCAAACATCAGCAGCAACCTTAAGCGAAGTTTTCGACGGTCTTCAGGCACTTTCCCAGGCTGCTTTCCCTAAGCAGTGTGGCAGTTGTGGAAAAGAGTACGTCACTCTAGAGCAGCTAGTTGAAGGGACGACCCCTCAGCAGGGCAGTGGTTTAAAGGAGACCCTGGCGGGTTCGTCGCCAACGGTTGAAATGGAATGTGAGTGTAGCTGCGGTTGTCTATTGACCGAGCGGTTTAGTGATCGTCGCAGCTGCGAGGCAGTAGGTAGCCAGCGTCGCAACCTTTTTGATCGGTTATTAAGTTTGCTGACCGAAGGCGGGATGCCGGTGAAGATGGCTAAGAAAGAGCTGCTTAAAGTGATGAAAGGCCAGTCCAGCGAGTTACTTGATCGAGAGCAGCTGGCTCGATTTTTTTCCTGATCATAAAACTTACCCTGAAGTAAAAGCACGCGTAAGGCGTGCTTTGTCGTTTCTGGGCCTGGCCAGAATTGGCCTAATAATTTTAACCTTGGAGACGTGCTGATGCATATTGAAGATAAGCCGCTTAATAGCTATCCCTTCTGGTTACGGCCATTCTTCTGGCGCCAGAAACGGCGCTATGGCTCGGTGCTGAAACCCGGTCTGTTGTGGGCGCGCGTGCCTAGATTGTTTGCTGCGGTAGCGCTGCTTTATGGCGTGCTCGATCGTAAGGGTTCACCCATCTCTCCGGTGATTCGTTCGCTGGTTACGGTACGGGTTTCGCAAATCAATCACTGCGCTTTTTGTGTCGACATCAATGCAGCGACGCTGATCCGGCGTGCTGGAACGGAGATCAAGGTCGAGGCGCTTTCTGAATGGCAGGATAGTAATATTTTTGATTCGGTTGAGCGCAGTGTATTGGCCTATACCGAAGCGATGACCTACAGCGACCGAGAAGTGACGTCTGTGTTGATGGCGGAACTAAAACTACATTTTAGTGACGATGAAGTGGTCGAGTTGACGGGGCTGATCGCATTCCAGAACTTATCGAGTAAATTCAATAGTGCTCTTGATGTGCCGGCGCAGGGTTTTTGTTCGGTACCTGCAGCCAGAATACAGAGCGAAAAGAACTGATCGAAGTCTGGATTAGTCAGATTGGAGATTAAACTCGAACAGCACCTGCACTTTTACCGGCGGAAATCAGGGATACAGCCGATGCCGACCTCACCAGGGAAGCTTCGGCAGCGACGATCTTTACGAAATTTCGTACCTTCCATTTTTACGGTCATCAGATCCAGCGACTGCAGGTCGCTGTCAATATCCAAGTGCTCCATCCGGCTCCAGCGCAGATCGGCATTACGGAATTCAGCGCTGCTCATATCCGTTCCTTTGAATCGAACCCCTTGTAATATAGTACCGTTGAAGCAGGTTTGGCTGACTCTGGCTCGGGTCAGGTTGCTACCAGTCAGGTCTGCACTACTCAGGTCTGCACTACTCAGGTCTACACTACTCAGGTCGACGTTATTGAGGTTGGCGTTGCTTAGATTAGACTAGCGTAACTCGGCACCGCGCAACGAGATTCCAGAAGGTTCGCACTTTCTAGGTCGCAGCCGTTACATTTTTTTCAATTTCCAGTTTGCGTAGATCATCCGGCTTATAGGCGAAGACTGTGGAGGTAAAGCCGATCGTCAATAAATCCGCGAGAGCGCATAGTTTCATGGTTATAGTCCTTTGGCTTATATGGGAACAGTTTTATCGATGGTATCAGTCACCGCGTATAACCGTCTGCGGTGGGCGGCTAAATTGTGAATTACTACAATAGACTGCTGAATCAGTATAATGATCCTTTCTGTACGCATACGATTGGGCTCTACAAAGTTAATAACGCTTTATCGGTGTAGCTCTGGACCTGCGTTGATGAAGGTTGGTAAAGTGTTCGCTCATCATCTTTTAGCGTGGATTTGAACATAGACACTTATACCAAAAATAGTCAGACAGACGCTTTTGAGGCGGGTTTGCTGCCTCTGTTGATTCAGGGTGATAAAGCCAGTTTTAATCGCATTGTGGAGGCCTATTATGGTCCCATGCTGGGATTAGCGCGTTCGATCGTAGGCATGGCCATTGCTGATGAGGTAGTCCAGGAGGCCTGGCTATCAGTGTACAAAGCGCTTCCCAAGTTTGAAGCACGCTCTAGTCTTAAAACCTGGATTCTGCGGATTACCGCTAATGAAGCTAAATCGCGTTTAAGGCGGGAGTCACGTCACCTGTCATTGGAGATGCTCAGCGGTGGCGAGACGGATATTTTACCTGGCAGGTTCCAAGATAATGGCCACTGGTCGATTCCACCGGGTAGTTGGCACGATGAGAGCCCCGATGCTTTGCTGACAAATACAGAGATGGGTGATTGCATTGAACAGAGTCTAAACCGCCTCCCCGAGCTGCAGCAGGCAGTCTTCAGGCTAAAGGTGCTCGAGGACTATAGCTTTGAAGAACTCTGTAACATCCTTGAGATCAGCGCATCTAATGCACGGGTTTTACTGCATCGAGCACGTCTTAACCTGTACGGTAAAATCGAGCATTTTCAGGAGAGCGGTGAATGTTAAGCTGTCGTCAGATCGTCGAACAATCCAGTCAGTACTTGGATCATGAGATGTCGTTCAGTCACCGTTTACACTATAGAATCCATCTGCTGATGTGTCGTCATTGCCGCCGTTTCACGCAGCAGTTTAAGGCGGCTGCAGCGATGACCAAGCAGCTTGAAACGGCCCCTGTTACTGCGGATCAGATTGATGCGATGAAGCAGCGAATCGACCGTTTAGAGTGAGTGGCTGATTTAACGCCAGAAATTTTTCAACTTGGGCAGATTTGATCGACTGGACTCTGGACCGCTATATCGCTTAGGCTACTGTGGGTTTATTCACCAGACCGGATTTCCATATGAAGCAGATTATCTCTGAGTTGCATCAGGATCATCAGCACATCAGTACGCTACTGACCATTCTTAAAAATAAACTGGCAACACTTGAATTAGGCGGTCGGCCTAATTTTAATTTGATGTCTGATCTGCTGGACTATCTGGATGATTATGCCGACGAGTATCACCATACTCGTGAAGATCTGATTTTTGGTTTTATGCGCCACCACCATCCTGAAACCGATAATTTGATTAATCAGGCAGAGAGAGAGCATTTAGAGCTGGCCCAGTTAACCGCTGCTCTCAGGGATTCGGTTGAGCAGGTGCTGATGGATGAGCCTTTTTCCATTCCAGATTTTAGTAATAGACTACGTCGCTTTATCAGTAAACAGAGCCAGCATTTGAATTTTGAAGAAGGACGACTTTTGCCGCTAATCGATCAGCTGATGACTGTATCCGACTGGCAGAAATTTTCGCAGCAGGCTCCGTTACAGCGTGACCCTGATATGGAAGCCACGCGTAAGGAGCGTTATCAACAGCTGTGCAGTGCATTGATAGAAGATTTAGCTTGATGCCAGAACTGTTCTCTCCCGATATTGATCAACGCCGCACAATACGATTTGATACCCACCTGCAGGCGTTGGTAACGAATGATTGGCAAGAGCGCTCCGTGGCGTTGGTCAGCAATATCTCTCACGATGGAATACGTATAGAGGGATCGCGCGCACTGGTTGATATTATCTTTCCCAATTTTAATCCAGGCCGACCGGCGCGTCGCCATTCGCTTAGTTTACGGCTCGCATTAGAAGAAGGGATGAAAATTACCGAGGAAAACTCAGTTACTCTTAGCTGTAATAGTGTCTATGTGCTGCGGCAGCGCCAAGACTGGTTTCAATTGGGATTGATTTATTCTGTTATCGATGCGGCTACCGAAGTTCGTTTAGAACAGTTCATTTTAGAGCTTCAGCACTCTGAACCTAGGTAAACGTTGTAGTAATCTGCCGTCCGGCTTCAATCAGTGCAACTTCAGTTGTCGCTTCCATTTTAATTTTCGTTGTAACTACAGTTGTACCGCCTGCAACTCCGCATCACTTTCTAATTCTTGATTTACCTTTAGCTCACTGAGACAGACGCGGTCACGCCCTTGTGCCTTGGCTTGATAAACCCCCTTGTCGGCCGAAGCAACCAGCAGCTCGGCCAGGTCAGAAAGGCCTGAAGGTTCGATATGCATGGCTGGACAGGTGGATGCACCGACCGACAGCGTTAAGCCAAATTCGACGTTGTCATCAGAACGGAATCGTTGTCTTTTAATGGCTTGACGGATATTTTCTGCAATCTGCAACGCTTGTTTTTGTTCGCAGCCGGGCAAGAGGATAGCGAACTCTTCACCGCCAAACCGGGCGATAAAGTCTGTTTTTCGCAGTTGATCCTTGATCGTTTGGGCGCTTCCTCGCAGCACTTTGTCACCGGTCGGATGACCGTAATTATCATTGATCTGCTTGAAGTGATCTAAATCGATGAACAGGCAACTCAACGGGTGTTGACTGCGGCAGGCTCTCGACAGCTCTTTCGACAGTTCGCTGTTGAAGGCACGCCGGTTATGCACCTTGGTTAACACATCGATCATGCTCACCCGCACTAGGGTCTCCTGGCTAATGCAATTTTCGATACAGACTGCGATGATGGACGCCAGATGGGTGATGTAATCAATGGCTACATTGGGGTTGTAGCGGCCGGGATCGTAACTACCCAGATGCAAGCTGCCGATGATGCAGTTTTGCCGCACTAAGGGGAGCAGTGCCGCACTTTTTACCCGAGTGCTGGTGCCAAATGCCTGGGCTGTGATCTCCGCATTTTGTGAGCCTATTCTAGGTCTGGGTTGGCGGCTATAGAGTTGACGTAAATCGCGATAGTTATGACTGAATTCTAAGCAGTTGGCCGATTTTGGTGGACTGTAGTTGGGTATTAGATCGCGGGCTGTATGCTCGGGGTCGAATAAGACTAGCCTGACCTCTTCCAGTCGAAAGTATTCGGCAAGTGTAATCAGCAGCATGTCGAGCAGGTCTGCCAGAGAATTACAGGACAGCAGTCGGAGTTCTATCTCCTGGAACGTATGAAGAATATCTCGATTACGCTCGGCCTTACTGACCATTACATGCAAGGTTCGCTTTAGATTGCGATTTTCAGCTTCTAATGGATTCATTGCCACCGGTTACCAGCGCTAAGGTTTGACCATAACACGTCTGAAAAGACGTTGCCTAGCGGTGATCTTTTGCATCTATATGTCGGATGATCTCCCCGTTTATTTTTGTCCGGCCAAAACGCGCTCGACCGTTTCGACGATTGCTTGGGTTTGCGGATCTATTTCGATATTAACCTCAGCGCCGAGCTGACGACCCGCCAGGTTGGTACGGCTCATCGTTTCAGGAATCAGGTTAACGCAAAATTGATTGTTGCTCACCTCACCGATAGTCAGGCTGATACCGTCTATGCCGATATAGCCCTTAGTGAACAAAAATTTCGCGAATTCGCTAGGCAGTTCGAACCAGACTTGGCGGTTGTTAGGGGTATCGATTATCTGGCTGATCCTAGCGGTGCAGAGAATATGCCCCGACATTGCATGCCCGCCTATCTCGTCACCGAAACGCGCTGCTCGCTCCACATTGACAGTATCCCCTAGTTGCAGCTGACCCAGGTTAGTTAGTTTTAGGGTGGCTTGCATCAGGTCGAAACTGACTCTGTTACCTTCTATCCTGGTTGCCGTTAAACAGCAGCCGTTATGCGCGACTGAGGCACCGAGTTGTAAGCCGGTTAATAGTGAATCGTCGAGCTCGAGGGTATGGGTGCGGAAATCCTGCTTGGTCTCGATCGTTACAATGCGGGCCGTGCCCTGAACAATACCGGTAAACATCAGTTATTCGCTCCTTGCTCTTTCGGTTGCTATGCTGTGTCACAGGGGCGTTATTGTATCGGAACCCACTAAAGGACCGCTAGCCACGTGAAACTACTGATTACTGGAGCCTCTGGCTTTATAGGTACGGTGCTGACGCGCAGATTATTAGATGCGCAGCACCAGGTTGTGGGTTTAAGTCGGACGCCGGACCGATTGCAGGGTAAGTTCGCGGGTCAATTTCGAGCAGTTAAAAGCTTGGCGGAGATTGAAGCCGCAGAGGATATTGACGCGATCGTTAATCTGGCTGGTGAACCCATCTTGGGTAAGCGTTGGAGCCTAGCCCAGAAGCAGCGGATCTATACCAGCCGGCTGGATACCACCGCGGCGGTGCTCCAGCTTATCCGCCGTCTGGATAAGCCTCCGGGGGTGCTGGTGAACGGCTCGGCGATTGGTTTCTACGGCTCGCAACCCGGTGATAGGGTGCTCGATGAGCAGAGCGAAGGGCGTCCTGGGTTTACCCACAAACTCTGTGCTGACTGGGAAAATAAGGCCTTGGAGGCGCAGCAGCAGGGCGTGCGGGTCTGTTTGTTGCGTACCGGCGTGGTACTGGGGGACGGTGGGGCACTGAAGCGGATGCTGCCCCCTTTCAGGTGCGCGCTGGGAGGTCCTATAGGTAATGGCCGTCAGTGGTTCTCCTGGATACATCTGGAGGATATGGTCTCTGCGATCGAATTTCTACTTGCGCATGAAGTGCTGACCGGAGTTTTCAATGCCACGGCACCGACGCCTGTGACGAATGCAGCTTTTACCCAGGCATTAGGACGGGCTCTGCGGCGTCCGGTAGTCTTGCCCATGCCGAGTTTTTTGCTGCGGCTGATGTTAGGCGAAGGCGCCGAGCTGCTATGCGAAGGCCAGCGCGTAATCCCTGCGAGATTGTTGGATGCGGGGCTTGAATTTAGCTACCCGGATATAGATAAGGCTTTGAGTTCGTTGCTTTAGGCTGGAGAGGAGGGCTGGTTAAAGCCCTGCTCAGGGTCAGTCATCGACGGCTACTCGTATTGATTCTCTGCTACGTTGAGGCCGCCGGCTTTGCTGCCGCAGACGCCTGATACGTTCAATTAGTAGGTCACCATGCCAGCTATCACTCGGATCCTGCAGTTGATGCTGCAAATTCTTGAGTAAATAGGTCAAAGTTGGGTCTTTGGCCAGTTCCTGTATATCTTCTAGCGTTCTTACCCTCATTCCTGGCCAGTGTACTGCCGCCCATTCGAATAAACACTGATAGGCCCGTTCGGGGTTGTTGGTCTCGCAGGCTTCGGATAGTTCGGAGAAGCTGTTGTGTTGACGCGCTGGATCGATGCTAGGCGGAGTCCTAGGCTTTGGCTGTAAAGCCGCTTGCTTCAGGGTTGTTAATTCGGTCTCGACACGTTTGCTGCGCTGTTGACTCAGGCTCCAGCCAATGGCGCAGATGAGTGCGATACCCGCCCATACCCAAGCCTGCCACTGCATTGCTGAGGCGGTTTGTTCCCTGCTGGATACCGCTACAGAGGAGCGTTCGTCAGCTAATAGAGGCGGTTGGTTCTCTTCGAGGGCGGAATCCTTTTCATCCGCAGTAAAGGGAAGTATCTGCAAATCGGTCGGTTCGAGATAAGATAGTCGGACTCTATTAGCTAGGCTGTCCCACCAAGCGAGGGACAGTTCAGCCAGATGGTGGTTGCCTGCTTGGGTCAGGAGGAGTTTGAATTCAGTTTTTTTGCTGCTGACCAGAACGTTATTGAGGATGTTTTGGTCAAGCTGTGGCGGTTGCGGGTAGACACTGATGCCTTCGGTAGCAGGAAGGCTTATATCCGGTATCCAGCGAGCGGGTATGCCGTGGGCGATGACCGTGATTGTCCGTGTGAGCGCATCACCTGCGCGCAGTCTATCGAGCGACGGCTGCCAGTGCTGTTCAATCCGAACTTCGGTAGCGGTTAATTGAACCTGGTTAGACAGCTTGCCGGGCAGGGGTAATATTTCAAATTCAACCGGTGCTGACTGGCTCGTAATCGCGATCCCAGTGGCGTCAGTTCCGGTGAAATGTAGCCTGGGGATTTGATATCGCCCAGGATTAAGGGCTTGTAGCAGATACTGCTGTTCGATGACCTGATAGCGTTGTTGATTGAGGCGTTCGATATAGCTCAGTTGATTGCCAATCGGCTCAATGTTAACCCCATCTATTCGGGGCTGAGTCAACTCTGCGCTTTGCAGGGCGAGGCTGTAATAGAGTTTGACGTTTAAACGGATCGGGCTGCCCTGATAAGCATCATGGGTGTCTAGCTGGGCCTGGAGAATCAAAGGCTCGGCCTTAGGTTTTGGCTTGGCAGCGGCATAGAAACTTAGCGGCTGGCTCGATTCCCCTTTGACATTGATCGCTGGGATTATTAAATCACCTGCACGCTTTGGGCTTAAACTCAGGATCCAGCGAGAGATAAAGACGGTGCGTCCTGCGCGTTTTTCGGTCAGATAAACAGACTTGTTTGAATGAATTTTAAAGTCTTGTTGCAGCGGCTCCAGCTCTGGCGCACCAATAATGGAGCTAGACTGGGATACTTCTATGATCAGTTCGAAAGGATTCCCTACTTGGCCCTGATCGTAACTCGTGGTCAGCTGCACCGCAGCCCACACGGGAGCTGTCAATACAAGCAAGACTAGAACTTGGATGATCTGGTTCAGTGGGGCTCGTGCCACAACGTCTTCTCTGGCAGGTGGTGCTGAATATAAGTGGACGGCAGATAACATCAATATGTTATCAAGAGCCTGCTCCGCTGTAACCGCAGAATCTAACTGATATGCACAAAAAGGGGGCGCCCTTCAGTGTTTCTTGGCACTGCGCTGTGTTGCTTTGAGAATGCCACGCAACATATTCAGTTCAACAGCTTCAGGTCTGGCTCGATTGAAAAAACGTCGTAATTTCGTCAGCGATCTACCTTCGTGGTTAGTGACCATAAAGCCTATATCTCTGAGCGTCTGTTCAAGGTGTTGGTAGAAAAAATTCATCTCTTGGTGGCTGGGGTACTCGCTTTCAGTTTCTATTGATCTAGTGGCAGATATAGGGTGCGTCTCGGACTGGGCCGTTAAGTAAGCTTTCCATATTTCGTAGCAGATTACCTGAATTGCCGCGCTGACATTCAGCACCGGATGTTCTGGATTAGAGGGGATAGCCACATGAAAATGACACTGCATCAGCTCATCGTTGGTTAATCCCATTCTCTCACGCCCAAAGACGATCGCAACCGGAGCATTGTTGGCCCCTTTAAGTGATTTTTCGGCGCACTGCTCCGCATCGAGCATGGGCCAAGGAAAGCTACGGCTTCGCGCACTTGCGCCAATTACCAGTGGACAGTCGGCGATCGCCTGCTCTAGGGTAGCGACGACGGTAGCCTTATCAAGTAGATCTGTGGCGCCAGATGCTCGCGATTCTGCTTCTGGATCGGGATAGCTGCGCGGATCGACCAGATAGAGCTGGCTGAGCCCCATGTTTTTCATCGCCCGTGCTGCGGCGCCGATATTTCCAGGGTGAAAGGTGTTGATCAGAACGATGCGGATATTAGCAAGCATGAGAGCAGACTTTGATGACAATAAAGCGGCATTATAAAGTCTCACGCTCTGCTGGCAACAGGCCTCCTAGCGAAATACGCAGGGCGGTGCAGATCCTGATTGATAAGGCTACAATGTCGGTTGCTATAAATGATCGCTGTAGATCGTTAAACCTGATCGTTAAAAAGCCGCTGTTATAAATGGGCCGTTGAATATAGGTCGCTAATTCCAGGCCTGCTGTTTTTGTAGTCTGTTAACTAAGGAGTCTCCGGTTTTATGAGTGATACATCTGAATGAGTGGTTCGTCTGAACTACGTTTTGGCGGCACTCGGCGGTTATATGGAGCGCTAGGTGTCGAGGCCTTGCAGCAAGCCCACGTGTGCGTTGTAGGTATTGGCGGCGTGGGCTCTTGGGTCGTTGAAGCACTGGCGCGCAGTGCTGTAGGTGAGATCACTCTGATCGATCTGGATGATCTCTGTATCACCAATACCAACCGTCAGATCCATGCGCTAACAGAGACCCTGGGTCAGTCCAAAGTTGCGGTGATGGCGGACCGGGTACGGGCCATTAATCCGGATTGCCAATGTCATCAAATTGAAGAATTGGTCACAGAAGAGAATGCTCGAGCACTGTTTGATAAGCCGTTCGACTATGTGATCGATGCGATTGACGATGTTCGCGCAAAAGCCGCCATGATTGCTACCTGTCGCCGTCGAAAACTGCCGATTATCACGATTGGAGGTGCGGGGGGGCAGATCGATCCAACCCAGGTTCAGGTGGCTGACCTGAGTCGGACCTTACATGATCCTCTGGCGGCTAAGCTGCGCTCGCACCTGCGACGCTTTTATAATTTTACCAGCAACCCCAAGCGGCGTTTTGATATTCCCTGTGTCTTTTCTACCGAACAGCTGCGTTACCCGCAGGCCGATGGCTCCGTCTGTGCCCAAAAAGCGGTCGCGGAACCCGGCCAGGGGATGCGTTTAGATTGCGCCAGTGGTTTTGGTGCCAGCAGCTGTGTTACCGCTACCTTTGCTTTTGTCGCGGTTGCAAGAGTCATCGACAAGCTGATTGAACGTTCAGAACGACTAGCGGTAGCTAGATAGTTGAGTCTGTTGGGTGCGAAATAATGTCTAACTCCTTGCTGCTGAATCGGTCATGGCTACTCGTCTGGCTCTGTGCAAGTAGTCTAAGCCGGGCTGCTGAAACTGCTATTTTGCCTGATTCGGCGGGTACCGCTGAGTCACCTGGATGGCTTAATTCGGCCGGAGGTTGGTTGGAGCTCCAGCGAGACTCTTTTTCTGAAACGGTCAAAGATTCAGCAGAAGGGATCGATGCCTATCTGGCGCGTGAAAGTTTCGATCACACATTGCTTAATGAGAGTTATTTAAAAGTTCATCTGCGGCAGCGGTTAGAGAAATCGGGAGCCTATAGTTTTGATGCAAATATTCGGGCCAAGTTGAAACTGCCCAATAGTCGGCGAAAATTAAAACTGACGTTCGACAGTGATCCCGATGATTTTGAGAGCATCGCCGACAAAAATAGAAATCAATTGCCAGGTTTTAACTCCTCCAACACGTTGAAGGATACAGCGATAGCAGGGCTGAGCGTGGATAAGATGCTCGGGAAACGTTGGCATCGCAGTTATAATCTGGGGATCCGTTTAAAGTTACCGTTGAACCCCTATGCCAGGGTCAATTGGACTCATGCCAAGTCCTGGAGTGAGTATTGGCAAAGCCGCTTCAAGCAGAGCTTTGGCTATTTTCATACGGATGGCTGGAAGAGTGAAACCGGGCTGAGTTTTTACCGTCCTCTCAATGAGCGTCTGCTATTTCAATCTAGCAGCGGCGCTCAGTTTTTAGACAAAGACAATAATTGGGAACTGTATCAGGGCTTATCTTTACACCAGCGGCTGAGTGTCGACAGTGCGTTTGAGCATCAAGTGG
This sequence comes from uncultured Neptunomonas sp., assembly GCA_963974645.1. Lineage (GTDB taxonomy): Bacteria > Pseudomonadota > Gammaproteobacteria > Pseudomonadales > Balneatricaceae > Motiliproteus. The sequence continues at coordinate 1,306 of CAXBEA010000041.1, read as the reverse complement.
GGGTGTCCGGTTTAAGTCGTCCCTCGATGAAAACCAACGGTTATTGGCTTCGCACCGAGCTGCGGCATCGGCTCCATAAGGATTGGCTATTCGCTAAAGTATCGCCGGAGCTTTATTTCGGTCGTGTCGATGGGTTTACACTCGCACCCTCGATTACTTTTGAACTCGAAATCTACTTTGGCAAAGCGCCGGACTGATTGTTACCAATCAAAGATGCGCATTAATTATTGATGCATCGTTGCGATCTGTTTGATCTCCTTGACGATCGCCTCTAAACCATTACTTCGAGAGGTGCTCAGGTGCTGCACGAGCCCCAGCTTTAGAAACAGCTCATCAAGCGCTAGATCTATAATCTGCTGCGGATTCTTACCATTGAAGAGTTCTAATAGTAAAAGACCTAGTCCTTTGATAATCCGTGTGTCGCTATCGATCTGATAATGAAGACTGTTGTCATCTCCGTGATAGCGATAATCTAACCAGACCTTGCTCGAGCAGCCGTGGAGTATGTGTTGATCCTGCCTCAGCGCGCTAGCGGACGCTTGAGCTTGCGCCATCTTCATCAGCAGAGCATAGCGGGCCGCCCAGTGTTCGAGCCGAAGCAGTTGCTGTAGTAGTGACGCTTCCTGGTGTTGAGGCATAGGGGTCGAGGCGGAGGTTAGAGGCGGTGCCTTGTGCGAATTAATAGGGTGCTGGGTCAGAAGCTCGCTTAGGGTGTCCGCCAGGCGGTCGATCTCATCAATCCGGTTATAGAGTCCGAAAGACGCGCGGACGGTTCCCTCAAGTCCCAGTTGCCGGTGCAGAGGCATGGCGCAATGGTGGCCTGTGCGCAAGGCGATGCCGTGCTGGTCGAGCAGGGTGCCCAGGTCGAAGCTGTGGATCCCATCGATAACAAAGGGTAGCAGCCCAGTCCGATGCTGGGGGTGGCCGATAATGCGTAACCGTGGCAGTTGGCTTAATCGCATTATTGCATGGTCTAATAAACCTTGCTCGTGTGCCTGGCGTTGACTGAGGTCAAAGCTGCTCAAATACCTGATCGCTGCTGCTAAGCCTATAGCTGCCGCTATATTGGGGGTACCCGCTTCAAAACGAAACGGTGGCGGTAGAAAAGTGGTGCCCTCGAAGCTCACCTGTTCGATCATCTCACCGCCTGCCTGCCAAGGTGGCATTGCCTGCAGCAGTTGTTGTTTGCCGTAGAGCACACCAATGCCCGTAGGGCCGTAAAGTTTGTGCCCGGAAAACAGATAAAAATCACAGTCGAGTGCCTGCACATCTATCTGAAAATGGCTGACCGCCTGGGCGCCATCAA
>CAXBEA010000040.1:0-34040 GCA_963974645.1 uncultured Neptunomonas sp. | reverse complement strand
CGCCTGCCTGTCCTACTCGCACGGTTTCAACATCGTTGAAGAGGGGATGCAGATCCGTGATGACCTGACTGTGATCATGGTCGCACCCAAGTGCCCGGGTTCAGAGGTGCGTAACGAATACGTACGCGGTTTTGGGGTGCCCACTCTGATCGCGGTTCACGAAGATAACGATCCCAAGGGTGAAGGTCTGGCGCTGGCTAAGGCGTATGCAGTCGGTACCGGTGGTCACAAGGCCGGGGTACTGATGTCCTCGTTCATCGCCGAAGTTAAATCTGACCTGATGGGCGAGCAGACGATTCTTTGCGGCATGCTGCAGACAGGTTCACTGCTGTGTTTCGACAAGATGGTCGAGAAGGGCATCGATGCCGGTTACGCCTCTAAGCTGATTCAATACGGCTGGGAAACTGTCACCGAGGCACTCAAGTACGGCGGTGTGACTAACATGCTGGACCGTCTGTCTAACCCTGCCAAGATCAAGGCGTTCGATCTGGCCGAAGAGTTGAAGCAGATCATGCGTCCGCTGTACAACAAACACCAGGACGACATCATCGATGGCACCTTCTCCCGCACGATGATGGAAGACTGGGCTAACGATGACAAGAATCTGCTGGGCTGGCGTGCCGAGACTGCCGAGACTGCGTTCGAGAAGACCCCGGCGGGTGATGTTGAGATCTCCGAGCAGGAATACTTCGACCACGGCATCTTGATGGTGGCGATGGTTAAAGCCGGGGTTGAGCTGGCGTTCGAAACCATGACTGCTGCCGGCATCGTCGCAGATTCGGCGTACTACGAGTCACTGCACGAGACCCCGCTGATCGCCAACACCATCGCCCGTAAGAAGCTGTACGAGATGAACGCGACCATCTCCGATACCGCCGAATACGGCTGCTACCTGTACAACCATGCCTGTCTGCCACTGCTGGCAGATTTCATGACCAAGATCGATACCGATGTGATCGGTCGTGGTCTGGCGGTAGACGATAACGGCGTCGATAACGCCCGTCTGATCGAAGTTAACCAGGCGCTACGCAGCCATCCGGTTGAAGCGATCGGTGGCGTCCTGCGCGGCCACATGGCGGACATGAAGAAGATTGTTTAAACGCTGAGTATTGCAGCCTGTGCTAAGGCACAGGCGTTATAAAGTCCCTAAAAAGCCAAGATGCAACTCTTGGTTTTTTTTTAACTTCCAGATGCAGATCAGACCTACATGACCATTCGACTCGACAACCTGACGGTTAACTTCGACGACCGCTTCCAGCTCAGCAACATCAACTGGCGCATCGAACCCGACCAGCATTGGGTCATTACCGGCACCAACGGTGCCGGAAAGTCGGCGCTGGCGGCGGTGCTGGCGGGTGTCGGCGAGCGTCTCTCAGGCAGTATCGAGGGCCTGCCGGCACGGGTCGGAGTGGTCTCCTTCGAGGCCCAGGCCGAATTGATCGAGGCCGAGCGCAAGAAAGACGATGCCGATATCCTGGATGTGGTTTCGCTGGGCACGCCGGTGCGCGAGATCCTCTATGCTGACTGCGCCGATCCTGAGTTGGCCTCCGAATTGGTTGGCAAGTTCGGTCTTGAGGGTCTGCTGGAGCGATCCTTCAGAAAACTCTCTACCGGCGAATCACGCAAAGTCATGCTGATCCGGGCGCTAGCCAGTAAGCCGCAACTGTTGCTGCTGGACGAGCCTTTTGACGGCCTGGATGCCGATACCCTGGCGATGCTGCAACAACATCTGGCCGGTCTGATCGACAGCGTGCCGATGGTGCTGGTACTGAACCGCTTCGATGAATTTCCCGATTTTATTACCGATATCGCCTATGTCGAACAGGGCGAGTTACGCCATCAGGTGCGCCGCGATGATGCCAAAGCCTATGCCGAGCTGTATCAATTACTGCATCTAAAAACCACCGATCTGGCCGTGCCTGGAGCCGATCCTGATACCGCCATTCCCAAGCTTGATCCGACCCAGCCACTGGTGCAGCTCAACGCCATCAGTATCAAATACGACGGCCATGCGATTATCGATAGGCTCGACTGGACCATCGAACCAAACCAGCACTGGCAGCTCAGTGGTCCCAACGGTAGTGGTAAAACCGGGCTGTTGTCGCTGATCACCGGCGACCATCCGCAGTGCTACAGCAACGATATTCAGGTGTTTGGATTTCAACGTGGCAGTGGCGAGAGTATCTGGCAGATCAAGCAGTTTATCGGTTACGTTTCCACGGCGTTGCAGTGGGAGTATCGGGTAGGCACAGGGCTGCGCAACGTGATCATCTCCGGTTTTTACGACAGTATCGGTCTCTACAGTAAGTGCTCCGCTAAACAGCGCCAGATAGCCGATCAGTGGTTGGCATTGCTGGGAATGAGCGATCGCGCCGACCAGCCGTTTAATAAGCTCTCCTACGGCGACCAGCGCTTGCTGCTGATCGCCCGGGCGATGGTTAAACATCCGCCGCTGTTGATCCTCGACGAACCTTGCCTGGGGCTCGATGATATGAACCGGCAGCTGGTGCTGGCACTGATCGAAAAAATATGCGCCAACAGCGAGACGGCGGTAATTTATGTTAATCATCACCCTGAAGATCGGATTCAAGGGATAGATAACTACCTGGCGTTAACTTAACCTTGAACGCGAGATGTGCAGCGAAAGGTTGGGCTTCGCTAGGCTGGGCCAGGATAAGCAGGGTTTGTTACCCTGGCCTGTGTTTGAGTAGTAAGCTTGTTCACCATTTTGGCGTCAGTAACCACAGCTGGGTGTTTGGCCTATGCTATCCAAGCTCCTCCATGCCGACAACCGATTGCCGACAACCGATAAAAGGATACCTTGACTGATATGGAAAAACGCATCGAAACGCTGTTTTATGCCAGCCGCTGGCTACTGGCGCCGATCTATCTCGGGCTAAGCCTAGCGCTGTTGGCCTTGGGGGTTAAGTTCTTTCAGGAACTGATCCATTTGGCACCGATGATTCTAGCGATCGGCGAGTCGGATCTGGTGCTGGTGATTCTGGGACTGATCGATATTGCCCTGGTAGGCGGGCTGATCGTGATGGTGATGTTCAGCGGTTACGAAAATTTTGTCTCGCGTATCGATCTGGATGAATCCAAGGAGAAGCTGGGCTGGCTCGGAAAACTCGATTCAGGTTCGCTGAAGGCGAAAGTAGCGGCTTCTATTGTGGCTATTTCCTCGATCCATCTGCTGCGGATTTTCCTCAATGCCGAGCAGGTCGATAATGACAAGCTGCTCTGGTATGTGCTGATGCACCTGACCTTTGTGCTCTCAGCGGTCGGCATGGTCGCGCTGGACCGCTGGACGGCAAAGCATTAGCCGCTCTTTTTTAAACCCCAGGCTTCGACGCGGAAACTGCTGTAGTTGCTGGGGTTGGGGTTGGCTGCTCACCTTCTCGGCTAGCGGCTGCTAGCTCTTCCGAGGCTGAGAGTGTGGGTGCTGATATTTTGCCGTTACCGTGCAGGTAGCGCCACTGCCTCCAGATCGTTGCTGGCTTGGTGTCGGATCGACCTTGTAGCAAGGTTCGGGTCGGCTGTCGACGGCTCGTTTCGCAGCTGCCAAAATAGCCTGGTCGGTGGATTGGTCCATAGTACAGCCAAACATCAGTACCGTGCTGATCGCGAAGCTAAGAGGTGTTATGCAGAGGTTGTGGCTCATGGGAGATGCTCCTGTTGTCTGTGTATTGGTAGAGACGACAGCTGCAACCTAAAGGGGTTAAACGGGATGAAATAAAATCTATAAATTTTTGAAGAGCTGTTGGGCCTTAGAATGGTATTAATCAGTGTCCAGGTGCAGCAGCGATTACAGCAGCAGTTCGAGCAATTTTTGCTGTGAAAGGCCCCAGTTTTCAACCTGGGCGTAACCTTGGATCCTATCCTCAGAGGTACTTAGATCCAGATCTCTGGGTTGGATAAGTCGCCGCCGTGCAGTGTCATAGACGAGCCGAACCTTGGGTTTAAGTGGGTCGCCGGTCTTGGCGAGAACAAGCGCCAAGGCCTGACTTTGCAACTTGACGATAGAGCCGGGAGGATAGACGCCGATGAAGCGGATGAATTTTAGTGTCAGCTCGCGGTTGAACAGGGTTTCGCTCCATTCGTAGAGGCGCCGTAGCGATTCGGTCGGTGGTGACCCCTTTTGGTAGCAACGATCGGAGGTGATCGCATCGTAGACGTCAATGATGGCCGCTATCTGGCTGTAGTAGTTCATCTGCTCGCCCTTGAGGCCATTGGGGTAGCCACTGCCGTCGTAGCGTTCGTGGTGTTCGGCCGCTATCGCAATTGCGACCTCATCCACGCCTTTGCTCTGTGCCAGGATCAGCTTGCTATGGACCACGTGGCTGCGCATCTGCTTAAACTCGGCATCGGTCAATCGACCGGGCTTGTTGAGGATTTTGTCGGGGATGTTTACCTTGCCGATATCGTGCAGCAGGGTGCCGATACCGATGCTGTTGATGGTCTCAGGGCTAACGCCTAGATGGTGGCAGAAGGCGACCATCAGCGTGCAGGTACTGACCGAGTGCTGAAAAGTGTAATGGTCGAAATTTCGGATCTGGGTCAGGGCGAGCAACACATCGGGGTTACGGATCAGTGACCTGGCCATCCGCTCGACCACCAGACCTGCCTGCTGCAGCTCCAGTTTTTTCCCGATCCGTGCATCCTGCATCAGGTCGGCGATGAGTAGATTGGCTTCGCGAAGGGTCTTGACGGCGGTGACCAGCTCCCCCTGAAAACTTGTTTTTCGCGCCTGTTGAACCGTTGTTGTGGTTGTCAGCGCTTCGACAAGGTTCTGCTGCTCACGGTTGGCTTCTTCACGGCTTGGCGCTTCTGGCAGATCAAGCCCTTTGTCAGTGTCGATGTAGACCCAGCTGAGGTTGAGTGACTGCAGTTTATCTAGGGTTTTTTGGTTGTGGATTTTAAGCGTATTAGTAGCAAACGGGTGGTCCATCCAGCCACAGTTGAGATCCTGGATGTACATGCCGATTTGGAGAGAGGAGGCCGATACCTTCTTGATCATAGCGGCAGACCATTGATCATGTTGTGTCCCATCCTTGGTGTTATTGGGTTGATAAACAGTCCGTCTATTATCACGCCTAGATTAGAGCTTTAGCATTGATGTCGGTCAGGGTTAGCGGTGCCCTGACTACTTATCTATGCAGTAACTGTTCGCATGACTTCTTTATCCAAGATTAAGCATCAATGATCCTAGGCCCCGATTTCGGTTGGGAAACGGAAGACCAGAACGCATGGATCAAGGGGTTATTGAGCTTCTTTTCTAGTGCAAACAAACCTACCTGGTAGGCTTCAAGTTCGGGTTTTACGTCAAGAATGCGTACCTTTTGCGCCAGCGGACTGTTATCGAGCACGATTTTGGGTACCACACCCACCCCGAATCCCAGACTGACCATGCTGACAATTGCTTCGTGGCCAGCGACCTGGGCGTAGATCCTGGGCTTGATCCGCTTCAGTTTGAACCATTGATTGATCCGTTTTCGAGCCAAACCGGACTCAGCAAGGATCATCGGGGTGTTGGCCCAGTCTTGATTGTTATCCGGCAAGCTCAGAGGCTCAAGACCGGCATCACGAGTGGGCGCAATAAAAACTAGCGCTGAGGTGGCGATATGTTTAAAGGCTAGGCCTGAGGGGAGGCTGTCGGGTCGGGCGGCAATGGTGAGTTCCTCGGTACCGCTCTGGACCCTGCCAATAGCCGATTCGGGATCGCCGGTGTGAAGCTTGATCTCAATTTTAGGATGGTTGCGGCGAAAGGCACTGAGCAGTTCATATAGGAAACTATAGCTCGCCGTCACCGAACAGTAGATGCTGATCTCCCCCTGCAACTCACCGCTGTCCCCGTTTAGCTGGCTTTGCAGCTGCTCCCACTGGGCAGTCGCTTCGCGGGCATAATTAAGGAACAGCTCTCCCTCCCTCGTCAGGCTGACACGGCGATTATCGCGCAGAAACAGCTCGACCCCGATGCAGCGCTCCAGCTGTTTGATAGCCCGGCTTAGTGTCGACGGACTGACATGTGCAAGCGCGCTTGCGCGGCCAAAATGCAGGGTCTCTGCGAGAGCTAAAAATTGGCGCAGCGATTTATTGTCCATTGCAGAGGCCTATTAGTGCACAAGTTGCAGTATTGTGTTTTATTTGTGCCAGGTTGTGCAATATGTAGGCCCTGTTTCTGCCTAGGTTAGCTCAGGTCGAGACGGTTATAGGACCCGTATGTTAAGTAATATGCTCTTGGTTTTGGCTGATCAATGTCCTGTGTTTGATACGATGGAATGGCATTAGTGACTAAATTTATGCTTAGCCTGTTGGCTTTGTTGCGGTGGCGAGGGGGGGGGCTGAGCGCTTGGGGGGCTTTTTTCAGGCAAGCCGCTTTGCTGCCTCTATTGTTGCCTTTGCTGTTGTTTGCCGGGGCTAAAATCTATCTGCATCAATCTACGCTAGTCTCAATCGATACTTTGGTTGCTACCTTGCCGAGCGGGGTCAAGTTTAAGTTTGAGCAGATCGATAGCCACTTTAACGGTCTAGTTGATCTTCAGGGAGCAACACTGCTGCTGGATGGAATGAGCTTGCCGGTTCAGTTTCAGACCTTGCAGCTTGATAGAGGTAACTGGCGGGAGCTACCCGCCATCCGTCGCGGTCTGGAGCAGAGCCTGTTACCCAGTTCTTTCGGTCTGCAGTTTAGTCTGGCCGAGAATGAGTTGGGTCGCCTATCAACCGCTTCGATGCTTCCCATTGCTGCCGCCCGTATGCTGCTCGGTTGCATTGGATCGGAACAGCTCCTGAATGCTTCCAATGGCGAACCGTTTACCGTATTTAAAGGCCGGTTCGATACCCGGTTTGACCCTCAGAGCGAGTATCTTAGCGCCCAATTGCAGCTGGGCGCGGATCAGCGCTACCAGTTGAATATAGATGCCGACCTGGATATTGGGGCTTCGAAACTGTCACCGGTGGCGCTCAGTGCTGCTGGTCTAGGGGGGGCTGAACTGAGCTACCTTAACCAGGGTGCGCAATCGGTATTGTTGCGTAACTGCGGAGCGATCCATGAATCGGGACTGGTTGAAGGCGCCTATGTTGCCAAGCAGAGCCAGCAGCTTAAACAGCGTTTATCGACGCATGGCTGGATCACCTCGACCGAGTTAGAACTGGCGTATCAGGATTATCTGTTTCTACCCTTGCAGTTACGTGTGCAGCTGACTGCGGCTCGGCCCGTGAATGTGGCTGAGCTGGTTGGTGGGGTCGCAAGTTGGGGCTCGTTTTCGGTGCGGATCGGGCTCAATAGGCCGCAAGCCGACCAGCGGGGTTTGACCTGGTCCTCCGCCATCTCTGCATCGCAGCCCACAGCCAGTGTCGAGACGACAGACGCGAGTGTGCTGGGCGATGCCGTTGCAGCGAATCTGCTGCGAAGCAATCCGGCTTTGTCAGAAACGGCCGAACTTGAGTCGTACCAGACCGAGATCGCACCGAGGCGGTCACCGATCAGCGATGCAGCGTTGGAAAAAGAGCTGCAAAAAGAGCAGCTGCAGGCGGTGAGTTACAAGCCCTCCTTTAAGTCGGTTTCGGTAACCCAGTTGTCGGGTTTATTGGGGTCGCCGATGCGATTGACCACCACCAATGGCCGACGAATGGAGGGAGTGTTGGAACACGTAGAGTTCGATCGCCTGCAGCTTCGCAGTGAGATGTCGCAGGGCATCGCTATTCTGCCTGTGCGGCTGGATATCATCAGCGCGATGCAGGCCTATTTCTAGCGGTTCCCTAGTTGAGTATTACTTCCAGATTATCAATCAGGCGCGCCGATCCGAGTTGTGCAGCGGCCAAGATAACCAGAAGATGGTCGTGGGCGGTTGGTGTTTTTAGATCCGATTGGCGACAGATGTGGATGTAATCCCGCTCAAAGCCAAAGCTTTCGAGCTGTTGGTTGGCATGTTCTTCCAGCGCTTGGAAGTCCCTGTTTCCCTGTTTAAGTTGTGCCGCCAGTTCGCTTAGAGTGGCGTAAAGGGTGGGAGCGATGGCAAGTTCGGCCTCGGTCAAATAACCGTTGCGGGAGCTAAGTGCAAGTCCGCTTTCGGCCCGTCCTGTGGCCACGCCGATGATATCCACCGGCAGGCTGAGGTCTTCGGTCAGTTGGCGAATCACCGCCAGTTGCTGGTAATCTTTTTTACCGAACACCGCAATATCCGGCTGAACAATCCCGAACAGTTTCGTAACCACGGTAGCGACACCCCGAAAATGGGTGGGTCGGGTGTTACCGCAGTGTAGATCAGATAACGAACGGACCTCTACCACGGTTTGAATATCGCTTCCACGTGGGTACATTTCGTGCGCAGAGGGGGCGAATAACAATTGGCAGCCGTAGTGGGCAAGCTTTTGTTGATCCTCTTCCAGAGTACGTGGGTAGCTGTCCAGATCCTCGTTGACGCCAAACTGCAGCGGGTTAACAAAGATGCTGGCGACGACCAGATCGGCTTGACGTACCGCTTCTTCAACCAGGCTCATATGGCCGCGATGGAGGTTGCCCATCGTAGGTACAAAGGCAGTTTTTTTACCGGCACGACGAGCGGCGTTAAGTTGTTGCCGTAACTCGGCGATAGTGTGGACAGTCAGCATTATTTTTCGAAACCGTGCTCGGGCTGCGGGAAACTTTGGTCATGAACGGCATCGACAAAGGCTTTGACGGCGCCCTGGATGCTGTCGGCTTCGGCCATGAAGTTTTTAACGAAGCGCGGCTTGCGTCCTGGGGTGACGTCTAAAATATCGTGCAGCACCAGTACCTGAGCATCGGTATCAATCCCTGCGCCGATACCAATAACAGGAATGCTGACCGCATCGGTCACCGCTTTGGCGAGGGCGGAGGGTACGCATTCGAGCAGCAGCATTGCCGCCCCTGCCTGCTCAAGGGTTCTGGCGTCTGCGAGCAGGGTAGCGGCGCTATCTTCACTGCGCCCTTGAACTTTGTAACCGCCGAGTAGGTTGACTGCTTGTGGGGTCAGCCCCAGATGGGCGCATACCGGGATCCCGCGCTCGCCGAGCAGGGTTACGGTTTCGGCTAGCCAAGCAGCGCCTTCGAGTTTGACCAGATGCGCGCCGGATTGCATCAGCGCAGCAGCGCTTTGCATCGCTTGCTCGGGCGTGGCGTAACTCATAAAGGGCAGGTCAGCCATAATCAGCGCGCCTTTGTTGCCGCGGCTGACACAGGCCGTGTGGTAGGCCATCTCCTCGACGCTGACGGGTAGGGTGCTGTCATTGCCTTGCAGTACCATGCCTAGCGAATCACCGACCAGAATCACTTCAGCGCCCGCTTCACTAACCAGCTGAGAAAAACTGGCGTCGTAGGCGGTTAGGCAGGCGAACTTGTCCCCGTCTCGTTTCATCTGGATTAATGTGTGCAAATTGATGTTTTTCATAGCGTTTGTCGTTCAAGTCGTGGAGCCGAGAGCGGCGATGGGAGCAATTATACCTGTACCGGGGCGAGAGTGCCTCCGTCGCAGTGCGTGATTAGCTGGGCGATAGATTTTCCCTGAGGAAGTTGCAGTTCGGGAGCGATCTCCTGCAGTGGATAAAGGACAAAGTTGCGCTGGCTGAGTTGAGGATGGGGGACGCTAAGCCGCGCAGTCGCAATCTGCTGTTTTCCAAATAGCAGAATATCCAGGTCTAGGGTGCGGGGTCCCCAGTGTTGCAGGCGAACCCGCCGATGTTTCTGCTCCAGAGCTTGCAACTGGTCCAACAGTGGTTCGGGCTGCAACCTGCTGCGCAGATGCGCCACCGCATTAATGTAATCGGGCTGGTCTGCAGGGCCGAGTGGATCGCTGCGATAAAGCTGAGAGTGACTGATCATCTCCGTGTGGGGCAGCGAAGCCAGTTCAAGCAGCGCTTGCTGCACTTGCTGGATCGGCGCATCGAGATTGCTGCCCAGACCGATGTACAGATCGACGGCGCAGGGCAGTAGAGAATCTGCCCTGAGGTTGCCGGCCCGGCTGTCAATCATGCTGAGGTTTGCGTCGGACGCGCCGCTTGCTCTTGCTGCGCTGGCGAGCGCCACCATGACCCAGTTCGGCGACCATCTCTTCGCGTTGTTCTGAGCGCGCCTGCTGGTAATCGGTCCACCATTGGCCTAGACCATCCAGGTCTTCGCCGCTGGCTTCACGCATCAGCAGAAAATCATAGGCGGCTCTGAAACGGGGATTCTCCACCAGCTGCTCAGCACGGTTACCGTTGCGCCTAGGCAGGCGGTATTGCAGTTCCCATATATCGCGCATGGTACCGGAGAAACGGCGTGGGATAGAGGACGCACGAGACTGGAGCTGATGAATCTCCAAAGCGGCCTGATGCAGTGCAGGAATGGGTGGAACACCCTGTTTTTTAAGTCGCTCTAGGATCTCTAGGAGCGGATACCAGAGCATCGCTGCATATACAAATGCAGGGGTGACGCTTTTACCGCGCTTGATGCGGATGTCGGTGCTGCGTAAGGCCTGGATGATCAGTTGTTCTGCTACTGCCCCCTGCTCCTTGTCCAGCAGCCTCTGGGTAGCCGGAAAGAGCGCTTCAAACAGCTTGAAGTGGCGCAGCATGGCAAAGGTGGTTTCGCCCTGCCCTGACAGAAAAAGCTTGAGTACCTCTTCAAACAAGCGCGCTGCGGGGATATCGCTGAGCAGCGGAGCGAGACGCTGGATCGGCTCCTCGGTATCAGGCGCTATTGTGAACTCGAGTTTGGCGGCAAAGCGGATCGCCCGCAACATCCGCACGGGATCTTCACGGTAGCGTGCCTCCGGATCGCCAATCATTCTCAGGGTACGTTGCTCCAAGTCTTGCCAGCCACCAGCGTAGTCGTGAATACTAAAATCATTGATGGTGTAATAGAGCGCGTTGATAGTGAAATCGCGACGCAGCGCGTCTTCCTCTACAGTACCGTAGACATTGTCACGCAGGATCATCCCGCCATCGGCTTGTCTGCCATGCTTATCGTCATCATTGTGGGCGGCATCGTGGCTGGCACGGAAGGTGGCGACTTCGATGATTTCACGGCCAAAGCGAACGTGCACTAGTTTGAAACGGCGGCCAATCAGGCGTGAGTTGCGGAACAGGTCGTGGACCTCTTCGGGATGCGCTTCGGTAGCCACGTCAAAATCTTTAGGGTGCAGGCCAAGTTCAAGATCACGCACGCAGCCACCGACCAGATAGCTCTCGTAGCCAGCGTCTTTGAGGCGATAGAGTACTTTCAGCGCGTTATCGCTGATTTGCTTGCGAGTGACGTCGTGTTGATCTCTCGAGATGACAACCGGATGATAGCGGCTATTGATAACTTGCCCCTGATTGCCTGCAATAGGGTTGCGGCTAGAGTCGTATATTGGATGGGGCTTGGCCTTGCTGCTCAGTAGTAGAAAGAGTAATCCAACGGCCAGCAAGGGTAGTAGCGCAATAATTACGCCTAAAGAATTAGAATCCATGTGTATTTGACACTTAACAGCGTTATAAAAGGTGCGCAATGATAGCATCCGGCGAGGTGTGAGCAAATGCCGGGTAGGGATTTAGCGGGAAGAGTGTTGACGAAGTAAGAAGCGTTCATAGAAAAATAAAGAGGTGCTGATCACCGGAGTAAGAGGGAAGGTGAGCGCAATGACGGAGAGTTTTTTTTATTGCCGTTATCGAACTCTAAAGCCTTTTTCCTCAAGCGATCAGCGTTGGTTTCTATTGTTATTATTGTATGAAACCGATCTCGTCTGCCTGGAACCCTTATTGTTTTTATTGAGTTTCGGCAGCAAGATTTTTATTCTTCTTACTTGAGAGTATAGCAGGTTACGTGCCATCTTTGTCTTTCTAGTAAAAACAAAAGCTTATGTGCATTAGTGGCTTATGTAAATCAGCCAGGGTGTTGAGGTGTTACCTTAAGAAGCAACAAGGGTAACGCATGCTGTTTCTTAAGGTAACGTTTCAGGCTTTGGTACGTCCGATATAGCAGGCTAACGTCGCTTAGTCCTTCTGTTTACGTGGGATGCCTAGCCGCTGGCGTCTTTCCCAGAGTGTTTTACGGCTGATGCCAAGTCGCTTCGCGAGCTCGGTTTCAGTCATATTTTGTTGATGCTCAAGCACGAAGCGTTGAAAGTAATCTTCCAGTGACAGTGCGGGTGGACTGTGCGGTGACTCCGAGTAATAATTTTGCGGCTTCTGTAAGCTGGGGGTGCTGAATCGTTGCTCTGTGGTGGGCTGGTTCAACGGGGCGCTTTGATGGAGATCAAGGCCTAATAATTCCGTTGTGATACTGGTGTCCTCACAGAGAATTACCGCTCTCTCGATTGCGTTTTCCAGCTCGCGGACGTTACCTGACCAGCGATAGTTGAGCATAGTGTGGCGGGCATGATCGGTTAAATACATGGGTAGAGTTGCCATGCGTTGGCAGGCTTTACTCAGGAATTTTTCGGCCAGTTCAATAATATCATCACCGCGATCGCGCAAAGGGGGCATGGCGATCTCCATAATGTAGAGCCGATAAAACAAGTCCTCACGAAATTTTCCCGTACGAGTGAGGGTCTTAAGGTCGCGATGGGTGGCAGCAATCAGGCGGATATCTACCTGCAATGGTTGGACCGATCCTACTCGACGAATCTCGCCTTCTTGCAATACCCGCAGCAGTCTTGCCTGGGCTTCAAGCGGGAGCTCGCCGATTTCATCCAGAAAAAGAGTGCCGCCATTGGCGGCTTCGATCAACCCGCGATGAGCACTAATAGCACCGGTAAAGGCACCTTTTTCGTGTCCAAAGAGTTCAGATTCGATCAGTGATTCTGGAATGGCAGCGCAGTTTACCGAGATCATCGGGGCTAGTGCGCGCATGCCTTGCTGGTGGATCGAATGTGCCGCCAGCTCTTTGCCGGTTCCTGATTCCCCTTGGATCAGCACCGTTGCGTTGGTGCGGGCAACTTTGCGAATTCTGGCGAATAGCGCCAGCATCGGTGGGCTTTTGCCGATCATGTAGTTGCAGCTGATAGGCTCCGTTTCGGGGGTGATAGGCTGGGTGCAGAGGGCTGTGTCTGACGCGGTGGCGACTGAAGCCGCAGTCGCTGTTGGCTTGGTTTGCTTGATAATGGCATCGATGCTTAGAAGCATCTCGTCGTGGTTGAAAGGTTTGGCGATATAGTCGACCGCTCCCAGCTTCATCGCATCGACGGCTGAGCGCATGCTGGCGTAACTGGTCATGATCAGCACGGGGGTGTTATTGGCGTGTTCGATCAAGTCTGTGCCGGGCCGACCGGGTAGGCGCAGGTCGCTAATAATCAGATCGAAAGGCTGTTGTTCGAGGAGGGTTAATGCCTGGTCAACGGACTCAGCGCTGTTAACCTGGTAGCCGTTCCTTTCGAGAAATTTCTGTAGGGCGGCGCGGATGACGGCTTCATCTTCGACGATCAGGATATGACTCATGCGCGGGTGCCTCTGTCACTGAAAGCGAGCGGGGTTGCTCTGGGGAGGGTCAAAATTACCCGGGTGCCTTTATTCTCCGCAACATCGGCCGGGCTTTCAATCTGCACGCTGCCGTAATGTTCCTCGATAATACTGTAAATCAAGGAAAGTCCCAGACCAGTGCCCTGGCCGGGTTCTTTGGTGGTGAAAAAGGGTTCAAATAGGCGGTTTTGAAGCTCGACAGGGATGCCGCTGCCCTGGTCTTCGATGTGAATCAGCACGCTGATGTCGGTTTCGTAACTTTGGATTCGCACTGATGATCCCGGCTCGGAGGCATCTGCGGCGTTGTTGAGTAGATTGACAAACACTTGAAGCAGCCGCTGTTTATCGCCCTGGATCTGCAGTTGGCTGTCGCAAAGGTTTAGGTAGTTGTGTTGTTTGCGTCGGTGATCGAGGCGAACCAATTCAATTGCCTGCTTGACGCAGTGATAGAGAGACAGTACTTGCTGCGATTCGGGCCGGTATTGATTGCCACTGTGGGCGAAGCTCATCAGTGATTTGACGATACTGTCAACACGGTCTGTTTGTTGCAAAATCAATTCGCTGGCCTGCAATACTTCATCGGGATCGGTTTCATATTTCAGGTTCTGGGCCAGACAGGCGATACCGGTAATCGGATTGCCAATTTCGTGCGCTACACCGGCGGCTAGCCGGCCAATGGACGCCAGCCGTTCACTATGTGCTAGCTCATCGGCCAGTAGCTGGTTTTCGGTCTGATCTTCCAGCAGCAGTACCTGGTTAGCATGGGCGTGGACATGGCTAATCTTACTCTTATTCGATAAAGCAGGATTCGATAAAGCAGGATTCGATAAGGGGTGATTCGATGGGGAGCGATGCGAAGCAGGGCGTTGAGGGCTGCTCTTTTCAACAAGAGTCGCCTTGTGCAGGCTGAAAAAGCGCGGCTGCCCGTCGATGCTGAGTCGTTGGTTGGGGCTGTGAATGTCGCTCCTGTGCGCGAATCGGCTTAACAGCTCGCGCCAGGGTGTCGGCAGGGTGTCGAGTTGCTGGCCGATGACCTGTTGCTCGGGAACCCCGGTAAAGCTTTCGATTTCACTGTTCCAAATGCGTATTTCACCGGATTCTCCCAAGGAGCACACACCGATAGGCAGTCGCTGTAAGGTTTTGCGGTGAAGCCGGCGCAACTCATCAAGCTCGGCGGCGAGCCCGGAGAGTTTGTCTCGGGACTTTTCCAGATGGCTTTCGAGCAGGTGGATGTCATGACGACGAAAGCTATCGGTCGGGGTGTGCTCCGCGTTGAGCAGTGAGATCGCCTCGACGGGCCCCACCAGTGCCGACAGATTGATCTCCAGTTGATCCTGCAGCTGTTCGAGGACCTGGGGTTTGGTCTCTGATGCTTCAAGTTGGAGCTGTTGCAGCACTAGGTCGACTTCGCGCTGGGCGATATCCTGCCCCAGCCGAACCGCAAGCCGACTAGTCAATGTAGGGATATCCGTCGGCGCATAACGGCCACGTTGGGGGCGGTACAGGGCGCTGAGTATGCAAGAATTGGCGGCTAAGCGTTCTTCATCGGTGGATTTTTCGAGTGAAGAAAACATTACAAAGATGATCACGTTGACGGCCAGAGCCAGGCTTGCAGTTTCGTGCCAGCTGCCGGCATCAAGCTGGAGCATCATGGCGACTTGCTGAGCATGGGGAATCAGGGGGCCTAGCATCGAGACTAGCCAGATAGACATCCCGGCCAGCAGCCCGAAAATAAAACCCTGGCGAGTACTTCCAGGCCAAAACAGGGTTGCCAGTAGCCCGGGTAAAAATTGCAGGAAGGCGATAAACGCGATCAGGCCTACGTGATAGAGCGCTGTTTGTTCGTCGGTCGCCAGAAAGAACAGATAGCCGAGCAGGGTGATTAACAGAATAAGCAGTCGCCGGATCCAGACTAGCCGACTATAAAAATAGCTGCCGATCCGAACCGGCAGGTAGGGCAGAATCAGATGGTTCAGGGCCATACCGGCGAGCGCTATGGTGGTTACGATCAGGAGTCCGCTGGTGGCCGCAAGGCCACCGGTATAGGCCAGCAAGGTTAACCCTGGCAGCTGGGTGTATTGGCCAAGCATGAGGCCGAAGTACTCCGAACGTTCGTCGATCCCCAGCGCCAGTCCTGCCCATAGAATAGGGGGAATAGAGATCGAAAAAAGCAGCATCAGTAGCGGGAATCCCCAGCTGGATTTGCTCAGAGCCCGGCTATCGCTATTTTCGCTAAAGAGCAGGTGAAACATATGAGGCATCACCACCGCCGAGGTCATAAAGCTGATCAGCAGGGTGCGCCAGTAATCACCTTCAACCGGTTTATAGAGTACGCTGGTTTTGCTGGCGTGCTCACTTAACCAGAGTTCCATCTGGGCGTTGCTACCGAAAACGCCATAGATAGCGAACAGCGCCAGGCTGGCCAGGGCCAAGAGCTTGAAAAGCACTCCGGCGGCCATTGCCGTCACCAGCCCAGCGGTGTTGTAGCGGATGGAGGGGTGGCGAGAATCAAACAGGATGGAGAACAGCGCTAGGGTCAGGCTGAACACCAGCGCGATCGAGCTGGCGTTTTGTTCTCCACTGAGTAACCGGGTGCTATCTGCCATAGCTTCGATTTGCATCGACATCAGCGGTAGGCTGGCGATTAGCATCAATACTGTCACCAGCGTACCGGCCAGCTGGCTGCGAAAGCGGAAGGCAAACAGATCGGCAATCGAGCTGAGTTGGTAAGACTTGGTGATCCGTAGCAAGGGCAGCAGGATGACAGGCGCCAGAATAAACATCACCGAGGCGCCAATATAGGATGCCAGAAAGGCATAACCGTAATTTTGGGCCAGTCCAGAGGTGCCATAAAAGGTCCAGGCGCTGGCGTAAATGCCCAGGGCTAAAATGAAAACAGCCGGATGGCTGGAGATCCGTTTGGAGATATAGCTACGATTGGTCGCGTAGGCGATGCCCAGCAGCGCGAGCAAGAAGCCAACGCCGAGGCTAAATAGCAGTCCCAGGCTAAAGGTCATCTTGGCTCCGTTTTAGCTCAAACCAGGCGGTGAGTATGATCAGTGCGAGCCAGATCAGAAATGGATTGTACCAAGCGTGCTCTGCGCTCGCCCAGAAGCTCATCATTCCGGGTGAGAGTAGATAGATAGCCAAGATCAGAACGGCGATAAGCCGGTACATCGACATCTCAGGGCTCCAGTAACGATTCGGCAAGATGAGGCTGGCGGGGTATCTTGGCGCGTTGCCAGTGGTTGATGCCCCAGTTGAGCATCTCATGTGTAGATGCCGCCCGCAAATTCTCGGGCGGGCGCTGACCTAGCAATGCTAATGCCTGAAAAATCGAGTGCTCGGTTTTCTTAGGATTTATAGCGCTGGCGAAGGTTTGCTTGCTAAGCTTTTGTCCTAAACGATTAACCAAGATCGGAATATGTGCATACGCAGGTGTTGCTAGTCTGAGCAATTGTTGTAGGTGAATTTGACGTGGCGTCGAGTCGAGCAGGTCGTAGCCACGTACTACATGGCTGATCTGCTGCTCCGCATCATCGATCACGACAGCCAGTTGGTAAGCGTAGAGTCCATCTTTGCGTCGAATGACAAAGTCGCCTACCTCTGTTCTGAGTTGCTGCTGAACGTGTCCCTGGATCGCATCCTCAAAACCTAAATCGAGATTCGGAACTTTAACCCGGATGGCTGAGGGCCGCTGCAGTTCTGGGAGCTGTTGGTCTAAGGGGCGCGTGAGCGCGGAATCGAGCGTCGCAGCAAGCGATTCCGGTCGGCAGAAGCCGTCGTAGACCTTGGCGTTGCGCTGTGCCAACTGCTGTCGTGAACAATCACAGGGGTAGGCCTGCTGACGATCGAGCAGTTGCTGCGTGACCTGATGATACTGATCGAGGTGTTGGCTCTGGTAGCGAACGCTGCCATCCCAGTAGAGGCCGAATGCCTCTAAAGTTCGCAGTATTTGGTCAGCAGCGCCGGCTATTTCTCGGGGTGGGTCGAGATCTTCCATCCGCACTAGCCAGCGCCCCTGATTGGAGCGGGCATCTAAAAAGCTGGCAAGCGCAGCGAGTAGAGAGCCAAAATGCAGCGCGCCCGTAGGTGAAGGAGCAAAGCGACCGATGTAGTAGCTGATCCCCGGCATCACAGGCTTCGATAGAGGGCGGTGAGATGCCGCGGGTAGGCGCGGCACAGAGGCTTAATTGCCCAGTTGCTTCTCTTTGATTTCAGCAAGGGTCTTGCAGTCGATGCACTGGGTCGCTGTGGGCCGGGCTTCGAGTCGGCGGATACCGATTTCGACACCACAGGAATCGCAGTAGCCGTAGTCATCCTGTTCGATCCGCTCGAGGGTGACATTGATTTTCTTGGTCAGCTTGCGCTCGCGATCACGGGTGCGTAGCTCGAAACTGAACTCCTCCTCCTGACTGGCGCGATCGGCAGGATCGGCAAAGTTGGAGGCTTCTTCCTTCATGTGCTTGATGGTCGTATCAACCTCTTCCATCAGCTCTTTTTTCCAGGCATTCAGTATATTTTTGAAGTGCTCCCGTTGGGGTTCATTCATATACTCTTCGCCCTTTTGGGCCTGGTAGGGTTCGTAGTGTTTGAGTAGCGATTCTTTAGTTTGTGGCATGGTATGCCTCACTTCTTGTCTAAGTTCACGCGGACGCCGCCGCGATCAGTCCATTTAACGCATCACCCTGAAGGTAATAAAGCGCCGGCTCATGTCGCAATACTGTCCCAGGCCAAGCTTGGGTCACCAGAAACAGGCGCAAGAAATTACCAGATCTAAGCGCTGTGCGCTAGTCACTAATGCGCGAATGGTTTTTTATAACTCGGTTAAGTCTCTAGGGGAAGAGAAACCTCATTTTTGTGCGGTATAGGTGACTAAAACTTGCTTCGAGAAGAACCTTGTTGGTTGCTAGTTTTGCTGAGCCTGCCAGTGGGGGCGCTGCATCTAAAATGTTTCAGGCATCAAGGTTGTCTGGAATATAAATATACTGGCCAATAAGGCTATAGTTGATCGCTTCCAGTGACGCCCCCTGACAAGGGCCTTGGATGCAACGGCCAGATTCGATTTGAAACAGTGCACCGTGGGTTGAGCATTGAATATATTGGCGCTCAATATCCAGAAACTGGTCGGGTTGCCATTCCAGTGGGATGCCACGATGCGGGCAGCGGTTGCGGTAGAGGTAGAGCTGCCCCTTACGCCGGATCGCGATCAGGGTCTGATTGTTCCAGCCAAGTCCTTTGCAGCCCTCGTCGGGGATCTCGTTCAGATGGCAGAGTTGATCCATGTTAATTCCTGCTGTTTAGCCAGATGGAGTGGGGTTAATTGGCCATTGTCATAGAGATAGCAGGCTGACACAATCGGCGACAAATATACGTGGCGCTATTGTGTTGCCAGTATGCATCATCAGTGCGTTAGCTATTAAGGAGAGATCCATGGCCCACCATGCCAATACAGAATTTGTACCACTTAATATTGCGGTATTAACCCTGTCAGACACCCGCACGCTGGAGAATGATACTTCGGGCGATACCCTGGCTGAGCGGCTTGAGGCTGAAGGACATCGTACCGGCGATAGGGCCATCATCAAGGATGATATCTATCTGTTGCGGGCGAAGGTCTCACAATGGATCGTCGATCCTGAGATCCAGGCAGTGTTGGTGACCGGCGGGACTGGTTTTACCGCGCGTGACACCACCCCCGAAGCAGTGTTGCCGCTTTTTGACAAGCAGATCGAGGGCTACGGTGAGCTGTTCCGGCAACTCTCGTTTGCCCAGATTGGTTCTTCGACGGTCCAGTCTCGGGCTGTGGCCGGGGTCGCTAACCGGACGCTGATCTTCTGTATGCCGGGTTCCACCGGAGCCTGTCGGCTGGCTTGGGACGGCATCATTAAAGAGCAGCTGGATGCTCGGCATAAGCCTTGTAACTTTGTTGAGATGGTGTCGCTGAAGGGGTCTGGTTTCTGTAAAGGAGAGCGTAAAGGAGAACGTCAATGAGCGCTGCGTCCTTGTCTGGGTGCTGTGATCAACCGGGGTTGATGCCCTTCGAGCAAGCGTTAGCACAGCTGCTGCACTCTGTAGCGCCGAGTACCGAGGTCGAATGGGTTTCGTTGCCGCAGGCATTGGGACGGGTTTTGGCCGAAGATCAGTGCGCCGGATTAGATGTTCCGCCAAGCGATAATAGCGCTATGGACGGATACGCGGTGCGGATCGCCGATCTGCTCGAGGCTGCGGGTAAACCCTTGTCAGTCAGTCAGCGTATTCCGGCGGGTGCCGACCCGTTACCGTTGCAGCCGGGTACTGTAGCCCGAATATTTACCGGGGCGACTATTCCCGAGGGTGCGGATGCGGTGGTGATGCAGGAGCATGTGCGGTCGGTCGGAGAGCAGGTGGTGATGCCTGTTGGCGCGCTTCTGGGCGATCATATCCGTCGTCGTGGCCAGGATATCGCCAGTGGCGCGGCAGTGGTTGCGGCAGGTGTGCGCTTGCAGCCGCAGCATCTGGGGGTGTTGGCCAGCATCGGAGTGGCGCAGTTTCCCTGCTTTAAACGGTTAAGGGTTGCGGTGCTCTCGAGTGGCGATGAGCTGGCTCAGCCCGGGCAGGTGGCCAAGCCGGGACAAATTTATAACTCGAACCGTTTTAGTCTGATCGGCTTGATTCAGCAACTGGGGATGGAGCTGATCGATCTGGGAACGGTCGAAGATACGCTGGAGGCGACCAAGCGAGCCCTTGCGGATGCGGCAACTAAGGCCGATTGCATCATTACCAGCGGTGGCGTCTCCGTCGGTGAGGAGGATCATATCAAACCTGCAGTTGAGGCCCTGGGTGAGATCAGCCTGTGGAAATTGGCGATCAAACCTGGCAAGCCGCTGGCGTTTGGTCGGGTAGCTGGCGTGCCTATTATCGGTCTGCCAGGAAATCCTGTTTCCGCGCTGCTCTGTTTTCAGGTGTTGGCGCGACCGCTGTTGTTGAAAATGCAGGGTGATGCGGCAGCCGTCCATTCGAGCGTACGGCTGCCGATTCAATTTAGCCGCCCCAAGGCCCAGCAGCGGCGTGAATACCTGCGGGTGCGGCGAGTAGAGACCGATGCGGGCGCGGCGCTGCAGCCCCATCCTAATCAGAGTTCGGGTGTGTTGACCTCGGTGGTATGGGCTGATGGTTACGCGGTGATTCCCGCGGGAGCTACTGTAGAGCCGGGTGATCGGGTTGAATTTATCGCTTTTAGCGATCTACGCTGATCTGTTTGCTGGGTTTCTGGCTGGATCGGAGTTTGATTGCGTCTCGAGTCACTATAGAATACGGGGTTTTGGATTTGAGCCGTAATCGTCCGGAGTGGGTCATGAAGGGTAAGGCAGTCAAGCAAATCTTGGCATGGATCTGGGTTATGCTGCCAGCCAGGGTGCTAACAATGACCTTGCTAACAACGACCTTGCTAGTACCCACAGCGGCGGCACAAGAATCGGAGTCGATCTCTGAGACTAAGATGGCGCTGGGTTATTATCTGCCGTTGGCGGAGCAAGGGGAGCCCTATGCCCAGCTCACCATCGGTGAGATTTACATGGAAGGTGCGGGTGTCGAGCCTGATCTGGTTCAGGCTTATGCTTGGTTTGCGGTAGCGCTGCATCAGGGCATAGAAGAAGCTGAAACCATTATGAATCATGTATTTGACAAGCTCGGTGAGGCTGATAAAACACAGGCTCGGTCCGTTGCCGAACAGTATATTCAGCATTTTAGCCCCAGGTAATAGATGTGTAATCTGTCGCTGAGCTCCGGCCGGGGGTGCGTGCGAGCTTCTGGGCTGGTATCGCTAGCAGGATGTAAATATTCGCGATAACGGCCGTAATACCGGCAGCATCTGCTGTAGCCAATCTCCGCTACGTTATCGTTAATACAGCCCCCCCCCCCCGCCTTCCGTCTATTCTCGCCCCCCTTTCTACCCCGTATAGGGCCTGGCTTTTGTAGGGAGAAGCGCGCTAGATCAATTTCGCGTACAATCGCAACCCGTAAACTTGATTCGGATCATGTGCAGCCTGTGCTCGGTTTGTTACCCTGCATGGCTTTATTTTTTGGGTTCTATGAGCCCGTCCGCAGCGATTAAATGATAGGTGTCAGTATGGAGTTGGTCTGTCCGGCGGGGAACTTCCCCTCGTTAAAAGCTGCCGTAGATAACGGTGCAGATGCGGTCTACATCGGTTTTAAAGATGATACTAATGCGCGCCATTTTGCCGGTCTCAATTTCAACGATAAGAAGGCGCATCAGGCGCTGGACTATGCGCGTGATCACGGCGTGAAAGTCTTTGTCGCGGTGAATACCTACCCGCAGCCGAGCGGTTGGAAGCGCTGGGAGGCAGCGGTCGATCTGGCCGCCGATCTGGGCGTCAGTGCGCTGATCGCCGCTGACATGGGGGTGCTGGGCTACGCCGCAGAAAAGCACCCCGAGCTGGGGCTGCACCTGTCGGTCCAGGGCTCGGCTACCAACTACGAGAGCCTCAAGTTCTACCATGAGAATTTTGGCATTCGTCGGGCGGTTCTGCCGCGGGTGCTGTCGATGGCGCAGGTGCGTCAAGTGGCTGCCCTGAGTCCCGTGCAGCTGGAAGTATTTGCCTTTGGTTCCCTATGCATCATGGCTGAAGGGCGCTGCTACCTGTCTTCCTATGTCACAGACCAGTCACCCAATACTTGCGGCGCCTGCTCGCCCGCGCATGCGGTGCGTTGGGAAGAGCAGGATGATGGTGGGCTTGAGACCCGGCTTAACAATGTCCTTATCGATCGTTATAAAGCCGGTGAAAAGGCGGGTTATCCGACCCTGTGCAAGGGACGGTTTGAGGTTGGGGGAAATACCTTCCACGCTCTGGAAGAACCCACCAGTCTGAATACCCTGGAGTTGCTGCCGCAGTTACAAGAGGTGGGCGTCTGCGCGGTGAAGATTGAAGGACGCCAGCGTAGCCCTGCCTACGTTGAGCAGGTGGTGAGTGTTTGGCGACAGGCGATTGATGCGATGCAGGCCGACCCTAAGGGGTACCAGGCCAAACCCGAATGGATGAGCGCGTTGGGCAATGTGTCCGAAGGGACTCAGACCACCTTAGGTGCTTATTCGCGCCCCTGGCAGTAATTCCAATCGATAAAGCGGTTTTTTGAGGTTTGTTATGAAGTTGTCTCTCGGTTCGCTACAGTTTTATTGGCCGCGTGAAAGTGTCTATGCGTTTTATCGTCAGATGGCGCAGCAGCCTCTGGATCTGATCTATCTGGGTGAGAGTGTCTGCTCCAAGCGTCGCGAGTTGAAGACCCAGGAGTGGATCGATCTGGGGCAGGAATTAGCCGCCACGGGTAAAGAGGTGGTGTTGTCATCGCTGGTGTTGATTGAGGCAGAGTCGGAGCTGAAAACCCTGCGGCGTCTGTGTGACAACGGTGAGCTGAAGGTCGAAGCCAACGATATGGGTGCGGTACAGATGCTGGCTGAGCGCGGCTTGCCGTTTGTCACCGGACCAGCGATTAATATCTATAACGCCCGTACCCTGCAAGCGCTGCATAAGCGCGGTTTACAGCGTTGGGTGATGCCGGTTGAACTCTCGGGTAAGACCCTGGCAGATATCCTCAGCGATGCCCAGACACTGGGTTTTGGCGACGCTATCGAGACGGAAGTGTTCAGTTACGGGTTACTGCCGCTGGCCTATTCGGCGCGCTGTTTTACCGCCCGAGCGCGTAACCTGCCAAAAGATCAGTGCCAGTTTGTCTGCATCGATTATCCCCAGGGGTTGCCGCTGGCGAGCCAAGAGGGACAGGAAGTGTTTACCATCAACGGCATCCAGACCCTATCTGGACAAAGTTACAACCTGCTGCCCGAGCTGGAACAGATGTCGCAAATGGGCGTAGATATCGTTCGTTTGAATCCGCAGGGCGAGGCGATGGTGCAGGTGGTGCAGCAGTTTCGCGATCAGCTGGATGGGCGCTCTAGCCAGATTCCGACGATTCCTGCCGAAGCGGTGAATGGATACTGGTATCAAAATGCAGGGTTGGTGAATACTTATCAGCCCTAGTTGGTAGAAACCTGTTGCTGTTCGTAGAGATCAAAAGCTTGCAGTGATGCAGGCTTTTGTCGTTTTTGGGATTCAATGCTGGTTATTTAGGCTACCTTTCTCTATAAAACAGAGCAGATAGACAGCAGGTTTCTGCGCCTGTGGACGTGATAATCATAACAATAACCGCCATGGAGATAACTTTAGATGAAAACTCGAATCCTCGAATCCGCCACGAGTGCCTACGCCTACCCATTGTTGATCAAGAATCTGCTGTTATCAGGCAGATGTTATAAACCCGATAACGAGATCGTCTATAGCGATATCTGTCGTTACGATTATCGCACCCTGAATGAACGTATCTGTCGCTTAGCTAATCTGTTGGCTGATGCCGGAGTCGGCGCGGGTGATACCGTTGCGGTGATGGACTGGGACAGTCATCGTTATCTGGAGGCCTACTTTGCGGTGCCGATGATTGGTGCGGTTTTGCATCATGTAAATATCCGTCTCAGCCCAGAGCAGATCATCTATACCATGAATCATGCCGAAGATAGTCTGGTGCTGGTGCATGATGATTTCCTGCCTATTGTCGAGCAGGTCTGCGCAGAGCTCACCACAGTCCGCGGCTATATTCGCTTAGCGGATGTGGCTGCGGATGTGGCTGTTAGCCCGACCACCGAGCTGAATATATTCGGGGAATACGAATCGATGTTAGCGGCGGCTTCATCCCAGTACGACTTCCCTGATTTTGATGAAAACTCCATCGCTACGACGTTCTACACCACCGGCACCACCGGCAACCCCAAGGGGGTGTTTTTTAGTCATCGGCAACTGGTGCTGCATACGCTGGGGATGGCGACCGCGCTGGGCAGTTTTGACGGCCAGCCGATGTTGCGTTCCGATGATGTGTACATGCCGATGACGCCGATGTTTCATGTCCATGCCTGGGGCGTGCCCTATATCGCCACGATGCTGGGGGTTAAGCAGGTGTATCCGGGACGTTATGAGCCGAATAAGTTGGTGGGTTTATACCAGCGTGAAGCGGTAACGTTCTCGCACGGTGTGCCGGCGGTGTTGCAGATGGTGCTCAACTGTGAGGCGGCAACGAGCGCTGATCTTCGAGGCTGGAAGATGATCACCGGTGGTTCAGCGCCTACGGCTGCGTTGTCGCAGCAGATGGCGGATCGTGGCATAGAATTTGTGACCGCCTATGGGATGTCAGAGACCTGCCCAATCCTGACCCTGGTCAACCTGACGGATGAGGAGCGGGCGCGTCCAGCCAACGAACAGATCGATGCGAGGATTCGCACCGGGATGCCGATTCCCTTGGTCGATATGCGGATTGTTGATCCTGAGGGTAATGACGTCGTCCATGATGGCGAGGCGATGGGTGAGGTGGTCGTGCGTGCCCCCTGGTTAACCCAGAGTTACTTTAAAGAGCCTGAGAAGGGTGAGGCGTTGTGGCAGAACGGCTGGTTGCATACAGGGGATGTCGGATCGATTGATCCGCAGGGTGTATTGCAGATTAAAGACCGGATCAAGGATGTGATCAAAACCGGCGGAGAGTGGGTCTCCACGATCGAGCTGGAAAACCTGATCAGCAAGCATCCTGCCGTGGTTGAAGTTGCTGTCGTGGGTGTTCCCGATGAACGCTGGGATGAGCGTCCGCTAGCGATGCTGGTGCTGAGCCCCGGTGCGGATGTGACCGCTGAGGATATTAAAAATCATCTGCAACAATTTGTAGCTTCGGGCGAAATTGCCAAGTGGGTGATTCCCGAGCGGATAGAGTTGGTTGATGCCCTGCCTAAAACCAGTGTCGGTAAGATTGATAAAAAAGTGATCCGTACTCTAGTTTAAAATGGGTTTAGGATCGGACGGTTTCAGGTTCTATTGGCAGCCCCCAGGCCAAGTGCGAAGCAGGGTGGAGGGGTTCAATATTCGTTTAAGTTGCGTTAATCAGCGCTTTCTTGATGATATAAGTCAGCAGGACGGTTTCGCTGCGGATTGAAATCACCGCGTCCGATTTTGATGATGACCTGGATCAATAAATGCCCAGTGAGACCTGTTGCCTGTCAGAAGTTCGAATAAAATGGCTTTTTTCTTCTTTGGAGCGTTGAATCGCTATGCTGCCTAAGGCGATTTACGAAGTATTACCCTACATCTACCTGTTTACAGCGTTGGGTCTGCTTGCCGGGCACAGTGATTGGATTGTGCTTGGCTTCGCTTGGTTGCTCTATACCGGAGCGGCTATCACTTGGGTATTGCGATCGGATGCGCGCAGGGTCAATCCGCGTCGACCCAAGGAGAGGAAAGATCTTTTTCTGCACGATGATTTCTATGAATCGATGCCGTTCTTCTACCTGGGCGGCGGCCTGTTGGTGATGCGTTTTTTGGACGACAGCCCACTGTTCTACGCCGGGCTGATTATCTTTACCCTGGGCATCTATGTACTGGGTATCCGGATCAATAAACGGAAAATATCCTGGATCGATGATTGGCGCCGTTATCGAGGCTCAGCCGTTGTTGCTAAAAAGATTCATCGTAAAAAAATGACCAGCCAGATCTGTGATCGATGCTTAATTCGGGAGAGTTGCCGTGGGACCGGCCTGAGTGATAAGTCTAATATCCGTATTATGAGCTGGTTAAATGATGAGCAGCATCGGGATCAGGACGCGCTGGTCAAACTGTGTTTTGAGTTGGACGAGGTTGAGTTCAGCCCGCTCTCTGAGGAACGGCTGTTAAAAGTGCTGCACAAAAGTAAGCAGTATCATAAGCACTGTCTGGTGCTGCTCAATCGTCGCAAGATAAAGCTGGTATCTTCGCAGTAGCCAGATCGCCCTTACTAAAGTAGCGGCGGTTTCATTTGACCCTGCTGGCCAGTGCGCGTAAAACAGCGGTTTAGCAGTTTTGGATTGCGCTCATCGCGCACATATTATGGATATACATCAGCAACACTTGGCGCTTGCCGCTATCCGTCGCCATTATCTATTCGCTAGTTTTTCAGAAACTGAGCTGTTGCAGTTGCTGGGTTCGGTAAAGCTGTATGAACTGAGTTCCGAGCAGTCGCTGTTCAGCCAGGATCAACCCAGCAAACAGTTCTACCTGCTGGCCGATGGGCTGATAAAGTTGTTCCGTACCTCGGCTGACGGTAATGAAAAAGTGGTAGAGATTATCTCGCCCGGCCAGACCATTGCCGAGGCAGTGATTTTTATGCGCAGGTCGGCTTTCCCGGTTAATGCCCAGGCGTTGAATCCATCGCGTGTCTACGGCATTGACGGTGCAACCTATGTAGAGTTGCTGCACCATAATATGGACGCTTGTATGCGGATTTTGGGTGATCTGAGTATGCGTTTACACGCACGTTTGAATGACGTGGTTAATCTGACCCAGCAGAATGCGACCTATAGAGTTGTGCGCTTTTTGGCCTCGCAGCTCCCATCCGGTGCTGAAGATGGCTGTTCACTTTATCTTAGTTCACCCAAACAAGTTATCGCTTCACGGTTATCGGTTAAGCCCGAAACCTTCTCCCGCATTATGTCGACGCTGGTGCAACGAGGCGTCATTGAGGTGAAGGGAAGGGAAATAGTCGTGAGCGATGTTACACGCTTGTATGAGTTTGAATGACGCTCTTAGACTGCGGTAGGTTGCCGGGATTGTGTATAAGAGTTATTGGGCTGATCAGGCAGTAGCTGGTCGGGACCAATAAAAAACGCAGACGTAACGTCTGCGTTTTTAGTCTGGAAGGTCCTTTGCGCGGATACTAGCCTGGGTATTACTTTATCCCTTTGGTGTTACTTTATCCCTTTATAGATGTGCTGTTCGCTTTGAGCTTGCATCAGCGCGGTTTCGCGCTGTTTAAGCTCCGCCAGCGTATCCATGCGACCGGGCTTGATCAGCGGTCCCAGTGAATCCAGATAGGGGCGCTCGGCGTTGGGCCAGTAGATACTGAAATCTCCCATATGATCGCGGAAACTCTTTAACGGCTGGCCTAGGCGAAGTACGCCGTATTCACGACTGCGGCGGACGTTCTCAAGATCCAACTCGATCGGGATGATCTCTTCGTTGTTTTGCGCTTGATAGAGCACCCGGCCATCGGGGCCGCACACCAGTGAACGGCCACTACCGCCGGTATCCAGGCCATTGACATCAAACATATAGCACTGGTTGACGGTGGCCATGGCACGACAGATCGACAGCTCGGTATCACGGTCGATGGTGCCGGTCAGGGTCGGGTGCAGAATGACCTCGGCGCCCATAACTGTCAGGGTGCGGATGGTTTCCGGGAACCACATGTCGTAGCAGATCGAGACCCCAAAGCGACCCACCTCCGGGACATCAAAGATGCAGTAGTCATGGCCGGGTGAGACACCCTCTTCATAGGGGTAGAAGGGGAACATCTTGCTGTAGCGCGATACGATCTCACCCTGAGGATTGATCACGGTGGCGGTGTTAAAAATCTCTTCGCCACGCCTTTCAAACACCGATCCGGGTAGTAACCAGATGCCGTATTTAACCGCCATCGCCTGCATCTCGGCTTCAAACTCGCCCGGGAACTCCTGCGCGGTATGCAGCAGCGGGCCGTAGCCGCAGAGTTCACTGAATACCACCATCTGCACCCAGGGGTACAGATTCATGGTGATATCCAGCTTCAGCTTCATCATCTCCACGTTGGAGTTGATGGCGGAAACTTTCATCTGAATGCCGGCAATTGCGAATCGACTCATATTGTCCTCGGGGCGCAAATAGATAGGGAAGCATAGACTATATTCTCAGGCATGAGCCCGAGTGCTGAACTGGCATTCTACGGCAGCCGGTCGAGGGATCAAGGCGCCTGGTCGGAGATTCAGGTTAGTTTGTTTCAATCTTAATGCGCTAAAAAATGAATCCTGTTTCCGTTCAGCCAAACAGGTTGTCGCTTCACGGCTGTTGGTCACCCCGGAACCTTCTCCCGAATCTTGTCGGCACGGCTGCAGCGCGGTGTCGTTGAGGTGGGAGGGCGGGAGCTAATCGTCAGCGCTGTCGATTAAACCTCTGAATCGAGCCGCGAGCTGGCCAGGCAGGCTGCAAGTCTGCAGAAGTTGCTTGCTCGGTTTAAAATCTAGCGCACGCAGGTGCCGAGGCGGTCAGGGCACTGCCCTGGCCGCCATGAAGGTGCAGATGCTCGGCGATCGCATTGAACGTCGGCCAGCGGTTGTCGCACCAATCAGGCGCCAGCAGTGTCGGGCGGCGCGCTGTGGCGGTGACGCGATGATAAACCACCTCCCAGGGGGTGTTCCGGATCATCGCTGCTGCGGTCTGAACATACGCATCAAAGCCGATCGCTTCGATCTCGCCTCGCTTCCATTGACGCGCCATCTGGCTTCCTCTAACGATATGCAGCGGGTGAAGTTTTAACCCCTGGCAGCCCTGTTCCAGAACCCTATCCAGGGTGATCAAGCTGTCGCTGGGGGCCTCTCCCGGTAGGCCGATAATCAGGTGAGTACAGACCTTCAGATTACGGGCACGCGCCCGCTTGACCGCATCGACGTAAGCGGCAAAGTTGTGGCCGCGATTAATGCGTTCCAGGGTAGCGTCGAAGGCCGATTGCAGGCCGAGTTCCAGCCAGACCTCTGCGCCCTGATCCTGATAGCTGGCCAGCAGGTCCAGCGTTGCATCGGGAACACAGTCGGGCCGGGTGCCGACGCACAGGCCCACAATGTCGGCAACCTCAAGTGCCTCCTGATACATCTGGCGTAGTGTCTCAACCTCGGCGTAGGTGTTGGTATAGGCTTGAAAGTAGGCCAGATAACGCTTGGCGCGCATTCCATGTTTGCTGTTTTCCAACTGCTCGCGGATGCTTTCCTGAGTCTGGGTTCTGGCGTTGAAAGAGGCGTTGTTGCAAAACGTACAGCCACCTCGTCCCAGGGTGCCATCGCGGTTAGGACAGGTGAACTGAGCATTGATGCTGAGCTTATGTACTTTCTCACCAAAGCGTAGCTTGAGATCGCGGCCGAGGCTGTTGATATGGTCGTGTAGTTGCATAAAGTCGGATTTCTGTCGTTAGCTGGCAGCAAGGCTGATCGTGCTTTGTTCGCGATGAACATAGAGCTGCCAGATCAGGGAATAATATTGAGTCATCTGAATTAAGCAGCCGCATTCTAATCTAAAACCTGTCCGGAGGCCTGCTTTGAATCATGCCTAGGTTATCTCAGCGCGCTTCACTCGGTTACAGCGGCCGTCTACAATGGCCACCACCCAGCTCTGCAACCAACTAAGACGGCAGGAAACAGCATGTTATTTTTTCGATCGGTACTGACGCTCCTGTGCTTGACGACGCTTTCGACCGCCTCGGCTAACCATGGTGCTACCGAGCCTTCAGATGGAACCGTTAATAGTTTTATTGCGGTGAATCCACCTAAGCCGGTTGAGCCCGTGCCTCTGTTTCGTGGTGAGTCTACCGCGATCGACCTGAGCGCTTTTCAAGGCAAGCTGGTGCTGCTGAATTTTTGGGCCACCTGGTGTCCACCCTGTTTGCGTGAGCTACCTGCACTTGACCGGTTGCAACAGCGCTTGGGTAGCGAACGTTTTGAAGTCGTGGCGGTTGCGCTGGATCGACGTGGCTATGCCGGTGCCCGAGAGTTTTATGACAAACTTAATATTGAGCACCTAGCGCTCTACCATGGTTCGGTCGAAACGTTTGGAAAGGCGTTCCCTGTCGATGTCTTTCCGGCCAGCTTTTTAATTGATTCCCAGGGGCGGGTGCTGAGTTTTTTACGTAGTTATGCCGATTGGGATGCGCCTGAGGCGGATAAGATGATTGAGCAGCAGCTTCAATTGCGTTGAATTTTACCTCTAAGGGAAAACCCAGTTGCACGCCGGGAGTGAATCGCGCATAATTCCCGCCCGTTGGATGTGCTGCCGAATCCGCTCAGCACCTGCGTTATGGTGGCCCTATTGGTCCCCCCGCAACAAGAAGTCGTGAACCTGGTCAGACCCGGAAGGGAGCAGCCACAGCGGCCGATTTGTGTGCCGGGGTGTGGCTGGTGGGGCTGCCTCCATTTCTACTGGAAGTTGTCGTTTACTGTCGTTTGCACCATAAGCCTGCATAAATTGCGAAATAGTTTGCATAATTTGCAGTATAAGTCTGCATAGGCTCCGTTCTTGTAGTAAATGCACAAGAACGTCTGGTCAAGTAATGCGACATGCAGGGTGAGGATAGGCCAGCGCCAAACGCGGCCCTGATCGAGAAGCCTGGAAGGTTAAAGCGATGCCCTGCCGAACAGGCTAAATCGTAAAAACGGCCACTCCAAAATCAGCAAGAAGCGTCCGGCAGTGACAAGAATCGACACACTGCGGGCAGTCGCACCCGAAGGGTAAAGCGGAGTTTCAAGGCTCTCCCCAAGCAGCCACGGAAAAATTAACGGGTAGTGATAACCGGCGGCGACGAACTGCTTGAGCACCACCGAATCATTCAAATTTAAAAGCAGAAGTACTTTCCGTCCAGCTCATATGTGTTAGGTTGTTATGGTTTTATTCAGCCAAGCAACTGAAAAGGCTTTTATCATTTAATAGGTCTTCAATAACTTCTGTAAGGGCCTTGTTGATATGGGCGGAATTTTCATTTGCAAATTGAGCAACTAAAACTTGCTCTTCTGACCCTCCACGATATAAATGTTCATAGCTCCTTTTACCATTAACAAGGCAGATACCTTTTAAAGCTGATTCGGTGCGCAATGTTCCAGTAAAAATTCCTGATGTTAATTTGTATTCTAGGTTACGAATTTCTACTCGCAGCTCTTTGGGGCCGTTGTTTAGTTCATTTGAAATGACAAAGCTTTGAGCCTCAAGGCCCTTGATGATTTCTAAACGTACAATAGCTACCACATCATTATCGCTTGTGATGTCAGCACCAAACCCAGCTATTCCTCGATTTCCGATCGTCGATGTTGTGCGTTCGTCAACAGTGGTAAGGATAATATTTTGGCCATTGCCTAAAGACGTTTTGTTTACATTGACATCGGGGCTTAGATTTACTTGCTGAGGCGTCAGTGCACATGATGATAGTAAGGTAATGCAGAAAAATGCCGTAAATAATGATTTTGCCATTTTATTACTCCTTCGTTTCATTGGAGCCGGGTCGTTATCTCCGCAGGCGGACGACCGAATCCTTTGATTGTGGTTCAATTTTTATTGGAGTGCCAGTGCAAAGCGACCCGGCTAAATGCAGAAGGCGACCCGGTATTCGATACCATCCTAAATATACGGGTCATATCCCCAGTGTCGGCTTCGGGCCGTTTCTTGCCGCTGCCGGTTTCCCGAGGCAATGACCGCTATAGAGAAACCGGCGTTAAGTTGCTGCTTCGGACTGGCAGGTCAATCAGACCTGCTTGCTAGTTGGCGTGACCAGGCCCTGTTGGCAAATAAATGGCCATGTTGTCCGTGTAAATCTACTACATGCTCCCATGTGACAGTCGATTGGCAGCAGTATTTTGCAATCTCATGCTTCAATTTTATGCAGACTTCGGTTGCAATCTTTGGCTAAACCTTTTGAATTTATAGTTGGTCTTATGCAGACTTATGGTGCAAACGATAAAACCCCCGGCAAACGCTGGGGGTTTTGTCGTTATAGATAAGAGAATCTCTGTAGTTTAACTACAGAGATGGTTTTAGCGCGAAAGTGAGAACTAATTTGCAGACTTATGCTGCAATTCCATGCAGGCTTATGCCGCATTTTTAATGCGTAACTCGTTGGTTTTGTGAATGCGAGTTTGCAGACTTATGGTGCAGGCGACAGAAGCCCCGTACAGCGGCCTTCTTGAGCCTTCACAAGTCATTGCAGATCTTAGTGCCACAATAATTGTGTATCACTCGGGCATTGTATGGCTAGTTCAAACTTCGTCCAGAGAGGGGCTGAGTGCTCGTGAGATGCGGAAAATCAACACCTATCTCGATCTGTTGTTATCCGTTGTACAGGATAAGCCGGTTCAGGATATCAGCAGGCCTTTAAAAACTAAGGATTGCTTAGTACCCATTTCTGCTAAAGAGCATCTTCCATCGCAGGGTGACTGCAGGCTGCAGCACTGCTGGAAACAGTGCATTCGCAACGTCGTTATCAGCGGATAGGGGCTCCGACCATTACCTGGCTGGGGTTATACGTTTAATCGATCCGTTGCCAAAGGACAATCGCTTCCATTCGTCCGGGTTGGCGTATTCATCAGCATAACTTTGGTCCTATGGCAGCGAGTTAATACTGGCTATTGTTGGCCTCCATTCATGTTTTCGTCATCGCTGGGCAGGTCATAATGAATAAGAGTGTGAGTTCTTCTATCCTAAGCCAAACGGCCTTGGTTGATAGCGCTTCGGTGCAACCTTTTCCCGGAAGTCGCAAAGTCTATATCCAAGGCAGTCGACCTGATATCCAGGTGCCGATGCGTGAGATTACCCTGGCTGATACGCCGCTGAGTTTCGGGCATAAAGAGGGTGCCGAGAAAAACGAACCGCTGCGGGTCTACGATACCTCGGGCCCCTACACCGACCCTGCGGTCTGTATCGATGTGCGTAAAGGTCTGGCGCCGCTGCGTCAGGGCTGGATTCTAGAGCGCGGCGATACCGAGCTGTTGGATGGCCTCTCTTCTGAATTCGGCCGCCAGCGCGAGTCGTTGGACGCGTTGGCAGCGCTACGTTTCAATCTGCAGCGCAAGCCACGCCGGGCCAAGGCGGGTGCCAACGTCACCCAGCTGCACTACGCGCGCCAGGGGATCATCACCCCGGAGATGGAATATATCGCTATCCGCGAGAACATGAAGCTGACCGAAGCGCTCGATAATCCAGAGCAGTATGTGCAGCATCCGGGCATGAGTTTTGGCGCGAACACCCCCAAAGAGATCACCCCCGAGTTTGTGCGCTCGGAAGTGGCCGCAGGACGCGCCATTATTCCCACCAATATCAACCACCCAGAACTGGAACCGATGATCATTGGGCGTAACTTCCTGGTCAAGATCAACGGTAACATCGGTAACTCGGCGCTGGGCTCCTCGATCGAAGAGGAAGTGGCCAAGATGACCTGGGGCACCCGCTGGGGCTCCGACACCATCATGGACCTGTCCACCGGTAAGAATATCCACGAGACTCGCGAGTGGATCATCCGTAATAGCCATGTACCTATTGGTACCGTACCGATCTATCAGGCGCTGGAAAAGGTCAACGGCGTGGCCGAAGATCTGACCTGGGAGGTGTTCCGTGACACCCTGATCGAACAGGCCGAGCAGGGGGTGGATTACTTCACGATTCATGCCGGGGTACTGCTGCGCTATGTGCCGATGACGGCCAAAAGGGTCACCGGAATCGTCTCCCGTGGCGGTTCGATCATGGCCAAGTGGTGCCTGGCGCACCATAAAGAGAACTTCCTCTACACCCATTTCGATGATATCTGCCAGATCTGCAAGGCCTACGATGTCTCTTTTTCGCTGGGTGATGGCTTGCGTCCCGGCTCAATCGCCGATGCCAACGACGAGGCCCAGTTCGGTGAGCTGGAAACCCTCGGTGAGCTGACCAAGGTCGCCTGGAAGCATGATGTCCAGGTAATGATCGAAGGCCCCGGTCATGTACCCATGC
>CAXBEA010000039.1:0-34043 GCA_963974645.1 uncultured Neptunomonas sp. | reverse complement strand
AACCAGAGGATGCTAGGCCATAGTGGTGTGATCAGCGCAATCACCAACAGTGTAGAGCAGGCAAACAGAGGGAATCGGGTCGGCATAGTTCAGGCTCTTTGACTAAAGGGGCTGACGCTTAGTAGTCAGTGCTGCTGCCCTTGTTGCATTGCAGTAGCCACAGGTAGCCCAAGACGCCGGCCAGGGTGGACCCCAGGAGAATAGACGCCTTGGCCATCACCAGCGTTTCGGGCTGTTGGCCGAACCCCAGGCTGCTGATAAATATCGCCATGGTAAAGCCGATCCCTCCCAGTAACCCCAACCCTACCACATGTCTGAGGGATAGACCGGCTGGCAGCTGGCCAATCTTGCATCTGATCGCCACCCAGGCGAACAGGGGAATACCTATGCCTTTACCGACCACCATGCCCAGCAGGATGCCGATGGCCAGGGGCTCGGTGAGCATCTCCGAAACCGATATCTCATCTAACCCGATACCGGCATTGGCGAAGGCGAAAATCGGCATCACCAGCAGTGCTACCGGATCTCTCAGCGCTTGTTCCCAGCGCCGCAGGGGCGTCGTGGCCTCGCCAGCGGCGTCAATGACGTCCTCGGCAACCGCGTGTTGCTCCTCTTCTTCCAATATCGGGGTCGCTTGCTGTTTACGGTCTTCAATCGTTTCGAAGCGTTGCAGCAGGGTTTTTGCGCGCTCAAGAAACCAGCTGGTATCCTGTCTGGGGCGCGCAGGGATAGTCGCTGCGACCAGAATGCCGGCGAGGGTGGCGTGCACGCCAGATCCGAGCATGGCGACCCAGACGGCCACGCCGCCGATCAGGTAGGCACTGGGGCGCCGAATGCCGAGAACATTGCACAGGGCCAAACCGGCCAGCATAACGGCTGCCAGCACGAGCAGGGTGGGGTTGATTTCCTCGCTGTAAAAGAACGCAATGACGAGAATGGCGCCGATATCATCGATGATGGCCAGCGCCGTCAAAAACGCAAAGGCACTCTTGGGCACGCGCTCGCGAAGCAACACCAGCAGCCCGATGGCAAAGGCTGTATCGGTGGCCATGGGGATCCCCCAACCCAGCGCAGTGGGGCTGCCAGCGTTGATCGCATAGTAAATCAACGCCGGCAGCAGCATGCCGCCGACAGCCGCCGCTAGAATCGGCGCCACCTTTTTCAGTTCACGTAACTCTCCGGCCAGCAGCTCGCGTTTTATTTCGACGCCGATAACAAAAAAGAACAGCGCCATCAGGCCATCGTTGATCCAGTGGCCGAGGCTCATGAAGATACTTTCATCCCCCACCACAATCCCCAGATGTATATCTAGAAGATCCTGGTAGCTATCAACCAAGTCGGAGTTGGCGATGGCGAGCGCTATCAATGTGGCCGCAACCAACAGGATGCTGCTGGTCTTCTGGTCTTCAATAAAAGTCTGAAAAGGAGATAGCGCTTTATCGAAGGCCTGTTCGAGCGCCGTCCGGGTGGGTTCGTTACCTTTGCTCATGTCGGGTTCCATACGTTGGACTCGTTCGGTGTGTTCAATGGGTCGTTGCCGTTCTCCTGGCTAAATTGTAGGTGCTATCGGTTCTTTGTGGGCAAACGGGCTAACCCGATGTCGGTAGAAGGCGACGCTAAGGGCGATGCTGAGGATAACGTTCAGCCATTACATCAAAGAGGGGTCATTTTTCAGATACAGGCCAGCGATAACAAAGAAGAGAAATTATCAGTCCGCTGTAACCCCGTGTCGGCCTGTGCGTCTAAGCTTGATACGCACATAGCTCTGGATGAGACAGGGCCCTCGCAC
The DNA here is from genome assembly GCA_963974645.1 of uncultured Neptunomonas sp. Lineage (GTDB taxonomy): Bacteria > Pseudomonadota > Gammaproteobacteria > Pseudomonadales > Balneatricaceae > Motiliproteus. The sequence goes on along the minus strand of CAXBEA010000039.1, from coordinate 32,254 downwards.
AACCTAAATGCCATGACTACAGGAGCGAACATGTCCAATACAACCGCTGCTACGCCCATCAAGGCGTCGGATCTATTGGTCAAGGCGCTGGAGCAGGAGGGGGTCGAGTACCTCTTTGCGCTGCCCGGCGAAGAAAACCTCGACCTGCTGGAATCCCTGCAAGGTTCCAGCATTAAGCTGGTGTTGACCCGCCATGAACAGGGGGCTGGATTTATGGCCGCCACCTACGGTCGACTGACCGGTAAGGCTGGGGTCTGCATGGCGACCCTAGGGCCGGGTGCTACCAATCTTGTGACCCCAGCGGCCTATGCCCAGCTCGGCGGTTTTCCGCTGATCATGATCACCGGCCAGAAACCGATCATGAGCTCCAAGCAGGGACAGTTCCAGATCATCGATATCGTCCAGCTGATGGAGCCGGTCGCCAAGATGTCGCGGCAGATCGTCCACGGCAACTCGATCCCTACCCTGGTGCGCGAGGCGTTTCGCATCGCCGAGGAGGAGCGTCCGGGGGCGGTGCTGCTAGAACTGCCCGAAGATATCGCAGCCGAGGAGACCCGTGCGCCGTTGGTGCCACCCCATCAGCGTCATTATGCCGTGGCCGGTGACCCGGTCATCCGGGAGGCTGCCGAACTGATCAGAGCGGCTCGTTATCCGCTGCTGTTGATCGGCGCTGGCGCCAATCGCAAGGCCGCCAGCCAGGCGCTGAACCAATTTGTCGCCGCCAGCGAAATCCGCTTCTTCAATACCCAGATGGGGAAAGGGGTGGTGGACGAACGCAGCGCCTTTTGTATGGGGACCGCCGCGCTGTCTGCTAACGATTACCTGCACTGCGCTATCGACCGTGCCGACCTGGTGATCAACGTCGGCCACGACGTGGTGGAAAAACCACCGTTTTTTATGCAAGAGGGTGGCAAAAAAGTCATCCACATCAATTATAAATCGGCTCGGGTCGACGAAGTCTACTTCCCCCAGGTGGAGGTGGTCGGTGATATCTCGGCCTCCGTCAGCCGCCTGAAGGATGCCGTGGGTCGATTGGACGCCGATCCTGCGTATTTCAATCGAGTGCGTGGCGAGATCAACCAACACCTGCTCGATGGCAGCGATGACCCGGGTTTCCCGGTCATTCCCCAGCGACTGGTGGCCGATATCCGCCGGGTGATGCCCGACGACGGCATCCTGGCGCTGGATAATGGCATGTACAAGATCTGGTTCGCCCGCAATTACCCAGCCCATCGGCCCAACACGGTGCTGCTGGATAACGCGTTGGCGACCATGGGTGCCGGGCTGCCGTCGGCGATGATGGCGGCGATGCTGAACCCGACCAAGCGGGTGATGGCGATCTGCGGCGACGGCGGCTTTATGATGAACAGCCAGGAGCTGGAGACCGCAGTGCGGTTGGGGCTGAACCTGGTGGTGACGGTGCTCAACGACAACGCCTTCGGCATGATCCGCTGGAAACAGGCCCTGGCGGGGTTTGCGGACTGGGGGCTGGAGTTCAACAACCCGGACTTTATGACCTACGCTGCCGCCTATGGGGTGACCGGCCACCGCATCGAAGAGACCGCTACCCTGACCGAGGTATTCGAGCGTGCTTTCAACGCCGGTGGTGTGCACCTGGTGGAGGTGCCGATGGACTATTCACAAAACACCAAGGTGCTGATCGAAGAGCTGCAACAGCGTATCTGTTTGATCTGAGAACAGAACAATGAATATGCTTGAGGTGACCAACCCCTTTGGTATCACCCCTGTGGCGTAGCCGTAGAGCAACAGGCTGTGCAGGACTGCTGGGTGTAGCCCCCTGTGCATTGGCGACCCTGGACTCGATCGATACTGTGCAGGGTGGCCGTCTATAGCCGTAATCTTAGGGGCTTGGACGGGGGGCGTATAGATCTGCCCGGCGTGTTTCCCATTCGTTGATCCAGCTCTTTATAGCGTCACCTGGCATCGGCCTGGCGATGAAATACCCCTGCGCGATATCGCAGCCGGTCGTCTTTAAAAATTCCCAGTCATCATGGTCTTCTACGCCTTCGGCGACAGTCGCCATTTCTAGCTGTCGTGCCATACTGACGCTCGCTTGGAAAATCGCTGCCAAGGACTTGTCCCGCCAGGCCCCGTGAACAAATCCGCGATCCACCTTGAGTTCATTGAAGGGGATGTCTCGTAGCTGGACGAAGGTGGAGTGACCGGTGCCGAAATCGTCGATGGACAGGCCGATATGCTTGAGGCTCAAGCGTGAGAGTATTTCCAGCTGTGCCTGCCGGTCGTTCATCAGTCGGCTTTCGGTCACTTCCAGCAATAGGCTAGAGGTATCAACCCCAGCCTTTGTTGCCGCCTGAACCACGCTCTCGGGAAATGCCAGCGAGCTAAGATTGTCCATCGAGATGTTGACCGCGACACGCAACGGCAGCCCGTCAGCCTGCCAGCGGCGGGCCTGATCCAGCGCTTCGGTCAATACCGTCGCGGTCAGATCATCGATCAGATTATTCTCTTCGGCAGTGGCAATAAATTGGTCCGGAAACACCAGTCCATCGGTGGGGTGGCGCCAGCGCACCAAGGTTTCGACCCCGACCAACTCACCGCTGGCGATAGAGACTTTGGGCTGATAGTAGTTTTCCAGTTCACCGTTGGCGATAGCCCGGCGTAGTTCATCGGCGCCGTATCGCTTTGCGTGGGTGGCCAGGGGAGCGCGAGCGACACCTGCTCGATAAGATTCCAGCACCTGCCGCAGCTGCTCGGGCAGAACCGGCTTATTCAGGGCGCCAAGCACCTGTAGTTGCTGTCCTTTGGCCAGTTTTTCAACGGTCTGCAGAATCCGCTTATTTTCACCACTTACCAGTACCAGGCTGCCGTTGTAGTCGATTTGAACCAGGTGGCGGACGAACTCCACACCATCCATCAGCGGCATCTGCAGGTCGCAGAAGATCAGGTCAATGGAATCGTCCATCGATTCCAGCAGTGTCAGCGCCTCACGGGCATCCTGATGGCAGATTACGTCGGTATGACCGAGCACCGACAACTGACGCGTGAGCACTTTGAGTACGAAGGGTTCGTCGTCAATCAGCAGAATTTTCATCGGCATCTCTCTTGGATTGAAGTGGTTGTTCCGCCCAGCAGTTTGGATATAGCGTCTTGGACCGCAGCTACTGCGGTTTCGAATTGCGGCGTCTGCTGGGTGATGGCCGCCTGGTCTTCAGTTCGGCCAGCGTTCTCCAGCTCGGCGCACCGATCGGCTAGCGCCAAGGCGCCAGCGGCGCGGGACGACGACTTGAGTTTATGGGCGATGGCGCTAACCTTTTGGGTGTCACCGAGCGCGGAGGCCTGGCTCAACTCTTGAGCCTGTTGCCGCAACGAGGCGAGGTAGTCGGCGAGCAGCTCCTGGATAATGTCGGGGTCATCGCCCACCAGCTCCTTGAGCACATCGGTATCCATGACCGGCGCACGGGTACGTTCAAGGCCTGGGTCCGTTGATACTCCTTGGGGAGCTTCCGATAGCAAATAGCGGGAGGCTGTTGGTAGCCATTTGTCCAGCACGGCTTTAAGGAGATGGAGTCGAATGGGCTTGGTCAGGTATTCGTCCATCCCCGCCGCTTGGGCGCGGTGAGCCTCGCCCTTCAGCGCATTGGCGGTGAGGGCCAGGATAGGGATACGCGATGGGCCGGTTTCTTCGGCACGGATGGCCCCGGACAATCCGTAGCCGTCCAGCTCAGGCATATGCAGATCGCTGAGCAGCAGATTGTAGTTGCCGCTGCGCCACATCTCCAGGGCAACGCGGCCGTTGCCCGCTACTTCACCCGCGTATCCCAGCAAGCCCAGCTGCCGCAAGATGACTTTCTGGTTGATCTGGTCATCCTCTGCCACCAGAATCAGCTTCCCCAAGGCGCGGGCTTCGGCGACGCTGAGGGGGTCGGCCTGTACGCCCTCAGAATTATCCTCGTCATCCAGGTGCAGTATCGCTGGAGCAGCCCGTCCTGCTGCCACCGCCACGGCGCCGAGGAATACGTGCCGCCGCAACGCATTGCCATTCAGAATTATCCGGGTGTCGGCAGCGGTTTGGGTGAGCCGAGGCGGGCTGCGGGCGATCAGTACCCGCTGCAGGATCGCTGTAGCGTCTAGGCGCAAAGACAATTCAGAATCCGCCGCCCGTGCATCCTGGATCAGCACTGCGGGTTCGGTAAGGCCTGCTGTCAGCAGCCGCACGGCATCCATATCGAGAGCCAGATGCGCCCGTGCCCCAGCATGTTCGAGGTATACCCGCAGGTCGTCGATATTGAAGTCGGGGCTCTTGACCAAGATAGCCTGGAGACCACCCAGATCCGGCAGAGGTCGGCTTTTGCCGGGTGCTGCCTCCACCGGGATTATCACCGTAAAGCATGAACCCTCGCCTGGCTGGCTTTGGACGTTGATTTCGCCGTCCATCAATTTTACCAAACGGTGGGCGATGGCCAAGCCCAGCCCGGTGCCGCCAAAGCGGCGGGTGGTCGAGTTTTCCGCTTGACTGAAGGAGGTGAACGGTTGTCTAGGGTCTCCTGGGTCATACCGATACCGTTGTCGAGGATACCGAATCTGATGCGTGGTAAGGTTGGGTTCGGGTCGACCTCAACCCGTACCTCTACACGGCCCTGTCGAAGCGGGTCGGCGCTGAATTTAATGGCGTTGCCCACCAGGTTGTACAGTACCTGGCGCAGGCGAGTGGGGTCGGACCAGATCTGTTCCGGTACCTCCGGCGAGACAAACAGGGAGAGCGCCACGCCCTTGTTTGCCGCCACCGACGTCAACGATGTACAGACGCCCTCGACGATATCTACCAGCGGTACGCTGATATGTTCCAGATCCAGCCGGCCGGCTTCAATCTTGGAAAAATCGAGGATATCGTCGATCAGCGCCAGCAGGGCGAAGGAGGATTCACGGATGGTTTTGACCGCGTCGGCCTGGTGATCGGCCATCTGGCTGTGGGCTAAGACTTCGACCATGCCAACCACCCCGTTCATGGGGGTGCGGATTTCGTGGCTCATGGCCGCCAAAAACGCCGATTTGGCGCGGCTGGCCTGCTCCGCTTCGGCCTTGGCTTGCTGCAGCTCATCGTTAATCAGTTCGAGCCTAATGCTGCTCTCGGTAAGTTTTAACGCGCGCTGCCGAGTGGTGATCAGGGTCCAGCTGATGACAGACAACAGTGCGCTTAGCAGGATGCCGACGATTAGAACGGCGCTGGGGTAGCTGAATCCCAGCGCGGACACGAACGCAGGGTTTGAGACAAAGCGAATCGTCCAGGGCCGGCCGGCGACCCTCATGGTTGAGGTTATAAAGAGCAGGTGCTGGTGCTGGTCTGCTTCCGGCCCTAGCTCTGTGTCGCTGTCGTAGAGCAGCGCCTCGGGCTTATCCTCGGCGCCGTCAAAGAGCTTGAAATGGGACGTTGAGGCGCGCTCTGGAAGCAGGCCTTGCATTAGATCGGCGGCGCGAAAAGGACTGTAGACGTAGCCCAGTAACGCCTTGCGGCGCGCCTCCAGGGTGTCAGCCGGATGGCTGTATAGAGGGAGGTAGAGCAAAAAGCCGGCCTGTTTATCGTCGGTGATCTCCTGTACCAGCTCCACCTTTCCCGACAGTGCGGCCAAGCCGGTGTCCCGTGCCTTTTCCATAGCGGCGCGGCGCGTGGGTTCGGAGAACATGTCGTAACCGAAGGCCTGCCGATTGCGCTCATCGAAGGGCTCGAGGAAGATAATTGAGGTATAGCTGTCACGGACCCCTGCGGGCCTCACCGCATAGTCGGTAAACCCCTGCTCACGCATCTCCTGCAGGTGTGCTGCCCGCTTGGCGGGGGGGATGTGCAGAGCAAAGCCGACACCCTGGGCACCGGGGAAGTGCTCGTTCAATCGTAGGCCGGTGACATATTGGCGCCAATCGGATCGAGTGACCCTGGTCGAGGCGTTAAACAGACCGACGCCGCCCCGCAGGATCTGCTCGTAGGCGTCCATGCGAGACTTTATCAGGGTTTCGATCAGGTGGGTGTCGGCCTTGAATTGGCGCTCGGTAGCGCCGTTGACATAGTTCTGGCTGGTCTGCCAGCCGGCGAGGCTAAGCAGTAGGGAGACCGCCAGAACCAGCAACGAAACACGGCCTCTACGAGCGATGAGGGACTGCGTTGATGGGATAATAGGTTGAAACCCGTCCATTCGGGTGATCTCCATTTCGACCCTGGGTTTTGCCCCGTAGCAGCTCCCTTTTTGTTGAGTGTATGCCACTCTTACCCTTGATCTCGTGTATATTAACATTTGTCACTATAGCAGATGTTTGGTGGTGGAAATATGTCCCTGATCAATGTTTCCACTACACGGCTGGTTTTAATAATACGGATTACGACGGCATTATTTCATCCGATTATCGCGGCCAGGGGGCGATGTGACTGCCCGAGGGGCTCTGGCGGCAATTAGCTGCAAAGACCTTAGCGCCGAGCCATTCAGGCTCCTTATCCCCCGCCAAACGAAGCGCTGCGCTTTTCTGGCAAAGAAGCTTCTAGGCAGGGATACTGAGGCCCAGGGTTGAATATTGCTTGACTAAACCTGGCTTGTTCACATTAGATGTCCCGGTAGGATTCTTTACTACGCCATTGAGGTCCACCGGTAATTGCTGGCAATCAGCAAACTGAAACAAGAAGCGAGGGAACCGGGCGAATGGATGCAGATAAAAATGAGGCCGATGTTCGCGTGATGGTGGTTGCCGTCGAGGCGGGGGACACCGAGGTGCTGCGCCATATTCTTAACACGGAGCATAAAGGCGTTCTTTATGAGTCGGACCCCGACGCTGCGCTGACCGCTTTTGTCCGCCATCAACCCGAAGTGCTGATGATGGCCTTCAGTGATATCAGCGCCGCCGAGCGTTTTTACCTCGGCCTGTTTCGAACCGAAGACAATGCCGCTGGCAAAATTCGTCACCAGGCGGTGGTGCTCTGTAGCAGCAAGGAAACCGACACCGCGTACGCGCTGTGCAAAAAAAGGGTCTTTGACGACTACGTCGCTTTTCGCCCCCTCCACGACCCAAACCAACTTAAAATGTCAGTTCGCCAGGCACTGGTGCGTAATCAGTTGCGTTCCTCGGCAGCAGAGGCGGCGCCGGCGCTGATGATCACCCGCGCCGAACTCGGTAAAATGGGGAGTTTTGTCAGCAGCGCGGTTGAAGCCGCGCGAGGGCTGGATCGAGAGGTGGGTAGCGCTTCAACTCAGCTGTCTCTGCAAATGGATAAGGAGCTTGAAGCGCTGCAGCAACTCATCGTTCAGCGCGAGTTCGACGGCGCCATCAAGTTGGTGGATAAATCGCAGGTCGGGCAACACCTGAATGCGGTCAAGGAGCGTGTACAAGAGCTCAGGAACCAAGCGCCCGATCCTGCCGCGCTTAGTCGCTGGCTCGATAGCTTCGAGCAGGATGCCCGCAACCAGCTCAATAAGATTGACAGCCAGGTCCAGTCAACGCAGACGCAAACCATCTTGGTGGTCGAAGATGATACGTTTATCCAACGCATCTACAGCCAGATACTGGGCAAAGCAGGCTATCAGGTGTTTGTCGCCGAAGACGGGTATGCCGCCTTGAGGCATCTGCACCAGCAGCTGCCCGACCTGATTCTGATGGATATCATGTTGCCCGATATCAACGGCATAGAAACCACCCGCCGTATCAAGGCGGAGCCGCGATTTCGTGATACGCCGGTGATTATCGCCAGCGGCCGTGCCGAGCGAAACATGGTACAGAGTGGCATAGCTGCTGGGGCCTGCGATTTTATCGCCAAGCCGGTCAATGCAAAAATTCTGTTGGAAAAGTTGCAGAAGTACCTTGGGCGCTAAGGCGCGTTCCGCTGCCCGTCGGCTAATCGGTTCTCACCCAGCGGAAAGCCGGCTAATCCCTCCCTGTTCTGGCTTCGCATCTGTAAAGGCGTTGGTCGTCGAGAGCTGCCGAGAAAACATGCTCGGCAGCGGGGGTTGCGCTCCGGTAGCAGGAGAGCGGGGTGGAAGACAATACCAAGTGACGGCAAACCAGGGGCTTGGCTTGCACACCCTCGAGCTTGGAAAAAAGTTTGGATCTAGCCGATGAGCAGACCTGACCGATACAGAGCTTGGACCGGGCTTCACTTTCGAGAAGGCCTGGCGCTGCTGGCTGCTATGCTGGTTCTGCTGACGCTGGCCACGGTCGCCGTATCGGTTATCGAACAGCGCTCCAAGCACGTTCTCCAAGACACCCTTACGACGCTGCTGCAAAGCACTGCGGAGGCCCTTGATATCTGGGTGGAGGGGGAAAGGCGAGTAGTGTTGAATCTGGCCGAAACCCCAGCGCTGATTGGCCTGGTCGAGGCGTTGTTGGCAGAACCTGCGACACAGCCGCAGCTGCTGGCGGCCCCGGCACAGCCGCGGATCAGGCGGCAACTGGCCTCGTTGCTAGAAGACCAGAAGCATCTAGAGTTTTTCGTTATTGGGCCGGGCAACGTCAATCTTGGCTCTTCCCTTGATGCCAGTGTCGGCGCCCTCAACCGTCTGGCCGAACAGCCCTTATTTTTGGATAGACTCTGGTCCGGCGCTAACCTGGTCAGCAAGATGGTTTTTTCGAAGGTAGCGCTGCCAGAAACGGGGGAGGAGGCGCCCTCGGCGGGCGATCTTGCGCTGTTTTCGGGTGCCCCGATCCGCGATCCAGAGGGCCGGGTGATCGCCCTGCTGACCCTGCGTATCGACCCGAGCAAAACGCTGTTTTCGCTGCTGGCCCGCGAGCGGGTTGGAGTGTCCGGCGAAACCTATGTATTCGACCGCAAGGGTGTGATGCTCAACGAAAGCCGGTTTGAATCCCAGCTGGTGGCCATGGGGCTAATTCGACCGGGGGAATCCAGTGCCGGTAGAGTTCTGTTGCGGGATCCGGGGATCGATCTGACCGAACCCAGGGCGGTCGGCCTGCCAATCGAGCAGCGCCTCCCGACGCTGATGGCAAGCAGCGCCATGCAGCGGCAAAGCGGATCTAACATGGTGGGCTATCGAGACTATCGAGGGGTGCCGGTCGTCGGCGTCTGGACCTGGCACGCTAAGCTGGATATCGGCATGGCCAGCGAGCAGGATGTGGCCGAGGCTTATGGCTTGCTACAGCTGACCCGCACGCTGATGTATGCGGCTGCAGCAGTGGTGGCCCTGTTACTGATCATCCTGGCTTATCTCTTTGCCTTCGGTCGGCGAGAGCTGCTGGTGGCCGAACGGCGCCTCGAAGCGATCTTCGAATCCACCGTCGACGGCATCGTGGTTATCGATGCGCAGGGGCAGATCGAAGGGGTCAACGACGCCATCGTACAGCTGTTTGGTTATCCACGGGCGGCAATGATCGGCCACAATGTCAGTATGCTGATGCCCGAGCCCCACCGCAGCGGTCATGATCAGTATCTGCGCAATTATCAGCAAACTGGCGAAGCAAAAATTATCGGTATTGGCCGGGAGCTGGAGGGGCTGCGTGCCGATGGCAGTCGCTTTCCCCTGGAGCTGAGTGTCAGTGCGCTGACGCTGGCGGCTGGCGGCTTTTTTACCGGCATCATCCGCGATATCTCCGAGCGCAAAGAAGCCGAAGCCAAGTTGGCGTACGAAAGGGATTTTAGCCGCCAAATACTGGACTCGCTGACCGACCAGATCGCGGTGCTTGACGATATGGGTCGCATCATCTTCGTCAACCGGTCGTGGCGTGATTTCGGCAGCCAAAACGGTCTGGAGGCTGGAGCGGACAGCCTCCAGATGAGCTATCTTGAGGCCGTTCGCAATGCCGCTTTGAACGGCTCCGATCAGGGTCAGACGGTCTACGAAAACCTAACCAGGATGCTCAACGGCGAGCAGGATCGGTTTGAAGTCGAATACGATTGTCACGCCCCCGACGAGCTGCGCTGGTTTCGGATGCGCTGTCGCTCCCTGGCGAAACAGGACGGTGGCCATATTCTGGTCTCCCACTCTAATATTACCGATCGGGTGCTATCGGAAAAGAGTGCGATCGAGGAGAAGGAGGCGGCACAGGCGGCCAACAAGGCCAAGTCGGTATTCCTCGCGGCCATGAGTCATGAAATTCGCACCCCGCTTAACGGCGTGGTGGGCATGATCGACGTGCTGGCCTATACCAGCCTCGACCCCAAGCAGCGAGACTTGATCCTTTCGATTCAAGACTCATCGAACATCCTGACCCATGTGATCGACGATATCCTCGATTTTTCCAAGATTGAGGCCGGCGGCTTGAGGTTGGAGATGCTGCCGATCTCGGTGGAAGCCGTGCTGGAGAGCGTCGGCGACGCCCTGCGGACGCTGGCGACGGCGAATAATGTCGATCTGTTGGTTTTCTGCGATGCGCGGATTCCGCGGTTACTCGGCGATTCGGTACGGCTGCAGCAGGTGCTCTACAACCTGACCGGTAATGCGATCAAGTTCACTAAGGGTATTCAGGACAGGCAGGGCCGGGTCTACGTTATTGCCAAGCTGGTCGAGAGTGAAAATGGGTTCGCGGACATCTGCCTGCAGGTCAGCGACAACGGTATCGGCATGACGCCAGAGGTTCAGGCGCGGATCTTTCAGCCCTTTTCGCAGGGTGAGGAGTCGACCACCCGCCACTATGGCGGTACCGGTCTTGGCTTGGTTATTTGCAACCGCCTGGTCGAAATGATGGATGGTAGGATCGAGGTGGAGAGCAGGCCGGGCCAAGGGACCCGCGTTGCTGTCTACCTGCGTCTGGAGGCGAGTAAAGACGCTACGCCTTCAGCAGCAGGTACCCTGCTGAGCGGTCTGCGGGCGTTGCTGGTAAGCAATGATGAGACTGCCGCGCAGATGCTGCAGGGCTATTTCACCCAGGCCGGCGCCCTGGTCGAGACGGTGCCACTCGATGGCGCCCTGCGCCGAGTCCGCGATTGGTACCTAGACGGCCTCCAGCAGGTAGTTTTGATCGATGGCGGTGATGACCCGGATCGTGCAAAATTGTTGCGGGATCAGCTGCGTCAGCTCGGTACCGAAGGTGCGCTTCGGTTTGTGCTCTTTGGACGCGGAAATCGGCGCTACGTCCGTGCGGATGGGGACAACGGCGTGATGTTGGACCTGGGTACGACCCGGCGCTCACAGCTGCTGAACGCCGTCGCCGCCAGCATGGGTTGGGAGCCTGCTCAGCAAGCCGATCCAACCAGCGAAACCGAAATTACGACGACCCCGGTCAGCACCGAGGCGGCGGAGGCCGCCGGGCAGCTGATACTGGTTGCCGAAGACTATGCCATCAACCAAAAGGTGATTCGCCAGCAGTTGGCGATGCTGGGGTACGCCGCAGAGTTTGTCGAGGACGGCGTGCAAGCGCTGGAGCGGTGGCGTAGCGATCGCTACGCGTTGCTGCTGACCGACTGTCATATGCCCAATATGGACGGCTATGACCTCGCCCGCGCCATCCGTGAGCAGGAAGGCGCGGGCAGGCGCATCCCCATCATTGCCATTACCGCCGATGCCCTGAAGGGCGTTGATGTTGCCTGCCTCGCCGCAGGCATGGACGACTATTTGACCAAGCCTATTAAACTTAAACGGCTGCAGGCGATGCTGGAGAGGTGGATGCCTCTGCCACGGGGTACGGAGCAGGATCATGGCTCTGCACCCGAGACCGCGACTGAGGAACTGAGTGCCAGCGATGCGGGTGTGGTAGATATCGATGCGCTGAGCAACATACTGGGGGCGGACGACCCGGCCCTGCTGGCCAGTTTTTATCGTGACTTTTTAACCTCAGGCGCCGAGCTGGTGGAAGCGATCGTCTCGGGCTACGGACAAAAAAACATCACCGAGATGGGGACGCAGGCCCACAAATTAAAATCAGCGGCGCGTACGGTGGGGGCAAACGCATTGGCCGATACCAGTTTTTTCCTAGAACAGGCGGGGAAACAGGGCGACGCGGACGTCGAGGCACAGATCAAGCAGCTAGGCCAGCAGTTTGAGCAGGTGCGCCAGTGGATTGGCGCCTACCTGGCACGTAGCGGCACCGGCGATTAGCTGCAGGGCCGTTGAGTTTTAAGCGATACGCCGCTTTTTAGCCGGCACAGTGGCTCCTCGACGTGAACCAGTAGCGCCAACCAAAATAGCGATAAATTAAGACAAAGACGGGGCGTATGGCCCCTAGCTGTCGTCCGATTAATCTGAATAACACGCTGTTTACGGATGAGAACTAGCTACTATTTATCATACGCTTACGATTTTTTTAATACAGTTAATATGGTTGTGGTTAGGCGCTGCTTAGACTTACAATATATAATGTTTTGTCAATTTATACGTTGCACTACTGATACCCGTTTATAGGTTTCTGTATCGGATGTCTGAGGGTAGAGGCATTAATACAAGCAGATCTAAATCGGAGTGGTGAATGAGCACCGTTGAATCAGATGAAAAACAAACAAAAGATGACGATAAGTCATCGGATATATTCATCTGGGTCGATGTTCAGCATAAGTTTTTGGCCGACACCTTCGATCAGCTATTGATCAGTCCAGACCGCAAACAAATTTCCCGTTGTTTGTATCTTGCGCACAAGATTCAGCATGCCTGTCAGGATCATTCGATGGGGTTGTTGGCCGTCCTGCAGTTAAATCGCAATCCCCATAACCAGCATGTTAAGGAACTTTATGCCGCAGTGCTCTGTGAATTAATTGGGCGCCAGGTCGGTATGCGCCCTTCTGCACGGTTGCTACTGCTGTGTGCAGCGATGACTCAAGATATAGGTATGCTTGATCTGCAAGAAGACCGACTCGACAAGCAGGCGACAGAGTTGACCGAGAGTCAGCGACGGCAGATCCAAAAGCACCCGCTGAATGGGTTGAAAATTCTCGAACAGGCGGGGGTTAAAGATTCTGTCTGGCTCAGTGCTGTTGAACAGCATCACGAACGGCTAGACGGTAAGGGATACCCGCAGGCGCTCGGCGGTGATCAGATAAGCAAGGCAGCACGAATACTCGCATTGGCCGACATCTACGTTGCTATGGCACGCCCTCGGGGTGACCGTTCAGCGCTGTTGCCGCGTGAGGCGATGAAACAGATATTTCATAGCCGCGGAGAGCATATTGATGCGGACTTGGCTAAAACGTTGATTAGCGTCCTGGGTACACAGCCCCCCGGTAGCTGGGTACGGCTGGCTAATAATGAGATAGCCGTGGTAATTCGGCGTAGCGATATTCCTGCTTTTCCTATCGTCGGATCGGTTATTTCGTCGCAGGGAGAGCACCTGGAGCGGGCAATAATTCGAGACACCGGTGATCGTAGCTTTACCATGGTGGAGATGGTTAAAGCGCCGTTTCATTTTAATCTGGGTGCGCTGCTCCGCGAACTCTGGCCAAAAATATCTGATTGATCTTTACCTACATCTCGGCTTTCTTCCCGCCACAGTTTCTGTCTCTAGTTGTTCCTTGTTGCAGTTAATCCGGTATTATCGGTCCTCTTTCCCGTTATTGGATGCCGAGCCTGATGGATGTAACGCAGCCTACCGTCATTTTGATCGATGATGAAAAACATATCCGCTCTGCTGGAAGTCAGACCTTGGAACTGGCTGGTTATCAGGTAAAGGCCCTCGATAATGCAGCATCGGCACTAAACTACATCAGTGACGACTGGGCTGGGGTTATCGTTACCGATATTAATATGCCGGGGATGGATGGCTTGGAGCTGATGCAGCGGGTACGGGCGATCGATCCCGGTCTGCCGGTTATTCTGATTACCGGCCATGGCGACATATCGATGGCCGTGAACGCAATCCGTGACGGTGCCTACGACTTTATTGAAAAGCCCTTCCCTGCGGATCTGTTAGCCGACGTGGTTAAGCGAGCGATGGAGAAGCGTGCGCTGACGATAGAAAACCGCAACCTGCGTCAGGAGTTGCAGGCGCAGAGCGCGCCGGGGCCTCGTATCATCGGTAAAACGCCGCCGGTACAGCGGATGCGTCAGTTGTTGGCGCAGGTGGCGGATACCCCTGCGGATATACTGCTGATGGGCGAGACGGGTACCGGAAAAGACCTAGTGGCACGTTTTATTCATGAAAACAGCAGCCGTAAAGATCATAACTTCGTCGCCATAAACTGCGGCGGGATGCCAGAGAATCTGATTGAAAGCGAGCTGTTCGGGCATGAGAAGGGGGCTTTTACCGACGCAAAAAAACAGCGGATAGGCAAGCTCGAACACGCTGATGGCGGCACCCTGTTTCTGGATGAAATTGAAAGCATGCCGATGTCGCTGCAGATTAAATTGCTGCGGGTGTTGGAGGAGCGGGCAATAGAGCGGCTGGGCGCCAATGCGGTGATCTCTCTGGATCTACGCATCGTTGCCGCCACCAAGGCGGATCTTAAGGAGCTCAGCCAGCAGGGGGTGTTTCGAGAGGATCTTTACTATCGGCTCAATGTGGTTCGGGTTGATATCCCTCCGCTGCGTGAGCGCCGCGACGATGTCCCCTTACTGTTCCAGCATTTTGCCTTGATTGCTTCTGCGCAGTTCCAGCGCGAAGTTCCTGCGTTGAGTCCTGCCCGGGTACATAGCCTGGTTAGCTATGACTGGCCGGGTAATGTGCGGGAGCTGCGCAATGTGGCGGAACGCTACGTGTTACTGGGCGAGAGCTGTACCTTTGAATTTGATCAATTGATTCCGCAGTTAGATCAGAGTGCCGAAGGCTTAAGTCTGCCGGAAAAAGTGGAGCGATTTGAGAAAATGCTGATCGAGGAAGCGCTGGCGCTGAGTGGTGGGGGGATCAAGGAAACACTGAAATTATTGGGTTTGCCGCGTAAAACGCTATACGACAAAATGCGCAAATATAAGCTGGATAAGCAAGACTTTAAAGATTGACACCCGACAAAGGGCCGTTGGCATCTCTCTCGTTGCTGCCCGTTAGGGTAAGGTACAGGGACGTACCGAGTGAACCCCGCTACTTGTCGGCTGCGCCGATCCACTGCGCGTTGTACATAAGAATGGCCGCTGGGGAAGCTCGACGACTGCGCCGCCTCAAACACCCCCTGCCTGGCCCATGCTTAAGCAGCAATGCTGGTCTGCGTAGAGGGGGTGGCTGTTAGGCGAAACTTACGTTATCACTATCGGCACGAAGAGCACGCTGAGCGTCATGGATAATCCGGCCATGTTTTGCGTGATCACCGCAAACGGTGAAAGCGCCCAAATAGATCTACACTGTGTAGCACAGTATCCAGCTTAGATTGGATGCATAGCAGGCGTTGGCTATTATCTTGGCAGTGAGTTTGTTCCTCTGGATGTGGGTTTAGACCTTAGTTGTACGGGCGTCGGCGGATATCCACCCATTCCTCCCTGCGCAGGGGTGGTGGATATCCACCCAAAAACTCATTGTTTATTAAGGATTTTTAATTAGAGCTGAATTTTAAGCTGAATTGAGGTTATAACTGCCTGTTTTTATTTGTATCTCCACTTGTTGGCACACTAGCTGCTATATGCTTTGATAGCGCCGTGTTCGACAGTGAAATGTGTGTACGGCCATAACGACAATAAAATGATTATCGAGGAAAAACCTATGCGTTTTATTACTGCAGCAGTAGCCACTCTTGCTCTGACAGTGGGTGCTCAAATTGCATCCGCAGCTCCGGTTGAGATCAAGTTCTCCCACGTAGTTGCCGAAAATACCCCTAAGGGTCAGATGGCTACCAAGTTCCGCGACCTAGTCGCAGAGCGTCTTGCCGGTAAGGCTGTGGTACAGGTGTTCCCCAGCTCTCAGCTGTTTGGCGATAACAAAGTATTAGAAGCGATGCTGCTGGGTGATGTGCAGATGGCTGCGCCCTCATTGTCTAAGTTCCAGAAGTACACCGAGTCGCTACAGATTTTTGACCTCCCCTTCCTGTTCAAGGATATGGATGCTGTTGAGCGTTTTCAGCAAGGTCCTGCAGGCCAAAAGCTGCTGAGCTCGCTGGAAAAGAAAGGTTTGGTCGGTTTGGGCTATCTGCATAACGGCATGAAGCAGCTGTCGGCTAGCGAAGAGCTTCGCGTTCCTGCGGATGCGGCAGGCAAGAAGTTTCGTATCATGACATCCGATGTGCTCCAGGCGCAGTTTGAAGCCATTGATGCGGTACCTTTGAAGAAGCCTTTCTCTGAAGTATTTACGCTGCTGCAGACCCGGGCGATCGATGGTCAGGAAAATACCTGGTCTAACATCTACTCTAAGAAATTCTATGAAGTTCAGCCGTTCATCACCGAGTCTAATCACGGTGTCTTGGATTACCTGGTTGTAACTTCTGCTGAGTTTTGGATGGGTTTGGACAAGGGGCTGAAAGTTGAAATTAAGAAGGCGCTTGACGAAGCTATCGCTTACGGTAACAGCGTTGCTGCCGAGAAGGATATCAGTGATCGTCAGGCGATTATTGATTCTAGGCGCTCTCAGGTTGTGACTATTACTGATGCCGAGCGTCAGCTTTGGGTTGAGGCGATGAAGCCCGTTTGGAAGCAGTTTGAAGACCAGATCGGTGCTGACCTGATCGAAGCAGCGGTTGCTTCAAACAAGTAATGTCAACCTCCAGGGCAGGATTGCTGCCCTGATTAAAACAGGAGTCAGGGGCTCCTGCTTTAACCGGTGAGTTGGATTGTTTTACCGGAGACCTCTGGTCCGCGACCATTGTTACGCTTACGACGCTACAGTCGTGCAAGAGATAGCGTGGACAAGAGCTGTCCGGTGAGACACCCAGTCATCAACCTAAAGATTCAAGTCAACGGGCCTGATCGGGCCTCCACACCATGATGTCACAGGGGTATCAGCGGCATGCTAGGTAAAATGATAAGTCGACTGGAGGAGAGTTTTTTATGTCTCCTGCTGGTTTCCATGACACTGCTGGTGTTTGCCGAGGTTATCGCGCGCTTCGGTTTCAATGCGGGTATCCATTGGGCTCAAGAGGTGACACTGACGATGTCAGCCTGGTTTGTTCTGTTTGGTGCCTCCTACGGCGTTAAAGTGGGTAGCCATATTGGCGTTGATGTATTCGTTAAAATGCTACCGCGGCACATCCATCGTGGCGTGACTATGTTCGCGATAGGCTTGTGCCTGTTTTACTGTGGTTTGTTCCTTTATGGTTCTTGGGTCTACCTGAGTAAGTTGCACATGATCGGTATTGAGATGGAAGATCTGGCGATTGAAAAATGGATTCCTACCAGTGTGTTACTGATCGGATACGCCTTGCTGGTGGTTCGGTTTTTACAGTTGCTATGGGGCGTTATTACGCACAAAGCTGATGGTTTTCATCTGGCTGATGAGGCGAAAGAGAGCATGCATATCGCAAACGAAATCAAGGCGATGAATAAGCCAGGGGAGTCGAAGTAATGGCAACAGCAACGTTATTTTTAATTTTGTTTGCCTGTATGTTTATGGGCATGCCGATCGCGATTGCGCTCGGGCTGTCGAGTGTCAGTACTATCCTGATGTTCTCTAGTGACTCCTTGGCTTCGATCGCTCTGAAGTTGTTTGAAGCGACGTCTGAGCACTACACCCTGTTGGCTATCCCCTTCTTTATTCTGTCCTCGGCATTCTTGTCTACCGGTGGTGTGGCTAAGCGGATTATTGATTTTGCCATCGACAGTGTTGGCCATATCAAGGGTGGCTTGGCGATGGCGTCGATCATGGCCTGTATGCTGTTTGCTGCCGTGTCGGGTTCATCACCTGCTACCGTTGCTGCGATTGGCTCGATCGTTATTGCAGGCATGGTGCGCTCGGGTTATCCAGAAAAATTGGCAGCAGGTGTTATCACCACGTCCGGTACCCTGGGGATTCTGATTCCCCCCTCAATCGTGATGCTGGTTTACTCGGCAGCGACCGAGGTCTCCGCCTCGCGGATGTTTATGGCCGGTCTGATCCCAGGGGTGATGATGGGCTTCTTGCTGATGGTGGTGATCTACATTGTTGCTCGCATCACCAAGCTCCCCTCGCAGCCCTTTCCAGGCTTTCTGAAGTTGGCCAAGTCAGGCAGTATCGCCATGGGCGGTCTGATGCTGATCGTTATTGTTCTGGGCTCTATCTACGGAGGTATCGCCAGTCCTACCGAGGCTGCTGCTGCAGCAGCGGTTTATGCGTTCCTGGTGGCGGTGATCGGTTATCGCGATATGGGTCCGATCAAAGGCGTGCCCTGGCGTAAAGAGGGTGAAGGAATGCCGTCGGTGTTTATTCGTAACAGCGTCCAGATGGTCGTGGCTATTCCTCGCAGTATCTACAACAAAGAAGTAAACAAGGTGGTGTTGGATGCCGCTAAGGTCAGCATGATGCTGCTATTCATTATCGCCAATGCGATGCTGTTTGCGCATGTGCTGACGACCGAGCGGATTCCACACTCGGTCGCTGAGACGATTCTGCAGTGGGGCCTGCCTGCCTGGGGTTTTCTGATTGTTGTTAATATCTTGCTGCTGATCGCCGGTAACTTTATGGAGCCGACGGCGATTCTGTTGATCATGGCGCCGATCCTGTTTCCAATCGCGGTGCAGTTGGGAATCGATCCGATCCACCTGGGTATCATCATGGTGGTCAATATGGAGATCGGGATGCTGACGCCGCCGGTGGGATTGAACCTCTTTGTGACGGCAGGGATTACGGGACACGATATGCTTTGGGTTATTAAATCGGTGTTGCCGTGGATGCTATTACTGCTGTTCTTCCTGATGCTGATTACCTATGTGCCCCAGATATCGCTCTTCCTGCCCGAGTATATCGATAGCCTGAAGGGTTATTGATCGGTCGTTTTAAGTAGGATCAAGGTGGCTTGAACAGCACCTTAAATAATAAGGCCCGTACTTTCGAGTGCGGGTTTTTTTGTTTATGAGGCGCACAGGATGTTACGTTTTCTCACTCCGTTGCGGGCTTAGCAGTCACCTCGATAGGAACGGAGCAAGGCGAGAGCACCGAGAGAACAGGTGTTTCCGGCTGGGGTTGCGGAAGGTTTACGAGGGGGTACAGCGGTACTAGGACAACACTGCCCTAAACGTGAAGGGTTGAGGGCAGTGTTATTGTGGCTGGTTGTGCGTGTTGCGCATCATTATAGGGTTGTTGGTTCATTTATGATCCGCGCTTTGCCAGCTGGGTATTCATCATCGCTCGCAGTGCGGCGGGTTTAAGCGGTTTGTGCAAAACCTGGGCGCCGTACTGAGCTGCATCTTCTTTGACGCTGTCGGTACGGTCAGCGGTAATAACTATGGAGGGGATCGATTTAGGCCAGAGCTTTTCCAAGGCCCTGAGCGCCATGATGCCGGTATGCACTTCTCCCAAATGATAGTCGGCGAGAATGATATCAGGCTCAAAGGGTGCTTTATCGAATGTTGCAATGACCTCATTTTCGTGGCCGGCGGTATAGACTTCACAAGACCAGCCTTTGAGCAGTGCCTCCATGCCTTGGAGGATATTGGGCTCGTTATCGATGCAGAGCACTTTTATTCCGCTCAGATTGCTTGCGCGGATGCTAGCTGCGCCCGTGCTGCTAGTGTGTTTTACCTGAGCCGGATCACCCAGTGGAACATCGATGCTGAACACCGTGCCCTTGTTCGGCCAGGATCGAACTTTTAATCTGTGACCAAGGATGCGGGCGATGCGTTGGGTAATCGCCAGGCCAAGCCCAAGACCCTTTACTTGCGAGTGTTTGGGGTTATCGATGCGCCGGAACTCTTCAAACACCTCACTCATTTTATTCTCAGGGATGCCAACGCCGGTATCCCATACTTCGATCCGTAGTTGGCCGTTAAGTCGACGGCATCCCATCAGAATTTTTCCGGATTGGGTATAGCGAATGGCGTTGGAGAGGAAGTTTTGCAGCACCCGGCGGAGTAGTTGCTGATCGCTGTGGATCACCTTGCGGCAATGGACGCTATGGAACACCAGTTGTTTTTCGCTTGCTAAAACAGTGAATTCGGCCTTCAGAGTGGCAAAAAGTTTCTCGAGACAGAAATGGCTGGGCTTGGCTTCTAGTGCGCCAGCATCGATTTTTGAGATATCGAGCAGGGTAACCAGCAGCTCTTCAGCGGCTTTGAGCGAACCATCGAGATTATGGACAAGCTCGTCGGTGGTGCCGTCGTGGTGCTGTTGTGCCAGTGCGGAGGCAAACAGACGAGCGGCGTTGAGCGGTTGCAGCAGGTCGTGACTGGCGGCAGCTAAGAAGCGAGTCTTGCCGATGTTGGCATCGTCGGCGTCGGACTTGGCCTGGCGTAGCTCATCTTCGATTAGCGCTCGGATAGTGTTCTCTTTGCGTAACTCGCGGTTAATCGCGGTGATAGCCTGGGTCCGTTCATGCACTCTAAGCTCAAGGTTTTCATTGGTTTCTTGTAATGCGATCTCAGCCAGTCGGCGCTCGGTGATATCTTGGTACAGGGTGAAGTAGCCGAGGATGTCACCGTATTCGCCGATATGGGGGATGTAGGTCACATCGGCAAAACGGACCTGATCCTGTTCGCGCGGCGGTAGTTTGGTTTCAAAATTTTGTCGATGTCCCTGCAGCACTTTGGCGATAAAGGGCGTGCGGCTATCGTACTGCATAGGCGTCAATACTTTGTAACAGGGTGTGCCCGAGATGTTATGGCGGTCCTTAATATCAAATGTCTGTGCATAAGCCTTGTTGACAAACAGGTAACGGCGTTCTTTATCGAGATAGGCGATCAGCACCGGTACGTTATCGGTATAGAGGCGGATGCTCTGCTCGCTCTCCCGAAGGGCCTCTTCGGTGCGCTTGTGCTCGGTAATATCCAGATAGGTATTAACATAACCGCCACCGGGCATGGGATTGCCTTGGACTTCCAGAACGGTGCCATCCTGGCGATAGCGGATATACGAGTGAGATTTACCGGAGGTCAGGATGGAGATACGTTTGTCTACATGCGCCGTTATATCGCCAGGACCGTATTCACCCATTTTTGCATTGTAATTGAAGATATCAACGGCAGGACGGCCGATACAAACCAGTCCTTCTGGGTATTCGAACATCTCCAGATATCGACGGTTCCAGGCGACCAGTCGGAGTTGTTGGTCGACGACGCTGATTCCCTGGTTGATGTTTTCAATCGTGGACTGGAGCAGCGCGCGGTTAAATTTTAATACTTTGCTGGCTTCGTCGACGATGGTGACAACATCGCCCAACTGCATATCTCGCCCACGCAGCGTAGAGGCCATCAGGATTCGCGCCGAAGAGGCTCCTGTGACCCCGGCTAGCAAGCGTTCTATATAGTTGATTAATTCGTTGGATGCATGGTCTCCGCTGATGGGTGGATCTTCGCTACGTTGGCCTGCAAAGGTGTTGAATGCATTGCGGGCACGGGTGACTCCCAGGAAGCGTTCAGTCAGTAGTTGCAGGTCTCCGACCGTGGTCGTACCGCTAAAAGCGTGGGGAGTTTGAGTAAGGTTTACCCCTTGGATATCAACATAATTACTGGCTTGGATACGATCGATCAGGCGTTGGCTGGAGTAGCGTGAAACCAGTATAAACAGACAGCTGTTTATCGCCAGGCTCCAAAATGTTCCGTGGATCAAGTTGTTGGGAAACTGAATCCCGAAGAGTGCGTTGGGATGAAATAACGGGTACTGCAAGATAATAGAGTCAATCATGCCGGGAACCAGCCCAACATCAGACATGATGGGTAGGACTAGCGTATATAACCAGATAATAAAGCCGGCACTGATGCCCGCCAAAGCACCCTGGCGACTACCTTGCTTCCACAACACCGCACCGAGAATAGCGGGTGCAAACTGGGTTACCGCGACAAAGGCGAGCAGCCCGAATGACGCCAAGCTGCCGGTATCGCCGAAGATGCGGTAGTAGAAGTAGGCCAAAAGCATCAAGTTGAAAATGGTCAGTCTGCGAATGCGGAGTAAAAATGATCCCAAATCTTTCTTCGATGAGAGTTTTAGCCAGGGTGCCCGCAGTAGCAGCGGCAGCACGATATCGTTACTGACCATAGTGCTGAGCGTGATAGTGGCGACGATAACCATCGATGTCGCCGCCGACAGGCCGCCGATAAAGGCGAACATCGCCAGTGCATCCTGATTGGCAAAGAGCGGCAGTGTGAGCACAAAGGTATCGGCGTCGACGCTACCATCGGGGAATGTCAACATACCCGCGGTTGCGATAGGGATGACAAACAGGCTTGAGAGGATCAGGTAGCCAGGAAAGACCCAGCGTGCCATGCCTAGGTCCTTAGGGTCTGCATTTTCAACGACAGAGACATGAAACATACGCGGCAGGCAGATAATGGCGGCGCCAGCGAGGAAGGTCTCGATAAGAAAGCTGTTCTCGATAAAATCAACCTTGAAGTTTTCATTGTTTGAAAGCTCCTCGGCCGCGCGGCTGAACAGATTGTCGAAACCATCAAAGATCCCGAAGGTGACGTAGAGCCCAACGGCAATAAAGGCGAAGAGCTTGACGATCGACTCGAATGCGATCGCCAGCACTATGCCCTCGTGATGCTCGGTCGCATCGATGTGGCGGGTCCCAAACAGGATCGAAAACAGCGCCATCAACAGGGCGACAAAGAGTGCCGTATCGCTGCCGCTGGAAACTTCGCCTGCGGCGGCGGTCAGGGCGTCGTAACTCATCGCCACCGCTTTTAATTGCAGCGCGATATAGGGCAAGATCCCGAGCGCCGCGATACAGGTGACTAAGACCGCGAGAGTCTGGCTTTTACCGTAACGAGAGGCGATAAAATCAGAAATAGTGGTGATATTCTGCTGCTTGCTGATCAGGACGATCTTGGTGAATAACTTCCAGAGAAAGATGAAAGTCAGAATTGGACCTAGATAAGTGGCTAAAGACTCCCAGCCGTTGGTGCTGGCACGGCCGACAGCGCCGTAAAAGGTCCAGGAGGTGGCGTAAACACCTAGGGATAAACTGTAAATTATCGGACGGGTGCGGGAATTGAAGATCTGTTTGGCATGGCGTTCGCCAAAGGAGGCGATCGCAAAGAGCACTCCGACGTAGGTCAGCGAGATGATGATGATAAACCAGCCGTCTAATAACGAATTTTGCATAGGCTATACCGCTGTTTGTTGGTAAAAAGCATAATACCAAAGTCGGAATGACGGGTGCTTAAGACCATTGTCTAGGAATGGTTTGGCCTGTGCATGATAAGCTTTCATGCTATTGAATAAAAAGCTATTTTTTTCATTATGATGGCCTTTTGAGTCTGTCAGAAAATTGTCGAGACTAAAGTCGGGGATTTGTTTGAGAGCGCTCTTTGTTAGATTGCATGCTGTATTTTTATACTTGAACTTAATAACAACAACAGAAGGAATGTGTCATGAGCATTAGTAAAGAAGATGCCCAGGCTTATTGGAAAGAGAATCTTAAAATCATCTTCTCTTACCTTGTGGTCTGGTTTGCGGTCTCTTTTGGCTGTGGGATCTTGTTCATCGAAGAGTTGAACTCAATTGATTTCTTCGGATTTCAACTGGGCTTTTGGTTCGCTCAACAAGGCTCCATTTTCGTATTCTGTATTTTGATCGTTGCTTATGCAGCAAGCATGAACAAACTCGATCAGAAATACGACGTTCACGAATAACAGCATTTATAACAATAATTTAATAGGACGGCTTTCTCTATGGAATTCCAAGATATTCTAAACTTTGCCTTTATCGGTGCATCTTTTGCGCTGTATATCGGCATCGCGATCTGGGCTCGCGCTGGGTCAACCAAAGAGTTCTATGTTGCTGGCGGTGGTGTACATCCTATCGCAAATGGCATGGCTACCGCCGCTGACTGGATGTCAGCAGCATCATTTATCTCCCTGGCGGGAATTATCTCCTTTATGGGGCGTGACGGCGCCGCTTACCTGATGGGTTGGACCGGTGGTTACGTAATGCTGGCGATGTTGTTGGCGCCATACCTGCGTAAGTTTGGTAAGTTCACTGTGCCTGATTTCGTAGGTGATCGATACTACTCTAACTTTGCGCGGGTTATTGCGGTTATCTGTACCATTATCATCTCCTTCACGTATGTGGCAGGCCAGATGCGTGGTGTAGGTATCGTATTCTCTCGCTTCTTGGGCGTAGGTATTAACGAAGGTGTTGTGCTGGGTATGGCTATCGTATTCTTCTATGCGGTACTGGGTGGCATGAAAGGTATCACCTACACTCAGGTGGCTCAGTACGTGGTACTGATCCTGGCTTACACCGTTCCTGCACTGTTCCTCTCCTTTCAGATCACCGGTCACATTCTGCCACAGACTGGCTTGGGTGCTACCCTGGCTGATGGACAGTCGGTTCTGGCAACAATCAACTCGCTGTCAACCGAGCTGGGTCTGAAGGAATACACTGCCGGTGGTAAATCCACACTGGATATGTTCTTTGTAACCGCAGCGCTGATGGCCGGTACTGCGGGTCTGCCGCACGTAATCGTTCGTTTCTTCACCGTACCTACGGTAAAAGATGCGCGGACTTCTGCAGGTTGGGCGTTGGGATTCATCGCTATTCTTTACACTGCGGTACCGGGTGTGGCGGCGTTTGGTAAACTTAACCTGATCAACACCGTAAACGGCCCACAAAACACCGGTGTGGCTTACTCGGCTATGCCTGAGTGGTTCAAGACCTGGGAATCTTCTGGCCTGATCGGTTGGAGTGATCTTAACGGTGACGGCAAGGTTCAGTATGCTGCGGGTAGTGCCTTTAAGGGCAAGCCAGCTTTCGGTGAAGGCCGTAATGCTGATGGCTCGCGGGTAACGACTAACGCTGCTGATGGCAAGTTCGATGCGTCTAAGCAGCCGTTTGCCAACGAAGTGTATGTTGACCGTGACATCATGGTATTGGCTAACCCTGAGATCGCTCAGCTTCCAGGTTGGGTCATCGCGTTGGTTGCAGCGGGTGCGGTTGCTGCTGCACTCTCGACTGCTGCCGGCCTGTTGCTGGTAATCTCGACTGCGATTGCGCATGACTTGATGAAGAAGACGATTAAGCCGGATATCACCGAAAAGCAGGAGATGATGTATGCCCGTCTGGCTGCCATCGGCGCTATCTTGGTTGCGGGTTACTTCGGTATTAATCCTCCTGGATTCGTTGCGATCGTTGTGGCCTTGGCCTTCGGACTTGCTGCCTCTTCGTTCTTCCCCGTCATCGTTATGGGTATTTTCTCTACCCGGATGAACAAGGAAGGAGCGATAGCCGGTATGGTCGTCGGTATCGGTTCTACGATGGCTTATATCATCTACTTTAAGTTTATGGGTGGTACTAAGGACGAACTGTTCATGGGTATCTCGCCAGAGGGCTTCGGCACCGTTGGTATGATCCTGAACTTCATCGTGGCGTTCATTGTGTCTTCGATGACTCCGCCGCCACCTGTTGAGATTCAGGAGCTGGTTGAGAGCATTCGTATTCCACGTGGTGCGGGTGAAGCTCACGCTCACTAAATCTACAAAGTGACCTAGTCACTGCTCGATAGGGCACGCCTTCAGTTACTGTTGGTGTGCCTTTTTTATTTAAGCTGTATGCAAAATTGGAGCGTTGTGGAAAAGCCATGTCAGCTGTTGCTGGTTTGGGTGGGGTTTCCAGAGCTTTCAGCAGGAGTTAGTCGATGTCTCAGGAATTTAATACCACTAATCTACCCTTTAGTTTGCTCGAGCCCAGCGAACTATCAATGCTCAAAAATAGTCTGGATATCGGTTATTACCAGAAAGGCGAAAATCTGATTACTGCCGGTGAGGCGCCTGAAGGTTTATTCATTATTTTAAAAGGTAAGGTGCGAGAAAGTGAATCCAAGGGGGGAGAGGATGAGCACGTTTTCGTTCACTACAGCAACGATGATTATTTCGGCGCCTGGTCGGCGTTGAAGGGTAAGGCTATGCATAACTTTGTAGCTGAAGAGGAGACTATCGCCCATATTTTGCCAACCAAGTCGCTGCTGGAATTGGTCTACAGCAACCCGGGCTTTGGTGATTATTTTAGTCGTACTCTGGCGGCTAAGACCGAGATCCATGAGCAGCAGGGTGGTGATCAGGGGATGGCCGAGTTCATGCTGGCGCAGGTGGACGGCGAAACGATGCGTGAGCCGTTGCTGGCGCCGGAAGACGCAACGATTAAGCAAACCACTGCGTTGATGCGTGAGCAGCTTGCGGACTGTGTTTTGGTTAAAAAGGGTGGTCGTTACGGCATTGTGACCGGCACCGACTTGCTCAATGCGGTAGTACTAAAAGAGATGCCGCTGGATACCCTGGTAGCGGATATTGCCAGCTATAGATTAATTACCGTCGAGGCAGGGGATTATCTGTTTAACGCACTGATTTTGATGACCTCGCAGCATATAGAGCGGATTGTGGTGATGAAGGAGGGGCGGCTCAAGGGGATTGTTGAGTTGATGGACGTGCTGAGCTATTTCTCCAGCCATTCGCATGTGATCGGCTTGCGGATCCAGCGGGCTTCATCGGTCGAAGACCTGTCCAGAGCCGCGTTGGGATTGAATGACTTGATTAAATCGCTGGCCTCGCATGGGGTTAAGGCGCGGTTTGCAATGGATCTGGTCGCCGCGATGAATGAACGGGTGATGTCGAAGCTGTTTACGCTGCTGGTGCCTGAGGATATTTTACCCCATGTCTGTCTGGTCGTGATGGGTAGCGAGGGGCGCGGTGAGCAGATCATGAAGACTGACCAGGATAATGCCGTCATTATGCGTGATGGCTTGGATTGGCCGGGACGTGAAGTGATTCTGGAGAAGTTTACCCAGACGCTGATCGAGTTCGGCTATCCCGAGTGTCCCGGTAATATCATGGTTTCTAATCCCTATTGGGTCCAATACTTGGGTGATTGGACCGAACGGATGAGTCGTTGGGCTAGCGATGCTAAAGGCGAGGCGCTGATGAACCTGGCGATTGCCGTGGATGCTAAGCCGGTAGCGGGAAATCCTGCGTTGTTTAAAGCCAGTCGTAACTGGTTTTTCCGCCATATGCATGACAACGATCTGTTTTTCTCGCACTTTGCTAAGGCCTCTCTGACGTTTGACACCCCGCTTACTTTCTTTGGCGGCATCAAGACCAAAGACCATGCTATAGATATCAAGAAGGGGGGCATTTTTCCCGTGGTTCACGGTGTGCGCACCCTGGCGCTGCAGCATAGAATTATAGAAACCAATACGTTTAAGCGTATAGATGCGCTGGTTGAGGCGGAGGTGTTGCCGGGTCAGCAGGGGCGAGACCTGGCCGAAGCGCTGTCTATCTTTATTCAGATAAGGCTGTCACAGCAACTATTGCGTATGGATCAGGAGGATTTTAATGATTCACCTAACCATATTCTCGCTGATTCGCTAGACCGGCTCGATAAGGATCTGCTGCGAGAGTCGTTGCAGGTGGTTAAAGAGTTCAAGAAGACGCTGGCGCTACGCTTTCATCTTGATCGTTAGGGTCTGAAGGGAGAGTTTTATGTTACGTAAATATAGAACCTATAAAGATAAGAGGCTTAATCATGACGGCCCTTATGGCTATTTGTTTGAGCCCTATACCGGCGATGAAGTCGTTTCTTTGGATTGTGAAACGACCAGTCTGGATGTCAAAAAAGGGGAGATTTTGTCGATAGGGGCGGTCAAGATCCAGGGAAAGCGGGTCAAGACCAGTGAGCGTCTCGATATTAAACTGAAGCCGCCAAAAAGTTTGACCGGTGACTCGATCAAGATCCATAAGATTCGTGCGATGGATCTTTCCGAAGGGGTGGAGATAGAGGAGGCTCTGGAGCAGGTGTTGCAGTTCGTGGGTAATCGGCCGATTCTGGGTTACTACGTCAATTACGATCTGCGGATGTTAGACAAGTTTTTGCGGCCGATCTATGGCTTCGGCTTACCCAACAAAGCGATCGAGCTGTCCCATGTCTACCACGATATTATCAAGTGGAAGTCTGTAGGTGGGGATGCCGATCTGCGCTTTGATACTATTGCTAGTAAGTTAAATTTACCTATATTGCAGCGACATACGGCTCTTGGGGATGCGATTACTGTTGCTTTGATGTATATCCGGTTAAAGCATGGTATTGCCCCTTCCTGAGTCTTCTGGTTGTATTGATACGCTGCCTGATCGCTCGAGGCGCCTCTCTCGAGCGGACGGGATGAATTAAAGCTCGGTTTGCTGGTGCTTTGTTTGGCTCGGTCTTGATGCGATCGATTCCTGGCGGCTGCTAATCAGTGCCTGCTACCTGTGGCTCTTTTTGTCACCTCCCTCACCCCCGCCCCTCTTTTTCATCCTCACTTTTCTGATTGATTCTGCCTGTCCGGTCTGCGCAACGTTTGCTGTTTCTGCGCCTGTTGTTGTGGTCTGATTGTTGCATTGATATTTTATTTATAGCTGTATCTGGTTGTAAGTGACATTTTTTTGTCGTTTTTAGGGGCTCAGTTTTTATTTTATTCAGCTGTGTCAGATTAGTGGCGTATCCTTAGGCCTGGGGGAGGAGTAACGATGATAACCGATCGGGTAGATATTCAGAATGTGTTAACCCAGATGCGAGCCTTGAAGTCTCAGGCCCAGCAAGGTGTTGGTGGTTTAGATGGGCTTGCACCTGTTCTCGGGTCGGGAGAGGTAGCGGGGGTTAAATCAAGTGGTTTTGGCGATCTGCTCAAGCGAGCGGTTGATAGTGTTAATGAAACCCAGATGGCCGCCGGAAAAATGCGGACAGCTTATGAGCAGGGCGATCCTAGTGTGGATCTTCCGCAGGTGATGATTGGTTTGCAGAAGGCTGGCATCTCGTTTCAAGCAATGACGCAGGTGCGTAACCGTTTGGTAGCGGCGTACGAAGATATTTCAAAGATGCCTATCTGATGAGGAGGCTGGGTAGTGGCAGTAGATAACGCGCCAGCAACGACAGGCTCTCTAGGTGGCGGTTTTGGTGCTGCTGCGGGGTTTAATCGGCTAGGTATTTTTCGTCAAATAGGACTTATGGTTGGCTTGGCTGCCAGTGTCGCTATTGGCTTTGCGGTAGTGCTCTGGTCGCAGGAGTCAGACTACCGGCCGTTGCTCGGTAATCTTAATAACCTGGATGCCAATGAGATTATCAATACCCTGCAGCAGAATCAGATCCCCTATCGAATCGATAACTCCAGTGGAGCGCTGTTGGTAGCTTCTGATCAGATTCATCAGGCTCGCTTGAAATTGGCCGCTGAAGGCTTGGGTGGAAATAACACGGTTGGTTTTGAGCTGCTTGATCAGGAGCAGGCGCTAGGGACGAGTCAGTTTATGGAGACTACCCGCTTTAGGCGTGGTCTTGAAGGTGAGTTGGCGCGTACTATTTCTAGTCTGTTGGCAATAAAGTCCGCACGGGTGCACCTGGCACTGCCTAAGCAGTCTGTATTTGTGCGGGATTCGCGCAAGCCTACAGCCTCGGTGTTTATCGAGCGTTATGCTGGCCGCGAGTTGACCAAGATTCAGGTCTCTTCGATTGCCAATCTGGTGGCTTCCAGTATTCCTGAGCTAAGGGTGCAGGATGTCACTGTAGTTGATCAGAAAGGGATGCTGCTTAATAGTCATAATATTGACGAAGAGGTTGGTCTTGCAGCTAAGCAGTTGGATTATGTTCGTAAAGTCGAGGAACGTCTGAATGGTCGTGTGCGAAGTATTCTTGATCCGGTTGTTGGGTCGGGGCGATTTCGTGCCGAGGTCTCGGCGGATGTTGATTTCACCTCGGTAGAGCAAACCGATGAGTTGTACAGCCCTGATCTGCCCTCGTTGCGCTCTGAGCAAACGATGACAGAGACTAGGCTTGGTTCTTCGATGGCAGGGGGCGTGCCCGGGGCTCTGTCCAATCAGCCTCCGGGAGCGGCGGTTGCTCCTGAGCGCGGTGCGGCAGCAGTGCTTGCAGGATCCAGCAGTGGCGAGAGCGGTCGGAACCAGTCAACCCGGAATTATGAATTGGATCGTACGATAAGCTATACCCGTCACCAGCAGGGGCGGATGCGACGGCTGACCGTGGCGGTTGCGGTGGATGATCTGGTCAGGCGCGACCCTGCGAGTGGTGAGGTGAGCAGTCGGCCGTGGAATGAAAATGATCTGAAGCGTTTGACCCTGCTGGTTAGGGACGCGGTAGGCTACTCTGCGGCCCGGGGTGATAGCGTCAATGTGATTAATACACCTTTCGCGGATCCTGATCCCATAGAGGCGATGCCGGATCTGGCTATTTGGGAGCAAGATTGGTTCTGGGGTGCAGTGAAGCAAGGCGGAGCGGTGTTGTTCGTCTTGGTGATAGTGTTTGGTGTTTTACGGCCAATTCTGAAAAATTTGTCTACCGCTGCTGCACCGCAAGAGCGCTACTCCGGTGGCGAACTGGAGGGGATTGGTGGTGACTTTGGCGAGGAAGCAGAGGTGGGTGTTTCCGGTGAAAGTTTGCTCCCAGGGCCTAATGATACCTATCAGCGTCAGATCGATGCGGTGCGTACTTTGGTTGCCGAAGACCCTGGTAGAGTGGCTAACGTAGTGAAGCAGTGGCTGGCAGATGAGTGAAAGTCGTAAATTAACCTCGCTAGAGCGCTCAGCAATTCTATTGATGAGCTTGGGTGAGAGTGATGCCGCCGAGGTGCTTAAGCACATGGGGCCCAAAGAGGTGCAGCGTATTGGCGGGGCGATGGCTAAGCTCACCAATGTGCAGCAGGATCACGTTGAGATGGTCATGGCTGACTTTCTCAATAGTGCCGGGAATCAGACCGGTTTGGGCGTGGGAGCAGATGGGTATATACGCTCGGTGATGACCCAGGCGTTAGGTGCTGACAAAGCATCGGGTGTTATCGATCGGATTTTGGAGGGGGGGAATACCCGTGGATTGGATACGCTTAAATGGATGGAGGCGCGCCAGGTTGCCGATGTGATTCGCTATGAGCATCCGCAGATTCAGGCGATTGTGGTCTCCTATCTAGATAGCGATCAGGCAGCGGAGGTGATGGCCTACTTTGATGAGCGGGTTCGGCTGGACATTCTGATGCGCATCGCGGCGCTCGATACGGTGCAGCCCAATGCGTTGCAGGAGCTTAACGATATCCTGGAGCGGCAATTCTCGGGTTCAGGGTCCACCAAGACCACCAGTATGGGCGGGGTTAAGGTCGTTGCCGATATTATGAACTTCTTCGATACGGCGACCGAATCCTCGGTTATGGAATCCATCACTGAGGTGGATGAGGATCTTGGCGAAGAGATCCGGGATCTGATGTTCGTGTTCGCTAATCTGGCTGATGTCGATGATCGTGGTATTCAGGTCATTTTGCGAGAGATCTCTACCGACATCCTCGTGCTTGCGTTGAAGGGGGCTGATACCGCATTGCAAGAGAAAATTTTCAAGAACATGTCTAAGCGAGCGGCTGAGTTGTTACGTGACGATCTCGAAGCTGCCCCGCCTGTTAAAGTCAGTGATGTTGAGAACGCTCAGAAAGAGATTCTCGTTGTGGCAAGACGCCTGGCAGATGAAGGCGAAATCATGCTGGGCGGTAGCGGCGAATCCATGGTCTAACTCAAGCCAGGGTTGTATTCGAGGTTCCAGTGGGTAATAAAAAACCATCAGACGGGCTGATTTCGGCCCGAGACTTGCCGCCATTGAAGGCCTGGGCATTTCCGCAGGTCGCGGGTGCGCACGTGGTACGTTCCCCTTTTAATGATCAGAAGGTGTCTGCTGAGGCAGCTTCGCCTGCGAGTGCGCCGGTTAGCTCCGGCCCTTTAACGGTGGCTGAGATGAAACAGTTGCGCGAGAAGGCCAGCAAAGAAGGCCGTGCTCAGGGCTTGGCTGAAGGGCGTAAGTTGGGTCAGGAGGAGGGACTTGAAGCCGGGCATGCCGAGGGTTACAAGACGGCCTATGCCCGGGCAGAGGCGGAGATTAACGCGACCAAAGCGCGTCTGATGCAGCTTCTGGATGCCATGCAGCGGCCACTTGAGCAGCAGCAGGAAGGGCTTGAGCAGGCGCTGCTGCGGCTAGTTATTGATACTGCAGAGGCGGTTACTAAGCAGGAACTAGCGACTCGACCCGAGTTGTTACGGCAGGCGGTTAAAGAATCACTTGACGCCTTGCCGCAGTACGCGCAGCAGCTGTGCTTTTTTGTCCATGCCGATGATGAGGCGTTGCTGCAGGAGTTACGTGCGCAGGAGCGAGCCAGCTGGGAAGTTGCGGTTGACACAGCGCTTTCGCAAGGTGGGATCAGGGTTCGTGGTGAGTGCAGTTACCTCGACTATAGCGTAGAGAGGCGGTTCAGCCAGGTGGTACAGCAGGTGCTGACCGAGACGGCTAAGCAGCAGCCACCCGCGGAGGGGTCGGATGAGGTCGCAGGTTGAACGGTTGCAGCGACGTAGTCGGCGGCCGCTGCGCCCGCCGA
>CAXBEA010000038.1:0-34121 GCA_963974645.1 uncultured Neptunomonas sp. | reverse complement strand
CCTCAATGAACTCCTAGCACTGCTATTGATAGCAGTAGTTTTAGCTGCAATGGCTGCGTTGGGGCTCTTTTACGGTGTCGGATCCGCCCCCACGGGAGTGGTGGTGACGCCTGAACCTACAGCGTCACGGATGAGCCAACTCTGCCAACAGAAACTTCTCGACCACCTCGATAAAGGGGGTGTAGATCTCCAGGCAGAGATGACCTACGGTGATCTTCAGGGTTGCGATTTCAGCAGTGAAATCGAACAGTCTCAGCAGGGTCGCACATCGCGAAGCTGGTCATCCTCACTAAAGTAACTCCGCTTCAGGCTTACTAAGCTGCTTTGAATTAATAATTTCAACCAACCACTGATCATTTTGACAACGAGCCGCGGTGTATAAACACACCTACCCTGCTCTTCACCAACGCATCAAAGGGATCAATAACTCCAGCTCGCTGCTTCTATAGCCACACTTATAGTCACACTTATAGCCACACTGGCTGTGGCTATAGTCCGCAATACTTGGATATCTGCCCAGAACCTGACAATGAGCGCCATCGATCACTTTGCGCCCTCCATCGCATCCGCTACCATATACTTTCTAGCAGCCACCTTATCTGGCAGATATCACCCATGTCCACCAAGATTCATTTTTCACTGTTACCCCTGATCGCTGCGGTTTTCAGCAGCGGCTGCACCCAGGAGACCCAGAACAAACTCGGCAGGGCGGTGCAAAACTGGACCGGCACCAGCGGGGTATTGGAGATTTTTTCTGGCGACAAAGTAGTAAAGCGCTTTCTCGAGATCGACAAGCTATCCACCGCTACCGGCACCAACGACAACGCCCCTCGGCCCTACCGATTCGGCTACGGTATTCTCGATGCCAATCTTAATGGCCGAAAAGATGCGGGAGAAAGCAAGGTCTATTTCGAATTCAGCGACTACTCCACCGCCTACGTATTCTTCGAACAGCCAAAATGAACGCCTCCCTGACATTGATGCTGGTTGCCGCCCTGGGCGGACTCGCAGTGACTCTGCAAGGGCAGATGATGGGGCTGATGGACCGCAATTTGGGCACCCTCGAAAGCGTATTCATCACCTATGCAGTCGGTGGTGTCTTGATCGGGTTGTTGATGCTCTACTACCGCGGGGGCAACCTGACCCAGTGGCAACAGCTGCCCTGGTGGGTGTTTAGTTCTGGAATTCTGGGACTAATCATCGTCGCTTCGATCGGTTACAGCATCGCCCGACTGGGGATGGTCTCCGCATTTATTATGATCATCGCGGTCCAGTTCATCTCTGCAGCCCTGATTGATCATTTCGGCTGGATGGGTGCCGAGGTCAGAGAGCTCAGCATCAGCAAATCACTCGGCATCCTTACGATGATGCTGGGGGTTTGGCTAACCCTGCGTTAGGGTGCCTTGGAGATCGATGATGAACCAAATATGCCGCTGGATTGCGAAACGCGGGGACTGGACCCTAGTCGATCAGCTGCCGACCGAGAAGCACTATGTACTGCTCGGCTACCCGCATACCAGCAACTGGGATTTCATCCTGGCGATGCTGTTCAAGTTCGGGACGGGACTGCATTTCAACTGGGTGGCCAAACACAGCCTGTTTCGCTGGCCCTTCGGTGGACTGATGCGCGCACTCGGCGGCATTCCGGTTAATCGCAATCGCACCCGAGGCTTCACCGCCGAACTGGCACTATCGATCAAGCAACGCTCGCAGATGAGCATTGTCATCGCTCCCGAGGGCACGCGCGGCTACACTAAGCACTGGCGCTCAGGGTTTTATCATCTGGCCCGCAGCGCCAACATACCCGTGGCGCTGGGCTACATCTGTTACCAAAGCAAACGGATCGGCATCGGCCCGGTCATTCACCTAAGCAACGATCCCGACGCTGATCTGGCCAAGATTGGCGCCTTTTATGCCAACATAGGCGCGCTCTATCCAGCGAAGGCAGGCAAAATCCTGTTTCGCGCCAAATAACTCAATTCTTCGGTCGCTAAACCGCTAAACCTGTTCCAGATCCGCAAAGGCATCCCGGGTCAGATTTTCAACCCCGCCGTCCAGCACCTGGATATTATCTTCGATCCTGATACCGCCGTAGCAGCGCAGCTTATCCAGCGTGCTCCAGTTAACCGAACCGCCTTGCTGGCTCGCCGCCAACTGCGCTAACAGCGGTTCAATAAAATATAATCCCGGCTCGATGGTCAACACCATCCCCGGCTCCAGCTTGCGAGTCAGGCGTAACATAGGATGTTCGGCAGGCGGCGCCAACAGGGTTCCCTGGGGATCCGCTTGGCGGCCACCAGCATCGTGCACCAGCGTACCCAGCAGGTGGCCCAGACCATGCGGCATAAAGCTGCGGGTGATCCCCTGTTCCAGAATGGACTCGGGACTCAGCCGAACCAGATCAAAACGTGACAACAGCTCGGCCAAATATTGGTGACAACGCTGATTCAAGGCCACAAAGCACTGACCCGCAACCGCCTGCTGACACAGTTTTTGCTGGAGCTGATCCAGGGCATCGATCAGTTCAGCGAACAATCCTCCTGCCGGGGTATGCTTGCGCGCACCTGCCGCCACATAAGTGCGGCTAATATCGGCGGCATAGCCATAAACCTGGGCACCGGCATCCAATAAAAAACTGTAGCTCTTTTCCGGCCGCTGCAGCGAAAGTTGCTGGTAATGCAGGATAGCCGCATGTTGATTCAGCGCAACGATATTGCCGTAGGGCAGTTGCGACTCCCGTTGTCCCGTCGCGGCTAGGTAGGCGAGATTAATCCCAAATTCACCGTAGCCCTCGCCGAAGGCTTCGGCAGCAGCCAGGTGCCCCTCAGCCGCCACCAAGCTAGCTTCTCGCAGACATTCCAACTCGTAGTCGGTTTTGATCCCCGAAGCCCAGTCCAACTGGGCCAAGATGGACGGAGGGTTGATCTGACTAATCCCCCATTGCTGTGCCAAGAGCAGCTCTTCACCGATAAAAGCGATCCGCTCAGGTTGAAGCAGCTCGTTACCTATCTGCTCCAGCGCGTCGATCTCGACGATCTCGACGCTCGACGTCCAAAACCCTTGCGGGCTACCCACACTTAAGTGCCAGTAGTCCGTCGGATTGTAGTAATACAGCCGCGGTTGCTGCCCGGCGCGGATTAGCAACGCGCAGTTGGCATGCTGTGGCAACGGCAACCAGCGTCGAAAATAGGGGTTGGCGACGAACGCGACCTGATGATCATCCCGAAACAGGGTTTTCGGGCTACCGCTAAAGATCAGCAGCTGTTCCAGCGAATTTTCGGCTAACAGCGCCTCAGCTAGGCGTAACTGAGCATCAAAATGGCTGGGAAAGGCGAGTTCTAAAGACAATGCGTTAACCTCAGGTTGACGCCAACGCCACAGCGGGCGCTGGCTTGCTTCGATTGCTTGACTTGTTTTTAGCGGCAGTCATAGGGAGGGCTCTCGGTGCCGGATCGGTTTAGGTGGGGAGACTGTTTACGGCGACCAACCCTAGCTAGCGTAAATCCGAACGCTACGCATTATCCATGAAAGGCAAATCAAGGGTCAACGAGAGATAATCAAAGCGTTGCACTACCTGATTACTTGCCCGCGTCAACCTCCCTTCGCCAAGCTCGTCGACTGTATAACCGTTCTGTGCCTGAAAATAGGGGGTCGCCGAAAACCCATAATTAGCACCGCAACCCTCAACCCTCAACCCTCAACCCTCAACCCTCAACCCTCAAAAAAATTATAGGGCCGACTCTTGTCACCGTGAAGCTCCAGAGACCGATCGACATCGGTTTGTTGGATCCGCTCTAGCACTTGTAGACCTCGGTGCTCCATTCAGTTAAGGAAGTATCAACAAATAGTTTTCAGCAGCTCCCATCAGAGGTTGCTAATAGAGAATTCTTTTCTACACTCTGTACACCTGTTTCGTATCTCAGTCATATCCTGGTTAAAAACCCGAGGAATCGATACGACTTTCCCCATTGAATAACCGACAGCAGTTTTGCAGTAATGGGCTAACTGACCCCATGTTTAAGGAACAGATCATGAAACGGAAACAGCAAGCAAACAACGACCTAACAGCCCCATTCCAACCCCTGATGGATATTGCCACTGTTAACCTCAGCACAGCACAAAAATTTACAGAACTCCAGGCTGGATTTATCACCAACCTGATGGATTTAGGCCTCAATCAGCTGCAAGCGCTCTCCGATGCCAAGGACCCACAGCAGGCCCTTGAACTCCAGCTCAAGTGGATCAAAACACTCAACACAAAGTGGGATGACCTTACTGAACAAGAGATAAAAACGGCCCGAGAAGCACAGGCATCGATCACTGGGATACTTGAAAAAAATACCCAGATCACGGACATTTTCGAACAGTTCAATGGTATTAGCAGACATTAAAGCAGTAGACTAAGCGGTCTTGAGCTTAATCAGCTTGATGAACAGCCTTGAGCGGAATGAACAGTCTTGAGCGGAGTGATTAACCTTGCCCATTATCAGGAGAGCGAGTATGCACGTCAATGAATCCGGGGCTCAGATTGATATCGGAGCACAACCGCAACTTGAGGCCACTGATCCTTTTGGTATGCTCGACGCCTGTCGGCAAGTGCAGCAAGCCTGGCTGAACCAACCCCTAGCCCTATCTCAAAAGCTATTTGAACTAGGTTCCGGGTTCACGACGCTGCAGCTACAAGCCGCCTGTAATCTTGCTGGCAGTGACCAGTGCGATCTAGTCCCTGCAATCCGCTACGACGAGCGTTTTCAGGATCCCATCTGGGAGGAAAATTCATACTTTGATTACCTCAAGGAGGTCTATCTTCTCTACACCCATTGGCTGGAAGATGCCATCTATGCCACGCCGGAATTGGCAGAACCGGCACGTCTCAAAGCAGGCTTCCAGGCCCGGCAAATTCTCAACGCAATCGCCCCCGGTAATTATTTCTGGACCAACCCCGCCGCCCTTCAGCGCTGCCTGGAAACCGGCGGATCGAGCCTGGTCGATGGCTTCAGCAATTTGCTCAGTGATGCCCAGCAAGGCAATATCAGCATGGTCGACGAAGATGCGTTCGAGGTCGGAAAGAATCTGGCCACGACGGCTGGAGCCGTCGTTTATCGCAATGAACTGTTAGAGGTACTGCAGTTTGCGCCGACCACAGAAAGGGTCCATCAGGTCCCGATCGTGTTGGTTTCTCCTTGGATCAACAAGTACTACATCCTCGACTTAACCCCGGCCAAAAGCCTGATCAACCATCTCACCCAGCAGGGCTTCACGGTATTTGTTACCAGCTGGAAAAATCCGGGGCCAGAACTACGTGATACCAGCCTGGATGACTATATGCTCAAAGGGGTGCTGCAAACAGTCGAAGTCGCCAGCCAGATCTGTAACGGATCTCAAGTACATCTCACCGGATACTGCATTGGCGGCACCGTCGTCGCCGCCCTGATGGCCTGGTTAAATAGCAGCGATAGTGACGATATACCTGTGGCCCACTGGTCGCTATTCACCACCCTGACGGATTTTTCCAATCCCGGTGAGATCGAGGTATTTATCGATGAAAAAGGGATTGAATATCTGGAGCAACGGATGGCAGAAACCGGTTTCCTTGAAGGCAAGGATATGGCTGGAACCTTTCGCTCGCTGCGCTCCAACGGTTTGATCTGGCACCAATATATTCACAACTACCTGCTAGGAAAAGAAGCACCCAAGTTCGACATCCTATATTGGAATACCGATTTCACCCGGATGCCCGCGAAGATGCACTCTTTTTATCTGCGTCAATTCTATCTCCACAACCGCCTGGCTCAACCGGACGGCCTCAGCCTGGGCGGACGCAAGCTTGATCTCAAACGCATCACTCAACCGCTGTACGCAGTGGGCGCGGAGCAGGATCACATCACCCCCTGGAAGGAAACCTTCAAAACCACCCAACTTGTTGGCGCTCCGGTGCGCTATGTGCTGGCAACCTCCGGTCATATTCAAGGGATTATCAGCCCCCCGGTTAATCCGCCGAAACGCCGCTACTGGGCTGGCGATGTCAAAGCGGATTGTTCCGCTGAAGCCTGGTGTGAGGCTACTGATAAAACACCCGGCTCCTGGTGGGATGACTGGGTATCCTGGTTGCGCCCCCAGTGCGGTCCGCAGCAAACACCCCCCTCGCTCGGCAGCAAGCAGTATCCGGTGCTCGCCGACGCACCGGGTACCTATGTACTGGAGCGCTAAATCAAGCGCGGTTAGTCATCCAGCCTCTTCAAGAGGCTGGCATTAACGCTGCTTTTTTGGCCGATGTGTCTTAACATGATCTTTTTTCTGCCTCCTTGCCTGTTTCGGCTTGGGGTTATTGCGCCGTAATTGATAGTACCCAGCGATCAATACGAGCAACAGGATCAAGAACGAAACTATCGCGTTTAGTCTCAGTGTCTCCACAGCAACCTGCCAGGCGACCGGCGCCGCTACCGACCAGCCCAACAGCAGCCAAAAATTCCGCCCTTGCAAACGCCCTCCCAGCTCCGCCCAGTTGTAGACCCAGAATGCGACCAACACCACCACAACCACTATCCAGATAAACATCGCCTGATTCCTTGTGACATCTTTGATTGTTCCCGAAGCATAGTCTTAACCAGCTGGGGAGATGGTCTCTAGAGGCTGCGCTTAGACCCGCTTTATCTACAGTGTATGACCCCCTCCCTCCCAGTGAGACGCTAGGGTTAGCGGGCCCATTTAAGTAGCTAGGCCGGAATTTCTAGAGCTTGGCCAAAACAATGTATTTCGAGACTAAAGATAACTTGGAGAGCGGTTGGGCCTAGAAATAACCCGTACACCACGCCGAAGCGCTGGCTACTGGGGGCCTGGATTAACCCGTAGGCTTTGTTGCCAGGGCTTTAGCAGATTTCGGCTCACAGCGAAGTCCCATAGCCTTTCCAGAATCTAGCATGAACATTGTGCATGAGTA
The DNA here is from genome assembly GCA_963974645.1 of uncultured Neptunomonas sp. Classification (GTDB taxonomy): domain Bacteria; phylum Pseudomonadota; class Gammaproteobacteria; order Pseudomonadales; family Balneatricaceae; genus Motiliproteus. Next base: position 27,181 of record CAXBEA010000038.1, on the reverse strand, counting down.
GGCCGTGTTTGAGCGCGGGGTAAATTCGTATAGTTCGGAGTTCTCAGCCCAGGTATCCAGCTCATAGAAAAAGTCGGGCGGTAACAGCTTAACTGCCTTTCCCTGGGCTCCTTTAGGGAAGCACGACAATCCCATATCTGCGCCAGAATCTAGCATGAGCATGATGCAAGCACGATCAGTGCTAGCTTTAGGAGTAAATTCATAAACCTCAGAGTTTTCCTGCCACGTATCCAACTCGTAGGAGTAATCGGCCTCTTGGAGGGGTAAATTACGCGTATCACTGCTGCAGCCGACCAGTACCAAGGAGAAGACAAGGGCCGATAGAACAATCAAATAGTTTTTCATAATATATCCTAGCTTAAAAACTGACGCCCTTTATAGGCTGCGTTGGTTCGCTCTTGTAAAAGTGAGACTACCTCCCACCAGTGTCTGCTGGTGAGCATAACAGACTAATGTTGTCTCTCAGCCCATGTCCATCGCATGGGGTGGCCCTTGCTGGGACGTAGTTGAGATTAGCAGGATGGCGGATCGGCGCCGCAATGGAAAAAATAATGGTAGAAATCAAGCCAGGAACAACACCCAGCCCGTTCATTACAGGTGTCTCGGGTTAACAGGCTTTAACAAGATAAGGTACCGACAGCTCCGACATCGATACCTTGGCGGGACTCACACTAGACGAGTCCGCCCAGAGCTTTAATCCTAGGTGCTGAGAAATACTAGAAGTTGAGGTACTTGCGCACAGCGGGTAACCCGGGTTTGCCATCAACAGTGGTGACACTTTCAAGCCAGGAATCCAGCGCCTTGGGGTTGGCCTTCAACCATTCGTTAGCCGCCACTTCAGGTTTCTTTCCGTCATCCAGAATAGCGGCCATCACTCGGTTTTCCATATCCAGCGAGAAGATCAGATTTTGCAACAGCGCTCCCATGTTGGGGCACTGCTTGCTGTAGTCCTTACGGGTATTGGTATAGACATTGGCTCCGCCGTAGTTGGGCCCGAACCGGTCATCGCCACCGTCCAGATAGACGATATCGAAGTTACTGCTCATCGGATGCGCCAGCCTAATTACAAGAAAAACACTTAGAGATCTAACTAAAAACCCACCTCTCCTTTAACCGCTCAGGTGTTTCCCTGTTTGGCCATTTCCATAGTGTCACTAGAAAACGATATGAAGAACGTAAAGAAATTGCTCAGTCAGCATCCAAGCGAAATGACTCGGTGCTCAATAGATCAAGTCCATGATCGAAAGGGGGCATAGCGGATTGGATACAAATTAATTGACGCTATTTGAATCAACTAGAGACTGCCTTGGCCGCAGAACATCGATGTCCGTATAGCCACACAACCCAGCAGACGAAGCCCGATTGACCCTCATACATAACCAAAGGGCAGCCTAAGCGAGTAGAGAAGTGATTGAACCTCTAGACGGCTCTGTGTAGGGTACTAATTCAAAAATTCGACTGATAAACATACCTGCCTGATATAAGAATTCATTCTCGAAAGCGAACCGCTCTCCCTAAACTCATATCCCACAGCCAACCTTAACGTATGAGCACTACCCTAGCCGCACCTCAGCTCAATCGCCCCCTGATCCTTGGCACCCTGATTCTGGCCTCGATGGCTGCGGTGATGTCGACCGATATGTACGCGCCCAGCTTGGCGGTGCTGCCTGAGATTCTTGGCACTTCGGCCAGTTGGGTACAGATTACGATGGGCATTAACGCGCTGTTTTTTGGCCTGGCACAGCTGCTGCACGGACCTATGGCCGATCGCTATGGCCGTCGTCCGGTGATGCTATGGGGCGTGGCACTGTTCGCGCTGTTCAGCCTGCTTTGCGGGATGGCGCAAACTATCGAGCAACTGATCGTAGCGCGCGCTTTGCAGGGCGCTGCCGCTTCGGTCGAAGCGGTATTGCTGCTAGCCATTATCGGCGATATCTATAGCCTTAAAGAGCGCCCAAAAGCCTTTGCCCTGTATGGCATGGTCTGGGCTGTAGCACCGGCACTGGCTCCCATTGCCGGTGGTCATATCCACGAGCTGGCGGGTTGGTATTGGAATTTCTATATCATTGCGATCACCGCGCTGATCGCCTTCGGCTTGAGCTTTTGGTTCCTGCCGGAGACCGGCACCGTCGACAAAGAGGCACTGCAAGGCAAAAAGATCATCGTCAATTACGCCGCCCTGCTCAAAAACAAAGCTTTCCTTGGACTGGCGCTGCTGATGTCGCTGCCGCTGGCCGGTATTCTGGTCTATATCACCTCGGCTCCCTTTATCTTTCAGCAGCAGTTTGATTTTAGTGTCACGCAGGTGGGGTACTACCAAGCGCTAATGGTACTGGCTTATATGCTGGCCAGCGCGGCCGTACCGACCCTGGTAAATAGATTCGCGCAATCGACACTGATCAAAGCGGGAGTGACCTTTTGCCTATTAGGAATGCTCGGCACCGCCCTGGTGTTATTGAGCGACGCCTTCAGCGCCAATCAGATCCTGATCGGCATGCTGGTTTTTAGCCTCGGTTTCGGCCCTCTGTTTGCGGTGACCCCAGGTCTGATTATGGAGCAAGCCGCGACCAGCAGGGGCACGGCGGCGGCTTTACTAGGCGCGATTGAGATGTGCGTCGCCGGTATCGCGATCGCTGTGGTCAGCGCTTTCAGCACAAGCCCGCCTCAGGCAATGGCTTACACCTTTATCGTACTGGCCGGCTTGATCGGACTGGTGTGCCGGTTTAAGCCTTGGCTGATCAACCAAACCTCTATCTGATTATCCATAATCTTCAGCCAGCGTTAAAAGCCTCAGGTTAACAGCAAACGCCCCTCTAAACCGATGCCAGAAACCTGAACTAAGCCCGGGCAAGGCGGGGACGCAATAGAACCACCAGCCTAACAACGGCAGATCAGAAAAACACCGAGGGTTCGGCATGCGTTCTGATCGGCAGCGGGTGATAAAAGTTTCTGTTCCACTCTCGGTCGGCGTCGTTCTTTGCCAAACGCAACAAATAACGCAGAGCCCTGAAATCCATAACTGACTCCAACAAACCCATAGGTACAAATATATAGATAAAACCTATACCAGATAGAGCTAAAGAAAATTATTCCTTTAGCAATAAAACACCTATTCTTATCTTCATCCAGATTGTCCTGATTTTGTAGCCTCCCATACCGGACCGCTTATGAACGCCAACAGCCTCCAGACAACAGCTAACAACGGCTCAAGTATCTGGCCAAACTGGCCAGCGGCGAAGGGGTCGGCTGCTTCGGCCTGACCGAACCCAACTCGGGCGCTGATCCGGCCAGCATGCGCTGATCCTGGACCGCACCCAGACCGGCATCCAGGCGTTCTGCTACTGTTTTATTCCATCACGTTATTACCGAGATTTGACCATGCAGAGCCGTGCCGAGATCGTCGAACAGAACTTCCTGACCCGGGTCGCAGAGGGGCGACTGCCGCGGCCCGATTCCCAGGTTTCCCTAGCAGAGTCCGGATTAACCCTCGAGAGGTTGGTGCAGCTGTTTGAAACCCAACTGCAGAGCCGCCACCTGGATCTGTGTTCGCGCCGGTTGCAGGCGCGCAAGGAGTCTTTCTACACCATCGGCAGCGCCGGTCACGAAGGCAATGCGGCGATCGCAGCCGCGTTTCGCAGCACCGACATGGCCTTCCTGCACTACCGCGATGCCGCCTTTCTGATCCAGCGGGCGCGGCAGACGCTGGGCGAGACCCCGTTGTGGGACCTGCTGCTGAGTTTCAGCGCCTCCAGCGACGATCCGATCTCGGGCGGGAGGCACAAGGTGCTGGGCAGCAAGGCGCTGTTTATCCCGCCGCAGACCAGCACCATCGCCTCGCATCTGCCCAAGGCGGTTGGCGCCGCCTACTCTATTCCGCTGGCCAAACGCACCGGGCTGGAGAGCCCGATGCCGCAGGATGCGGTGGTGCTGTGCAGCTTCGGCGATGCCTCGGCCAACCACAGCACCGCCCAGGGCGCGATCAACTGCGCCGCCTGGACCGCGTACCAGAAGGTCCCGCTGCCGCTGGTGTTTATCTGCGAGGACAACGGCATCGGCATCTCCACCGCCACCCCCAACGGCTGGATCCACGCCAACTTCAGCCAGCGCCCGGGGCTGCATTATATTTACTGTGACGGCCTTAATCTGCTCGACAGCCACCGTGCCGCCGTTGCCGCCGAACGCCTGGCGCGCAGCTACCGGCAACCGGTGTTTCTGCATATGGGCTGCGTGCGTCTGCTGGGGCATGCCGGTTCCGATGCCGAGATCGCGTACCGTTCGCGCGAGCAGATCGAAACCGCCGAGGCCCGCGATCCGCTCCTGCACACCGCCCGACTACTGATCGATCTTGGGGTTCTGCGCCCGGACCAGATTATCGATCTGTATCGCGATACCGAGGAGCGGGTCAACCGGGTCGCCGAACTGGCGATCCAGCGTCCCAAACTCGATTCAGCCGCCGCGGTGATGGCAAGCTTGGTCCCGGCCAAACGATCCATCCCTGCCCCGCCGCCGATAACAGAGGCTCAGCGCCATGCGCTATTCGCTCGCGAAGCGCTGTTTATCCAGCAGCCGCAGCACTTCGCCCGGCTACTCAACTGGGCGCTGGCCGACCTGATGCTTGCGCACGACGAGATCCTGATGATGGGCGAAGATATCGGCCCCAAGGGCGGGGTCTACAACGTCACCGGTAAACTCTCGGAAAAATTCGGCCCGCACCGGGTGATCAACACCCTGCTCGATGAACAGAGCATTCTCGGACTGGCGATCGGTGCGGCCCACAACGGCTTTATTCCGATCCCCGAGATCCAGTTTCTGGCCTACGTCCACAACGCCGAGGACCAGATTCGTGGCGAGGCAGCGACCCTGAGCTTCTTCTCCAACGGCCAGTACACCAACCCGATGGTGATCCGCATCGCAGGGCTCGGCTACCAGAAGGGGTTTGGTGGCCACTTCCACAACGACAACAGCCTCAATATTTTCCGTGATATCCCCGGGCTGGTACTCGCCTGCCCCAGTAGCGGCGCCGATGCGGTAGAGATGATGCGCGAGTGCGTGCGTCTGGCACGCGAAGAGCAGCGGCTGGTGATCTTTATCGAACCGATCGCCCTGTATATGACCCGCGACCTGCACTGCGAAGGCGATGGCCTCTGGACCGATCTGTATCGACCCCCGCAACAGGCACAGCCGATTGCCCTGGGGCAGCTGGGACAGCACGGCACGGGCACCCAGCTGTGCATCCTCAGCTACGGCAACGGCTACTACCTCAGCCTCCAGGCGGCCAAGATACTGCTTGACGAGCACGGCATCCAGCTGCGGGTTATCGACCTGCGCTGGCTGGCGCCGCTCAACGAAGCGGCGATTCTGGAGCAGGTGCGCGCCTGCGAACAGCTGCTGATCGTCGATGAGTGCCGCCGCACCGGCTCGATCGGTGAAGGACTGGTGAGCCTGGTCAGCGAGCAGCTGCCCTCCCCCCCAAGATTCAAACGGGTCACTGCGCAAGACAGCTTTATCCCCCTCGGACGCACCGCCACTATTACCCTGCCCAGCTGTGCCGAGATCGTCGCCAGCGCGCTGGCACTCAGGGATGGCCAGCCGCCCCTCAGCAGCGCTAGGGAAACACTCTGATGTCTACCAATAAACTCAAAGCGCTGGTGATCTGCCCCGGCCGCGGCACCTACAGCACCCAGGAGCTGGGCTACTTCAAACGCCATCATGCAGATAAAAAGTCACTGATCGACGCCGTTGACAGCTACCGCATCGCGCAGGGCCAGACCCCGATCAGTACCCTCGATGGCGCCGAACGCTATCAACTGCGCGAGTACAGCCGTGGCGATAACGCCTCGGCGCTGATCTGGAGCTGCGCCTACGCCGACTACCTGAGTATCAATCCTGATCGCTATCAGGTCTGCGCCCTGACCGGCAACTCGATGGGCTGGTATATCGCTCTGGGCTGCGCCGGGGCGCTGAACCCGGCCAACGCCCTAAGGGTGATCAACAGCATGGGCACCCTAATGCAGCAATCGCTGCTCGGGGGCCAGCTGATCTACCCACTGGTGGACGAAAACTGGCAGCCGATTCCCGGCCGCCGCCAACAGCTGCAGCAGCTGCTGGCAGCGATCAATGCACAGCCAGGTGCCGAGCTGTACATCTCCATCGAACTGGGCGGGATGCTGGTTTTTGGCGGTAACGAAGCCGCACTTAAGGCGCTGGAGCAGCGCCTGCCCCCCGAACAGGAGCGTTTCCCGATGCGGCTGTTCAATCACGCGGCCTTCCACACCCCTTTGCAGCACCCCATCGCCGCACAGGGGCGCAGCCAACTGCCCGCCGAGCTATTTCAGCAACCGCAACTACCGCTGATCGACGGTCGCGGCAGCCAATGGCGGCCGCACGCCACCAACCCCAAGGCGTTGTACGACTACACCCTCGGCCACCAAGTCACCGAACCCTATGATTTCAGCCGTGCTCTGCAGGTCGCGGTACGCGAGTATGCCCCTGACAAGCTGGTGATACTCGGCCCGGGCACCAGCCTCGGCGGTGCGGTGGCCCAAGCACTGATCGACATCCGCTGGCAGGGCTGGAGCTCGAAACAGGACTTTATCCGCGCCCAGCAGGACGATCCCTACATCCTGTCGATGGGGATGGATGAACAGCGGGACCTGGTGGTTGTTTAAAAAGAGTCCTAATTACCCAGCAAACTCAGCCAGGATGCTGCAGTCTATTTGTGGGTTGGGCTGAAATTGCGCCTGCAGTTAAGACACTCCCCACCTCCTGTAGGTCGGGTTTTAACCCGACAAATCAAGGTATACCCTACAGCCCCCGTCGGAATAAATTCCGACCTACAGGGATAGGGTGGGAGTGCGGCAAGCTCGTCGGGAACGGGGTGCGCCGATCTACACTGGGTTGGACTTCAGTCCGACAAAGGCCTCTGGTCGCATTGTCGGGATAGTGCGGCGGGAGCGTTGCAACAGATCGATCTCGTCACCTAAAGCCCCCTCCCGTTCAGGCCGAAAAGCCCCTAAGAGTGTAATATAGCTCGTTGCGAGCTCATCCAAGCAGCGACAAAACCCACCCCAAACTGCTGTAATCAGCTACAAATCGTCGTATGGTAGCCAGAAACCGGCTAAGCCTGAGTCTCGGCTGGCGTTTAGCATTTTTTTGGGAGTGTAGTTATGTATCGCTTTCCCCAACTTGGTTCAGAGAAAAATCTGTCGCGGATCGCGGTGTTGACCAGCGGTGGTGATGCACCGGGAATGAATGCGGCGATCCGCGCCCTTGTCAGAGCCGGAAGCGAAGAGGGGATCGAGGTTTTCGGCGTTTATCGCGGCTACAGCGGACTGATTGATGGCGATATTAGACCGCTGAGGTCAACGTCGGTAGCTAACATCCTCCACCGCGGCGGCACCTGCCTCAAGAGTGATCGCTGCGCCGAGTTCCACTATCCGGCGGTACGTAAAAAGGCCGCCGAAACCCTCCGTGAGATGGCCATTGAAGCATTGGTGGTGATCGGTGGAGATGGTTCCTTCACCGGCGCACATCTGTTCCAGCAAGAAACCGGGTTCCCTGTGATCGGCATCCCTGGCACCATCGATAACGATATCAACGGCACCGAAGATACCATCGGCTTCGATACCGCCGTCAATACCGCACTGGATGCGATCGACCGGATTCGCGATACCGCAAACTCCCACGATCGCCTATTTCTGGTCGAGGTAATGGGTCGCAACTCTGGGTTTATCGCGGCCCAAGCCGGTATCGCTGGCGGTGCCGAACTGGTGCTGATCCCCAACAGCCCCATTGAGTTTGATTCGATCTGTGACAGCCTGGATCAAAGCCGCCTAAACGGCCGCCTGAGCAGTATCATCGTAATTGCCGAGGGTGACCCCGGGCGAACCCAGCGACTCGCATATAAATTGGAGGAATGTGGCTATGCTCCCCGCGTCTGTATTCTCGGGCATACCCAACGCGGTGGCGCCCCCACCGGTCACGACCGGATGCTCGCCTCCTGCCTCGGCGCGATGGCGATCAGTCACCTCCAGGCAGAGATCTCTGATGTCATGCTCTCCGTGCAGCGAAACGAAATTATTGCCGTGCCCCTGAAAAATATCCTTAAACCGCGTCCATTTGACGACCAGCTAATACTGGAACTTGCCCGTAAACTACGCGGTTAGCACAGACTTTAAATCCACGATGATGGTTAACCTCGACGAGTAAAACTTAACTACAAAAGGAACCCACGATGCCCATCAGAGTCGAGTTTGAACTCGAAAAAGAGGTCAAACACAGCGTCCGTTTCAAAGAGATCGTCGAAGAGGGGCGCGCGCCGGTGATCGGATCGATCTACGTCCAAAAATGGTACGTAGGCGATGCTAAAACACTCAGTATCAGCATCCACAAACCGGGCGAAGCTGACCAATAAGACTATGCTTGCTTAACTAGGATCTGTTCATTTTTAGGAGCCACACTGTATGAATAAGCGGAGCGTTCGCATCGCGGGCATAGCATTAACCTTAAGCTTTATTCTGCCACCAGCGCTAGCACAAGCGGGCTGGGGAGACCTGATAAAGAAGATTGAGGAGAGTACTCCAGAGCTATTGAAAAGCACCGAACCCAGCACAGGTAGTACCAGCAACAACGCCGGATTAGACAGCGATACCCTGATACGAGGCCTTAAACAAGCCTTGGAAGTAGGTACCCAACGCGCCGTTGAGGGGGTCTCCAAAACCGACGGTTACTTTGCTAATCCCGCGATCAAGATCCCCCTTCCAGACGCCGTTAATAAGGGTTCCTCGTTGCTACGCAAGATGGGCATGGGCACCCTGGTCGACGATTTTGAATTAAGCATGAACCGCGCCGCAGAGAAGGCGGCTCCCCAAGCAACCGAGTATTTTCTCTCTACACTCAATAAGATGAGTATCGAAGATGCGCGTGAGATTTATCAGGGTGCCGATGATGCCGCTACCCGCTACTTCCAGCAGCACACTTCCAGTCAGCTAGAAACCGTATTCAAACCCATCATTACCGAAACTATGGAGCAGGTCGGTGTGACACGTTACTACAAAGCGCTGGTTCAACAAGCCAGCCAATACCCGCTGGTGGGTGATATGGGGCTGGATTTGGAAAACCACGTCACCACCCAGGCGCTGGAGGGACTGTTCCTGATGCTGGCCGAAGAGGAGAAGAAGATCCGAGCAAATCCGCTGGCGCGATCCACCGATCTGCTTAAGCAGGTATTCGGATACTAAGGTTTTCTGATTCTAAGGTTTTCTGATTCTAAGGTATTCTGGCACTAGGGTTTTCTGGTACTAAGGTTTTCTAGTACTAAGGTTTTCAGCCAAGCGCTATTTCAGCGCTTTCTGGAACTCTTCCCAGCTGATTCCGGCCTTAGCCATCTGGGCGCGCATCTCTTTCTGATGCCGCTCTCCAAGCTGCTGTTGAACACGTTGACCGCGCTCATTAATCAGCTCTTGAACCCAGGCACAGGCAGTTTCAAGCTGGTCTACGGTTAACGATTTGGAGGCTTGCTGGAGCTGGGACTGATCGAGAATATTTTGCTGATAGGGCATTACGCAACAACTTACAAACGGACTGTTACAAAACGGATGCTTTAAAAACTGCGATTTTAAAAGCGAGCAAGGTAAAACAGCTACTGTGAAAACGATAATTTTAGCCTGCGTAAATATAAACGATTTCAGCACCAGGACCAAGTTCGGCCCTGTTTATTCAGGCCAGTCTATTGAGTGATACAGCCTTAGATCAACAGCGCCAGCAACACCGCCGCCTCACTCAGCTCAACCAGTGCCCCTGCAGTATCCCCCGTCGTGCCGCCGATACGCCGCAGCATCAATTGACGCAGGCCGACAAACAACAACAAACTGCACCCCAACACAGCAACGCCGGTACTACCGCCGAAGATCAGCAATACCAACCCCAAAATCAGCAGCAGATAACGAGCAGACGTCCGTGGAAAGTGCTGAACCAGCGCCTCTCCAAGTCCGCCGCTGCGGACATAGTCGGTGCTCAAAAACAGCAGCAACAGTAACCCCCGCGCCACCGCAGGTGCCAGCAGCAGCAATTCCGGTGCCCTGGCAACCAGGGCTGCTAAGGCGCTGAACTTAATCAGCAACAACAGTATGACTATCATCACTGCAGCTGGACCGCAGGTCGGGTCCTTCATTAGCGCCAGGGTGCGCTCTCGATCACCCAAACCACCAGCCCAGGCATCGGCGCTGTCAGCCAGGCCATCCAGGTGCAGACCACCGGTTAACAGACACCAAAAGCTCAGTATGAGCGCCGCCTGTAGCGACCATAGGTCAGGAAACAACCATTGCAAAAAAACCTGCAGCAGCCACAACAGACCACCGATCAAGGCCCCTACCAGCGGATACCAGAGCAACGAGCGGCCGACCAGGGCATTATCGACTCGACCCATCGCAGGCATCGGAATTCGAGTCAAAAACTGCAAGGCAATCAGCAGCGACTGGCTCAAGACTGCTAACGAAGAGCGCTTAGTTGTCATAGTTTGCAAATTTCAGGGCAGATAGTGTTCATGGCTGATAATGCTTATAACGTCGGTTTCTGATAACGATGTCGCTCGCTCAGAGGATTAGCAAACACGGTTAACGAAGACGACCTGAGAGTTGAGCTTTTCAATCGACGCGACATCTCGATCATCCGGGTAGAGCTCTATGCGCGTTAACGAACCGTAGTCGATGCTCATCCGCTGTGCCGCTACCGTCGATAAACCCAGCAATTGACACAACAGTGCCCGGATCACCCCGGCATGGGTCACGCAGAGTAACCGCGCGCAGGGGATCTCTTCGCCTGCATCAACCACCGCGGGGGTATCAGCGGGCATGAGTTCGCCTACCTGCCTTGCTTGTTCTACCTGCGAAGACCCATCCAGCAGCCACTGCTGCAGCAGTTCAACGACCCTCCGTTGAAAATCCTGGATCGATTCACCCGCAGGCGGTGGCGCCGTTTCTGGGTTCTGCCAGAAGGCCAAGACTTGGGCCGGATACTGCTGCCAGACTTGCTGCTGCAACTGCCCATCCCAATCGCCAAAATCGATCTCACGAAGCCGTGGATCCAATCGCAACGGCAACTCCAGACGCTCAGCCAATTGCTGCGCCGGCAGTTGGCAGCGCTGCAAGGTTGAGCTATAGATCGCTTGCCACGAGGGCTCATTACCGGCCGAGACCTGCTGTTGGATCTGTGCCTGCATCTGCGCCCAGCCCAATGCTGATAGTGCTGAGTCGGTACGCCCGCGATAGATTTTACCGTCACTGCAGGCACCGTGACGGAGTAGATCGATGACGAGACGCTTAGGCACTATTCAGCTTTCCTTTCAGTTTTCACTATTCGGTCTTCATGCCCAGTCTCAAGCTTTTATAAGCAACCACTTACAAGCAGCCTTATCTCTAGCTTCCACGCACTGGTCACGTCTGATCCGATACGGCCGCTTCGGTAAACGTTGCCATCTGCGCTTGCAAGGCACAGGCGGCACGAAACAGCGGCACAGCAACGGCGGCGCCACTCCCTTCACCCAACCGCATCCCCAGATCCAAGACGGTTTCAGCATCTAATACCCGCTGCATCGCCCTGTGTCCGGGCTCTGCCGAGTTATGTGAAAACAGTAACCAATCACGCACCCCGTTGTTGATCCGGCAAGCGATCAGCGCCGCCGCGGTGGTGATAAAACCGTCCACAAGCACTGGCACACCAAGTTGGGCGCAGCGGATATAGGCGCCTACTAAAGCGGCAATCTCAAACCCACCCAAACAGCGCAGCAGTTCTACAGGATCTGCCAGCGCTTGTTGATGCTTCATCAATGCGCGCTCGATCACGGCCGCCTTATGCGCCAGCAGGGTTGGATCGATGCCGGTACCCGCCCCGACCAGATCGGTAACCGGCAGCCGCAGCATCGCAGCAGCAATAGCCGTCGCCGAGGTTGTATTGGCGATACCCATTTCGCCACCGATAAACAGCTCGGCACGCTGTTGCTGCGCTCGCTCTGAGGCCTCAGCGCCGACAGCCAAGGCTTGCAGCAATTGCTCGGGGGTCATCGCCGCATCCAGACAAAAATTAGCGGTAGAAGCCGCGATAGTCATATCAAGAACATAGGGCAAGGGTTCCAGCTCAACCACCGTGCCCAGAGTCACCACCTCAAAACTGGCGTTAATCTGCCGTGCCAAGACACAGATCGCAGCCCCTCCTCGGGAAAAGTTGCGTACCATCTCCGCCGTTACCGCCTGCGGGAATGCTGACACCCCCTCCTCGGCAACACCGTGATCAGCAGCAAACACCGTGATATAAATATTATCCAGCTGGGGCTTGAGTTGTCCCTGCATGGCAGAAAACTGTACCCCTATACGCTCTAATAGCCCCAACGACCCTCGGGGCTTGGTCAGCTGATCCTGATAGGCCAGAGCTTGGTCTCGTAGGGCGAGATCAAGGGGACGAACCGCATCGGTAATCCAATCGAGTTTTAAAGCCAAGTTAGTTATCCTCAGTCTGCACTATCGGTATTCAACAGGGTTCCGGCGGGCTTTAATACCAGAGGCAGCCCAGCCAAAGTAACAATCACCCGGTCACAGTCGGAGGCGACCCGCTGCTGCAGCAGCCCCATCTCATCTTGAAACAGCCGACTGAGTTCACCCATAGGGACGATACCCATGCCGACCTCATTGGAGACCAGAATAATCTGCCCTGGCAAGCGGGGAAGAAGCTCCAGCAACGCATCCAACTCCTGACGGAGCCGGCCGGGCTGTTCTAAGCAGATCAGATTGCTGAGCCAAAGGGTTAGGCAATCAACCAGCAGCAACTGCAACTCACCTGCATGCTGTTGCAGCACCTGAGCCAAGGCGATGGGCTCTTCAACCAGCCGCCAATGTGAAGGCCTGCGTTGTTGGTGCAACTGAATCCGCGCCGACATCTCTGGATCACCAGCGGTCGCGGTGGCAACGTAGGTGACCTCTAGCCCAGACTGAAGCGCAAGCCGTTCGGCCAGCCGACTCTTACCCGAACGCGCACCGCCAAGAATTAGTTGCTTCACCAGACCCACCTAAATAAATAAAGCGGCGACTATAGCAACGCCGTCAGCGGATGCGCAAACCCTTGATCCGATCAGTTATTCAACCAATGCCTTTGTCTTCATGCAAAAATTGCAGTATCTTCAGGGTCGAAAGTTAACCATTTTTAGGGAGTTACCTCTGTGGATTCAGCCATCCAGTCCATTTGGCTCGTAGGAGCTGTCGCACTGATTTTCGGTATCGTTGTTGGCTTGCTAGTTGCGCGTGGAAGCAGCTCTGCACGCAGCAAAGAAGCACTTATCGAAGAGCTCAACGATGTCAGACGCGAGTTTGAAGACTACAAAATTGACGTCAGCAGCCACTTTTCTAAAACAGCAGATCTGGTCAACAACCTGACCAATAGCTACCGTGATGTACATCAGCACCTGTCCAACAGCGCGAGCCAGCTATGCAGCGAAGAGCAACTGCTGATTAGCCTCGAACGTCCTGCAGAACCGGTGACTGAGGAAGTGGAGGATAACGACGATAACTCAGCCGAAGCCCCTCGTGACTATGCACCTAAGAAAGATGCAAAAGCAGGAGGCACTCTATCTGAAGAGTATGGGTTGAAAAAAGACGAGCCGTTACACGATCCCTCTTTGAGCGCTGACCACGCGCCATCACGTAAATAAGCGCCAAACCGCCTAGCTATTGTTTTATCCATAGCTAGGCGGAAATTCACAACAAACCTTTGTAACCCCCAGACCTCTCCGCTTTCAATACGGCTACCTTGTTCAGACTGGGTTATCCAGTTCGATATAACAGTGTTCAATATTCAATTCAGCAGCCAAGCGTTCACCGAGTGCTTGTACGCCGAAACGTTCGGTAGCATGATGGCCCGCCGCGTAGTAGTGCACCCCACTTTCACGGGCGGAATAGACTGTCTGCTCTGAAATCTCTCCGCTAATAAAAGCATCAAGTCCGCGCTCAATCGCATGTTCGATATAACTTTGAGCACCTCCTGTACACCAGCCCAGGGTTTCAATTCGCTCACTGTGACCTTCAATATGCAGCGGCTGACGCCCCAGCACTCTGCCGATCAATGCTGACAATTCAGCTGCAGACAACGGTGTTTCCAGTCGTCCCCAAAGCCCTATCGGATTACGACTGTTAAGCTCTAACCCGCCTTCAATGTGCAAGCCCAACTGTTTAGCCAGCTGGACGTTGTTACCCATCTGAGGATGGATATCCAGCGGCAGATGGTAGACGATCAGACTAATATCGTTACTCAGCAGGGTCTGCAGGCGGCGTTTTTTCATTCCTCGGATACAGGGGTCTTCGCCTCGCCAAAAATAACCATGATGCACCAGTATCGCATCTGCCTTCGCCAACACCGCAGCATCGAGCAGCGCCTGGCTAGCCGTCACTCCCGTCACTATCCGCCGGACCTCGGCACGTCCCTCTACCTGCAAGCCGTTAGGGCAGTAGTCGCTGATCTGCTCCGGTGTTAACCACTGCTGCAGCGTTTCAACGAGCTGTTTTAGACTGACTGCCGCGCTCATGCCTTCCATATCCACCGTGCTCTCTATATCCACCATAGCCCCACCATGCCCTCGAATTCAATTACCAATCAAATGATGCTATCCGTATAATGGCTGCTGACCGAAAGTTGAGATTACCATGAGCAAACTGACCTCTATCCTATTGTGGCCGATTGTTGCAGGCGTCCTCGTCGCCTTCATGATGCTAACCTTTTTCCCCCAGGGTATCAGCCCCAGTCTTGCGCCGGTAGAGATCCATCAGGTCGCTCCTTCAGCCGCCACAACCCCCACGCTGGGCTCAGGACCTGTGTCTTACGCCGATGCGGTCACCAAAGCGGCATCCGCCGTGGTCAACATCTACACCCGCACCCGCATCGAAGACCGCACAAATACCCAACCTGAAGATCCCGGCACTCGCGAATTTTACGACAGCAAACAAGGTTCGGGACGGGAGAAGTACCTCTCCAGTCTCGGCTCCGGCGTTATCATCAGCCCCCAGGGGTATATCGTCACCAATAACCATGTAGTCGCCAAAGCCGATAGCATTCTGGTCGCGTTGCGCGATGGCCGCGAAGCGGAAGCCCGAATTATCGGCACCGATCCAGAAACCGACCTCGCGATACTGAAGGTAGATCTGGGTAATCTAGCGGTAATCAACTTAGTCTCATCAGAGTCGATCCGCGTCGGCGATGTGGTGCTGGCGATAGGCAACCCCTATGGGGTCGGCCAGACAGTCACCATGGGCATCATCAGCGCCACCGGTCGCAACCAGCTAGGGATCAATACCTACGAAAACTTCATCCAGACCGATGCCGCCATCAATCCCGGAAATTCGGGCGGCGCACTGATCAACGCCGAAGGTCATATGATCGGCATCAATACTGCTATTTTCTCCCGTTCAGGCGGCTCGCAGGGGATCGGCTTTGCGATTCCATCCGATCTGGTCAGCAGTATTTTGAAGGGAATTATAGAAAATGGCCGCATCGTTCGAGGCTGGCTGGGTATTGAAATCCAGGTGATGACCCCTGCCCTGGCCGAGTCCTTCGGCATCAAGGATGACAAGGGGCTGATAATCGCGGGCATTTTCCGCAGCAGTCCGGCTCACCTGGCAGGTCTACAGCCCGGTGATATCCTGGTTAAAATCGATGGCAAGGTGATTCAAAATGGGCATGGTGCAATGAATCAGATTGCGGCGGCTAAACCGGGCACGGTGATCGTGATGGGACTACTGCGTAACAACCAACCGCTCACCCTGAATGTTACGATCGGCGATCGGCCGCCAACCCTATCTAACTGATAAACATCATAACAAAGGTATAAGTGACAGGATTAACGAGGCATTTTTATCGCGTTAGCTGCGCCAACTACACCAGCAAAACACCAGCCAAAACACAAACGATTCAAGGGGATTCCAACAGGCTCCGCAGCAATCCCAGCGGCTGCTCGGCGAGACCTAGATAGCCTGCGGCGGCAACCAGCCCAGCTACCAGCAACAGAACCCAAAGCAAACCTGAACTGCCTGATTTAGATTCTATCGTCTTGGGGGTATTTTTAGGCTTATCCTCGGTCGGCTGTCGATTTTCGCCACGGAACCTTTCAACCCAACCCCCGTCGATCTGATCTCGGCTACGTTTGATCCTCACGAATTGGGCCAGATCCTCTAATTTTTTCCTAAATTGCGCTTCTACCTGATCCAGATGTAGTCCCTTAGAAATATGCTGGTAGCTCTCAAACACATCGGTATGCGCGGGTCTCACGGGGTTATCAAACAGAAAATGGGAACTAAAACGGTAGCCATCAAGCTTAGCCCCGTTGAGCTGATCACCGCCCAGTTCAACAGACTGGGCGAGCCGATCTGTCATCAACGACAGCTGCCTATGGTAAGCCAGCCCCAAGCCATACAGCGCCAAAGAGCGGCAAAACTCGGTTTCACTCTTACCACCGAAGATATAGCCCCTGCGGTAATTCATGACCCAGTTATCGCCGATATATTTGCGCGTCACCCCTTCAAGAGCGGGCTCAGATTCACCCGTCGCCATCCTCAGGTTACTCAGGAACTCCTCCTTTTGCAGTCCTCGTGGAAGCCAGAGCGCTTGGTGAACATAATCGGCATAATGAAAGGGCTCATTCACGTCCAGCAGCTTAGCGAGCTGTGCGCTGCATTGCGCTTCGAATTTCTTACGGCCGCCATGATTTAGATCCCGTAGCACGACCAGCATCTCGGTTTGGAAAGGCTTCTTAAAAAAACTAAAGCCGTAAACGGTGCTGTCAGGAAAATTTATTTTGGCAAAGCGACTGGTCGCATTGAGACTGTCGTAGAGCGGCACAACCTTTTCTACCGGCAGTTGCATACCGTAGTTCTGAGGCGTAGCCGCCTTGCTGCTATCGAGGAGAAAAAACAGTGCAACTTTGGTGTCCATAGCCCAGTCCTTAATGCGCTCTCGCTATCTAACGACTGGGGCCGCTGGCGAGTGTAGGTCTGCTGTATCCTCTAGCCTAACCCAACCCCTAATTATCACAAGTACAGAACCCGCTTTGTTGATTGATCTCAAGCACAGAATCAGTGAGTAGCTGCGCTAGCTGCCAAGAAATACCTCGACCATGGCGAGTTATTTCAAATCCTCCCTGTAGCTTTGACCTCAGTCGCTCCGTTATGCTTACTCAGGCTATAGATCATCAGGAGTCATAGGTTGATTACCGATCCACTATTTTATCTATTTGCGATTCCCGCTGTGTTGATCGTTGGCATCTCCAAGGGTGGCCTGGGCGGTGGTCTTGGGTTAATCGCGGTGCCACTCATGGCCCTGGTAATCCCTCCTTTTCAGGCAGCGGCTATCTTACTGCCGATCCTCTGTGTAATGGATCTGGTCAGTATGTGGGGCTTTCGCGGCCGTTATGACAGTCGCAATCTAAAAATACTGCTGCCGGGGGCCATATTGGGCATAGGCCTTGGTGCGCTGACGTTCCAATACCTCAGCGAAACCCACATCAAGCTGATCATCGGTGTCATCGCCCTGCTCTTTACACTTAATTTTGGGATCAACAAACTCCGCAAGCGGTCGCCTAAAAAGACCAGCGCCGATCCGATCAAAGGGAGTTTATGGGGAACGCTGGCAGGCTTTACCAGCTTTAGCGTCCATGCGGGAGGTCCGCCGATGAATATCTATCTGCTGCCACAACAATTAGATAAGACCCTATTTGCCGGTACTACAGTGATATTTTTTGCCGTCATCAACTTTGTCAAACTGGTGCCCTATAGCCTGCTTGGGCTGTTTGAAAGCGATAACTTGATGACCTCCCTGGCGCTGGTCATCTTCGCCCCGATTGGCGTTTTTACGGGTATCTGGATGCACAAGCGGATCAATGACACTTGGTTCTATCTGATCTGCTACGGCCTTTTATTTCTCACTAGTTTGAAAATTCTTAATGACGCCCTCGGTGAACTGCTGCAACACTAGCCGCCTTAACCTTACGCTTAGATACGTTCTCTGACCGGCATTCAACCAGGAGCCTAGCATGCGCCACTCACTTTTTAGCCTAGCGGCCTTCGGCCACTCACGGGCATTGTGGCTATCAATCTCGCTGATAATGGCAACCCTAGTGCTAAACGGCTGCGCCAGTCTGAGCTCGAATTTTGAGCAACCAAAACTTAGCGTTACCTCGTTTAAACTCGTGCCCGCCAACAGAATGCTGCCAAAATTCGATATAGGCCTGCGTATTATCAATCCCAACAGCACCCCCCTCATCTTACGGGGGTTGGTGTATTCAATCGAGATCGAGGGACACGAGATCATTACCGGTGTCGCCAACAACTTCCCCGAGATTCCTGCGTATGGCGAGGGGGATATCAACCTGCAAGCCAGCGCCGATCTGCTTCAGGGCTTACAGTTACTGTCAGGGCTGCTGCAAAAGCAACAGGGCAGTCTGAGTTACAACTTCAGCGCCAGGCTCGACGTCAGTAACCTGCTACCCGATATTCGAATTTCAGACAGCGGTCTGATCGACCTCAGATCGATGACAACCACCCGCTAACTAAAAAGCAGCGTGACTGCTCAGCCATCCGGCTGTTGCCAGCAAGCTTCGAAACCCTTATTGTCCGCGGCAAATCATCTGCCACCCTTCTATTGTGATTCAGCAGCCCAGAGGACAGCACCATGGTCGACAAAGTCTATCTCTCAGCACAGGGGCTGCTGGAAGATTCGTTCCGGTTAGGTTTGGAAATATTTAACAGCGAATTTCGTCCCGACTTTATCGTCGGTGTCTGGCGCGGAGGCACACCCGTAGGTATCGCGGTACAAGAAATCCTCGATAATCTTGGGGTAAAGACCGACCATATCTCTATCCGCACCTCCTCCTACACCGGTATCGGTGAGCGAGGACGCAAGGTCCGGGTACATGGCCTCGATTACATCATTCGCAATGTCGATGCGCACCACTCACTATTAATCGTCGATGATGTCTTTGACACCGGGTTAAGCATCAAGGCGGTGATCGACACGCTGCGGGCCAAAGCACGCCTCAACACCCCCAGTGACATCCGCATTGCCACCCCCTGGTTCAAACCGGCCAATAACAAGACCGAGCTGGAGCCCAATTACTACCTGCATAAATCCGATGACTGGCTAGTGTTTCCTCACGAACTCAATGGCCTTGAGCGTCACGAAGTGCTAGCCCACAAACCAGGGATGAAAGCGATCTTCGAAGAGTACGGCATCTGAACTACCATCTGTTTAACCTCAGCGACAAGGAGATATCGACAGCCTGATAGCGCGTGGACACGACCACCCAACCATTTTCCGCGCCCAGGTTGTACAATAAAACCATGCTGCTGACCTTAGCCTGCTTGATTATCATGATCTCCGCCGCAGTCCAAACCGCCGTTGGTTTTGGACTGGCGCTGATTGCGGTGCCCTTTCTGATTCTGATAGATCCACAGATGGTTCCTGCACCTGTGGTGATGATCGCCCTTGTCCAACTGTTCATCTCCGCCTGGTCACACAGAACCGATATTCAGTGGCGGCCGATCGCGACAGCGACTCTCGGCAGAATACCCGGCACACTTGCGGCCGTGTGGCTGATGTCAGTCACCGGTATTGAGGGGATTAAGGTGTTTATCGCCTTGGCCGTATTCGCGGCGGTGGTGATCAGTCTGTTAAATATCCAGGCTGAACCCACGACTAAAAATCATCTCATCGCCGGATTCTTTTCCGGTTTAGGCGGTACCGCCACCGGCATCGGAGGGCCACCGATGGCGCTGCTCTACCAACACCAGCAGGCCAATTTTGTCCGCGCCAACCTTTCTGCATTTTTCGTTATCGGCAGTGTGATTTCATTGGCAGGCATGGCCGTGGGTGGTTTTGTCAGCCTCCAAAGCTGGATCTACTTTCTCTATTTTCTGCCCGCTACCCTGATCGGAGTCTGGCTGGGAATGAAAACCAAAGATTACCTCAAACCCAGCTTTATGCGCCCGGCGATCTTGCTGCTCTGCTCTGCCAGCGCCATGGCGCTGCTGATTCAGACGCTGCTAACCTGAGCAGCTGTGGCTCAGATGGCGACCTCAATCGCATTCAGTCGTCGAGACAGCTGGAAAAAGAAACACACCGCAACGTCGAACTCATGTGGCTTACCGAACGCCTTAGTCCAGAGGTTAAAACCATCGCTGACTTCAGGAAGGATAACGGCAATGGGATTACCTGATTACCCATAATTTTCAGCCAGCTTTAACAGTCTCAGGTTAATACCAAACGCCCCTCTAAACCGATCTCAGCAACCTGAATTAAGCCCGTAGAGGCGAGGCAGGAGCCGAGCCTGGCAGTTGAGGTAAGGATGCCGAATCTGTCCGTTTCAGATTGGCTGGCATAGCGCGAAGCACGTACCCACAGGGCGGTTTCGTGTGGAGAGCATTTTTTGGTTCGGTTTTGATGCGTCAAAAAAGAACGCGCCCGACAGGGGCGCAATAGAGCCAGCAACCTAACAACGGCAGATCAGAAAAACGCTGAGGGTTCGGCATGAGTTCTGATCTGCCGCCTGTTATGAAAGTTTCTGTTCCGCCCCCTCGGACGGCTTAAGCGCCCCCTTGTCGTTAGCCACGACTCAAACGCCCCCCAGTGCCCGGTGCAGGTTAACGGTCTCCTGGGCAAAATCAATCTTGGAAGCCGTCAGCCCACGTTCCGCTTCCAGCAGGGTGCGTTCGGCATCCAGCACATCGAGAAAGGATTCGGCACCGGCATTATAGCGCAGCTTCACCAGCTCCACCGCTTCCAGGCTGGCGGCAACGTATTCACGCAATACCCGGTTACGTTCACGCTCCTGCGCATGACGCATCAGTGCACTATTGACCTCTTCCAGCGCCAGCAAAACTACCCCGTCATACCTGGCCAGCTGCGCTTCGGCACTGGCCTTGGCCTGTTCGATACGGGCGCGAATAGCGCTGCGATTAAACAGGTTCCAGACAATGCCCGGAGCTACCGCAAAATTGCTGGCGCTGTGATCGCTGAGGCTGGATCCGCTGTTCGCTGCAACCCCCACACTGGCGATAAAATTAACGGTGGGGAACAGATCCGCCGTGACCACGCCTACCTGCGCTGTCAAACTGGCCAACCCCCGCTCGGCCTCACGGATATCGGGCCGCCGACGAATCAATGAAGCAGGGTCGCCCACCGCAATAAATGCCGGCATCGTGGGCAACACACCCTGGCGCTGCAGGGAGATATCCAGCAGGCCAGGCACACGCCCGGTAAGACGTGCCAGACGGTTCAAGGCCGCATTCTGGTCACTGATAATGGTCGGTAGCAGCGCCTGTGTGGCCGAATGTTGGGCGTGTGCGCGTGCCGTATCAAGCTGCGAACTCATGCCTTCGCGGGTCAGGGTAATGGTCAGCTCCATTGTTTCGCGCTGGTTGTTGATATTACGTTCCACTACCTTGCGCCGCTCCTGCGCGCCGCGCAGATCAAAATAGGCCGATGCCACATCGGCAATAACAATGCGTTTAACATCCTCATGTAGCACTTCACTGCGCTCGATATTGCTGCGTGCTGCCTCAATACTGCGCCGCACCCGGCCAAACACATCCAGCTCCCAGGCAAATCCCAGTGAAGCCGAGTTAATGGTTCTGGCTTGAGTCTGGAACTGATCAACGGAGGATCTTCGTAACCGCTCAGATCCAGCAGTCAAATCAACCGAAGGTTGCAAGCCGATGGTGGTTTCGCGCAGCACGGCTCGCGCTGCCGTCAGGTTCGCCAGGGCAATACGCAGATCCGTATTGGCCACTAGCGCCTGTTCGATCAGGCGAGTCAGGGTAGGGTCCTTTAATTGCACCCACCAGGCATCAACCGGCGGCTGCTGCGGATACAGCGCCTGTACATCCAGAGACTGCATTTCCAGCGACTGAAAACCGCTCTGCTTTTTCGCATCCAGCAGTTGTTCAGGACCGGCATAATCCGGCCCTACAGCGGCACAACCAGCCATCAATAACGCGGTGAAACTCAGAATCACATACTTCATGTCGAACCTTCCTGTGAGGCGTTCTCTCGTGTTGTTTTCCGCTGGCCGGCAAGCCAGCGGCAGGCCACATAAAAAATAGGCGTAAAGAGCAGGCTGAACAGAGTCACACCGATCATGCCGGAGAATACCGCGGTGCCCAATGCCTGGCGCATCTCGGCGCCAGCGCCGGAGGCGATCACCAGCGGTAACACGCCCAGCACAAAGGCCAGCGAGGTCATCAAGATTGGCCGCAGGCGCAGGCGCGCCGCCTTAACCACCGCATCCAGACGGTTGAGTCCTTCCTCTTCTGCCTGACGAGCAAACTCGACAATCAAAATGGCGTTTTTCGAGGCCAGCGCAATCAACACGATAAAGCCCACCTGCGCCAAAATGTTGTTATCGATATCCCTGAGCATCAGCCCGGACACCGCAGCCAGCAGGCACATGGGCACGATCAGAATCACCGACAGCGGTAGCAGCCAGCTTTCATACAATGCGGCCAGCAGCAAAAATACAAACAACACCGCCAGACCGAAATTGACCAGTATCGAACCGCTGGCCAGCTTTTCCTGCAGGGCCATTTCAGTCCATTCATAACCAACCCCTTCGGGCAGGTTGTTGTCGAGCAGATTTTGCATCCGCTGCATCGCTTCACCACTGGAGAAACCCGGCGCGGCACTGCCGGAAATATCAATCGCGCTGTAGTTATTGTAACGCGACAGCCGCACCGGCCCGGTCCGGTCCTCCAGCGTCACCAGCGAGCCCAGCGGCACCATGTCGCCGTCAGTAGAACGCACACGCAGGTTATTGATATCGGCAGGCTCATCACGGTAGGGGCCGTCTGCCTGGGCGATTACCCGGTAGGTGCGCCCCAGGAAGTTGAAATCATTGACATAACGCGAGCCCAAATAAATCTCCAGGGTATCGATTACGTTCTGCGCCGGGACATTAAGCATTTCAGCTCGGGTTTCATCGATATTGGCGAAAATGCGCGGTGTGCGGGTGTTAAAGAAGGTATAGACTCGCGCCAGCTCGCTCTGCTGATTGGCCTCGGCAATGATATGCTGTGCCACCTGTTCCAGACTGGTGATGCCCCTACCGCTGCGATCCTCCAGATACAGCTTCCAGCCGCCGGTATTACCCATACCGCGCACCGCCGGCGGCATAATAGAAAATGCTACCGCCTCCTGCAGAGTGCTCAGCGCCTGTTGGGCTTGATCACGGATTTTGCTCGAATGCAGGCCCTTGTCAGCACGGTCCTCAAACGGCTCCAGCGGCGTAAAGATCACCGCCGCATTGGAAGCATTGGTAAAGGTGGCGCCATCGAGCCCGACAAACTGCACCGTATGGGCAACCCCGTCGATATTGCGCAACAGGTCCGATGCTTCACGCACCACCGCATCGGTACGCTCCAGCGATGCGCCGGGTGGCAACTGAATCACGTTGATCAGGTAGCCCTGATCCTGCTCGGGAATAAAGCCGGTCGGCACCTGGTTGAACTGCCACCCGGTAAAGGCAATCAGGCCCACATACACCAGCAGCATGATACCCACCATGCGCACCAGCCGTTTGGTCAGAGTGCCATAGCCGTCAGCCAACTTGTTAAAGCCGTCGTTGAACACATGCCCGGGCCAGCCCAGCTTGCGCTTCCAGCCGCTGAGCTGCTCATAGGGTACATGGGGTTTGAGCAGCAGCGCGCCCAGCGCCGGCGACAGCGTCAGCGACACCAGCAGCGAAATCAGCGTGGCGGTAGCAATGGTCATGGCAAACTGACCAAAAAAGGCGCCTGATACTCCGCTGATAAAGGCGGTCGGAATAAACACCGCCACCAGCACCAGACTCATCGCCAACAGTGCACCGCCCACTTCAGACATGGTCTTGTGGGCGGCTTCGCGCGGTTTGATACCTTCGGAAATGTAGCGCTCGATGTTTTCCACCACCACGATAGCATCATCCACCACAATACCGATCGACAGTACCATGCCAAACAGAGTCAGGTTGTTCAAGGAGGCGCCCAGTGCGGACATCACCGCAAAGGTACCGATCAGCGACACTGGAATGGCAACCACCGGAATCACCGCGGCGCGCCAGTTCTGCAGAAACAGCAAGATCACCAGCACCACCAGCAGCACCGCTTCAAAGATGGTTTTGTAGATTTCGTCGATGGATTTCTTGATGAACTGGGTCGGATCGTAAATGATACGGTACTCGACCCCCTGCGGCATGGTTCGGGCAATGTCGTCCATCTCGGCACGCAACGCTTCGGCGGTGTCCAGGGCGTTACTGCCGGGACGCTGAAAAATGACTATCGGTAGTGCCTCGGCGTCGTCCAGATAACCGTTGGTGCTGTAATCGCGCGCCGCCAGCTCAACCCGCGCCACGTCCTTGAGACGTACTACCCGGCCGTCTTCACCGCGTTTGACAATCACCTGTTCGAATTCATCCGCAGTGAGCAGGCGTCCCCGGGTTTGCACACTGTATTCGAAGCCACCTTTACTGCTGATGGGTTGTTTGTTGATCACCCCGGCGGCAATCTGCACGTTATTCTGGCGTAAGCCGTCCAACACATCATTGGCGGTCAATCCCAGAATATAGGCGCGCTCCGGATCGATCCAGATACGCATGGCATAGGCACGCTCGGCTACCAGCCGCGCTTCGCCCACCCCAGGAATACGCGCCAGCCGGTCCATGATCTGAGTTCTGGCATAATTGGACACATAGAGGCTGTCGCGACTGGCATCAGGGGACAACACATGAATCACCATCATCAGATCCGGTGAGTTTTTACGAACATTGACACCCTGGCGCTGCACTTCTTCCGGCAAAAAGGGCTCGGCCAGCGCCACCCGATTCTGTACCAGCACTTGAGCGGTATCGATGTCAGTGCCCTGCTTGAAGGTCACCGTCAGTCGCGTGCTGCCGTCGGCGGTGTTTTCCGACTTCATGTAGAGCATGCCTTCCACACCATTGATCTGCTCTTCAAGCGGCGTAGCCACTGTCTGAGCGGCTATTTCCGCAGTCGCACCCGGATAGCTGGCGGATACACTGACGCTGGGCGGAGCAATTTCTGGGTATTGGGCCACCGGCAAATTGAGATAGGCAATAAAGCCGACCATGACAATCAGGATCGACAGCACGCCGGAAAAAATCGGCCGTTCAATAAAAAAGTGCGACAGTTTCATGACGCGGCCTCAGTGGTAGCGGCCATCTGTGGCGCCACTTTGACGCCAGGACGCACCCGTAACAGGCCTTTGGTAATAACTCGATCATCTTTTTGCAGACCGCTGCGGATCACCCGTAGCCCCTGATACAGGGGACCCAGTTCAACCTTTCTGGGCTGCACCACATTGTCCTGGTCGACCACCATGACTATCTTCTGGGCCATATCGCTCATGATGGCCACATCCGGTATCAGCAGCGCCGGACCGGGTTGAGCGGCCGGCAGGCGCACCCGTCCGAAGCTACCCGGTAACAGCAGGCCGTTGGCGTTACTATCAAATAACGCACGCAGGCGAATGGTGCCGGTGTTCTGGTCAAAACGGGTATCAACGAAATCCACCTGGCCCTGATGTTGGTAGTCCTGCTCGTCCAGCAAGCGCACCTGCACTGCCCAGACCTGATCGACCAGACTACTGTCACCGGCCGCATTACGCTGGCGCTTGTATTTCAGGTAGCTGCTTTCGGACAGGTCAAACACAAAAAATACCGGTTCCTGCTGCACGATAGTGGTCAGCACCTGGCCGTCAGCGGCCTGGATCAGGTTTCCTGTATCTATGCTGTTGC
Source organism: uncultured Neptunomonas sp. (assembly GCA_963974645.1). Classification (GTDB taxonomy): domain Bacteria; phylum Pseudomonadota; class Gammaproteobacteria; order Pseudomonadales; family Balneatricaceae; genus Motiliproteus. The sequence goes on along the minus strand of CAXBEA010000038.1, from coordinate 1,371 downwards.
TGGAAATACGTCCGCTAATGGGCGCGCTGATGCGTGAGTACTCCAAATCCAGCTCGGCGATCTGCAGGGCCGCTCTAGCGGCCGCCATATCAGCCTGCCGGGCTTTCATGGTGGCGCTGCGCACATCCAGCTCTTCCTGGGACATGGCATTCTGGGCCACCAGTCGAGTGGCGCGCTGCAACTCCTGTTTGCCCAGGGTCAGATTGGTTTGCGTCCGTTCCAGTTCCGCCTTGGCCGAAGTAATGGCAGCGTCAAAGGGCCTCGGATCCAGAGTAAACAGCAGATCACCCTGCTCAATCCGTTTGCCATCGGTAAAATGGATGTCCTGCAGATAACCAGAAACCCGGGCGCGAATGTCCACCTGCTCAAAGGCAACAAAACGACCGGTATATTCATCCCACTCGGTAATCACATCCTGGTGGGGCACCGTCACCGTCACCGGCACACCCGGTTTAGTTTCTTGCGCTGCGTAAACAGGGGAGACCAACAACCCGAGGGCTATCAATAAAGAGGCTATCAACAAAGGGGGTTTTATCCGTTTAGTGCGACAAGCCGTTAACGGGGAGAATTGTTTTTGCATGGTCTGATATCTCTGGTCGGTGCTTTTACTGTTCCATGCGTAGAAAACGCCGGAATGATACTCTGGCCAACACAAGAAGTTGCTTTCCAGAAAGATAAATGGCAATGTATCGTCCTAATGTCTTTCTTGCAAGATATATATTTAAGATTGAGATACCATGACTGAATCAAAGCTAAACGTCGAAGATTTAATCATCAACTCACGGGATAACTGGCCGCAGGATAATATGTCTGCGGGCGAAACCGCAGCACGACTGATTCGCGCCAGTGATATGATGCTGTCCGGCTGCCACAAATTCATCGAGCATCTGCAACTCACACCCGCTGAATTTGATACCCTGTCCACCCTGCGAAAAATGGGCGCGCCATACAAACTCACGCCGTCAGGACTTTGCAAGGCCAACCTGTTGTCCTCCGGTGGCCTCTCCAAAATCCTCAATCACCTGGAACAAAAGGGGCTGATTTCCCGTCAGGCTCATGATTCAGACAAACGCAGCCGTATTATTGCGCTGTCCGATGCCGGAAGAGCGTTGATCGAAGAAAGTATGTCGATGGTATTGCACGAACATGAACAGAAACTGACAGCCATCTACACGGCAGCAGAAAGAAAAGAACTAAACCGGCTGCTGCGTAAATTCCATTTAGCCAGTGTCTATTGCCCGGACCAAACTGCCTAGCTCTCTTCACGTCCCCTTTGATAAAGCGCCCGTCTGAAACGATTGGTGGCACTGCTGATCGCTCTATCCTCTCGATGGTCGCTTGCTGCGACAATGTATGGACCCCTCCTTCCCA
>CAXBEA010000037.1:0-34549 GCA_963974645.1 uncultured Neptunomonas sp. | reverse complement strand
TTTAGCCAAAATATCGTACTGGAATTGGATATTGGTAAAGGTCTCCGGCGATGGCTTGAAATGCAACCGAGTGCCGGTAGTCTGAGTATCACCGACCACGGCCATAGGCCCGGCGGGTACGCCATGATGATAGGTCTGCTCGTAGACCTTGTTGTTTCGACGGATAGTTAACCTGAGCTCGGTCGAGAGGGCATTAACAACCGAGACCCCCACGCCGTGTAAGCCGCCGGAGACTTTATAGGTGTTGTCATCAAACTTACCGCCGGCATGCAGAACCGTCATGATCACTTCAGCAGCAGAGACGCCCTCTTCGTGCATATCGACCGGAATCCCACGCCCGTCATCGAAGACACTGATGGTCTCATCGGGATGGATGATCACTTCGACACTGCTACAGTGTCCGGCCAGCGCCTCATCGATTGAGTTGTCGACCACCTCGAACACCATATGGTGCAAACCGGTGCCATCATCGGTATCGCCGATGTACATACCCGGGCGCTTACGCACCGCATCCAGTCCTTTCAATACTTTGATACTGGACGAATCGTAAACGTTTGCTGTCCCGTCGCTCATTCCTTACTCCCGTAATTAACCCTTAAGGGTCAATGCCATCATATTGTGTAAGAGCGCCTTCACTCATGGCAAAGCCACGCACCTCAACATCTTCACTCCAACAACCATCAAAAGCGTCCCTATCGGTGCTGGTCACTAATATCTGGCTATTAAGTTGTTCGAGTAACCGACACAATCGCTGCCGGTGTTGCCGATCTAACTCGGCAGGTAAATCATCTATCAGGTAAATACAGCGGCGCTCTGTCTGTTGTCTTAACAGATACCCCTGCGCCACCTTCAATGCACTAACCACCAGCTTCTGCTGACCACGAGAAAGCAGATCTGCAGCCATAACGCCCCGTAGCTTAACTTTCAAGTCTGCTCGTTGCGGGCCCTGCTGGGTAAAACCCAGACTGCGATCACGCTCAAATCCTTGCTCGAGGACCTCATTTAGCCCGCGTTTTTTATCCCAGCCGCAGTGATACTGCAAGCTAAGCTCATCGAGCTCTATCAGCTGCCGAAGCAGTTGCTCAAAACAGGGAATTAGCTGATCTAGGTACGCCTGCCGGTAGCTATCTAGCTCCAGTGAACGCTCGATAAACTCATGGTCCCAAGTTGCTCTGAGCGAAGCCTGAAGTTTACCATATTTCAGCAGGCTATTGCGCTGCTGTAACGCCCTTCTGACCGCTTTCCAGGCCGCGAAAAATCTGGGTTCTAGGTGGAATCCGCCCCAGTCGATAAATTGTCTTCGAATCGCCGGGCTACCCTCCAATAACAGGAAGGTATCGGAGTTAATTAACTGGATCGGCAAGATCTCTGCTAGGGTCGCTACTGAATCAACGCTTTCACCGCCGATCCTGATTTTCAGGTTGCCGTTCTGCTGCCTCTGATAGCCGATCGGAAGCTCCCCCTGTGCTCCCTGGATCCGGCTAAATAGCACCGTATCGACCTGTTCATGCTGGATATAATACTTAGGCTTAGCGGTACGAAAAGATCGGGCCAAGCTCAGCAGGTGAACCGCCTCTAATATCGACGTTTTACCGCTGCCATTGGCGCCATAAAACAGGTTGGTCTGCGGGGATAAGTCCAGCTTCAGCGAGGCGATGTTGCGCAGATGGGTGATCGAAAGTTGGCTTATCGACATTCAGAATAGGTACTGGCGTGAGTAGAGAAAATATCGGCTAATGGAGACTCGCTGTGCCTGGACAATAGACAGAGGTGCGAAGTGGCTAGAGTCTACCATGCGCCGGCTGGGTGGTCATTTCAGTGGGTTGGAATTAGTGGAATCTGATTAATGGGATGCATGGTCATCGCCTTGCGAAGTCTGACCCCAGCATCAACAAAGCTCGCATAACAGGCGACAAACCCCCTACTGCCCAGTAATCTAAGTAGATCGTATAGAAACAATAAACAGCAGACTGAGGCTAGGACAGATGCGTGTATTGGTTGTTGAAGACAACCCCGATATTCTCGCTAGCATAGTGGGGTATCTGGAACTCAAAGGTGTTGCTACCGACGCCATCCACAACGGCAAAGCAGCACTTGAGCTGCTTGAACAGGCGCATTATGACCTCGTGGTGCTCGATTTGGGACTGCCGGGGCTGGACGGTATCAGCCTGTGCCAGCAACTGCGTAAGCAGGTGCTTAATCCGATTCCCGTGATAATGCTCACTGCCCGCGATACCCTCGAAGACCGGCTGCAAGGGTTTGAGGTCGGTGCCGATGATTACCTGGTCAAACCCTTTGCCCTACCGGAGCTTTACGAGCGAATCAAGGCCGTCCTCAAACGCAGCCAGCAACAACATCTGCGCCAGCTCCAGGTGGGTGAACTGCATCTAGATCTGGAACAGCGGATGGCAACCCGCCAGGGCCAGGAGATTAGCCTAGACCGTAAAGGTTACGCACTACTGGAACTTCTGATGCAACGTTCCCCCGCGGTGGTCAGCCATGACCAGCTTGCGACTAAGCTCTGGGGGAACGACTCACCCGACAGCGCGGCACTGAAATCACATATTTACCGTTTGCGTCAGCTGATTGACCGGCCGTTTGGCAAGGCCATGATTCAATCCGTTCCTGGGGTTGGCTATAAGTTGGTGACCGATGACCACTAAGTTTCACTATCCAATCAGGACTCGACTGCAGTGGAGCCTGAGCCTCTTTATAGTGACCCTCAGCGGCATGTTCGCACTGACCATGATCCTGCTGGTGTTCTGGTTTGAGCAGACCCTGTTTTATAACCACATCAGCAGTGATCTGGAGAAGTACATCATTGCCTACCAGGACGTTGATGAGCGCTTGGTAGAACCTCAGGGTGGTACCACCTTTTATAAATTAGCGTCTGATGAAGATGCTCTGCTTCCAGAGCAGTTTCAGGGTTATGCAGAGGGCAACCACGAGATACTGCTCAGCGACAGCGCCTTTAACCTCTTCGTTCGTTATCGCGGACCCTGGGTATATGTCTTAGTCCAGGATCAAAGCGAGTTTGAGCGTTCTGAATTAATTGCAATTGCAGGTGTCATTTTTGGGGTGCTGCTGATCTGGTGCCTCGGACACGTTGTCTCGGGACGCATCGCTGCCAAGATTTTGCAACCGGTGATCCAGCTCGCCGCTGCTGTAGAGCTGTCAAAAGGTGAACCCAGCGCGCAGGGGCTGATACCTGAACAGTATTCCGATGATGAAGTAGGCCGCCTTGCTACTGCAGTTGAGCGGTACGCCGCTCAGGTGGCGGCTTTATTGGAACGCGAAAAGCAGTTCACTGCCGACGTCAGTCACGAGCTCCGAACACCGATGATGGCGATACAGGGAGCTAGCGATCTATTGAAAGAAGTTATCCCACAATCGCCGATTAAAGAACGTCTGATGGGGCGTATTGACCGTGCCCTGCTGGATATGCAAAACCAGGTCGCTTTGTACCTGCGCTTGGCGCGTGCACCGGAGCAGCTAGAAAATGAATCTCTGTCTACGCTGGCGGAGGTCGCTGAGTCGACACTGGCGTTATGGCAGCCAGAGTACCAAGCCAAGGGTATTTTGTTGCAGGATACCATTGAGCAGGCAACGACAGCGCAGACGCTCACGTCGGCGGCCCCGATACCCACCCTGCTAATGGCAGCAGTGCTAAACAATCTGCTCAGCAACGCCCTCAATCATACAGACAGTGGCTCCGTAACCCTCGAGGTCAACGACAGATCTATCTCCATTATTGATACCGGTTCAGGGATTGATCCCGAGATCGCGGGGCGCATTTTTAATCGCGGTGTGCGATCGGCAAAAGGACCTGATTCAGGCTACGGACTCGGCCTATCCATCGTTAAACGTATCTGTGACCACCAACAATGGACATTGCAGGTAAGCCAAAATCAGCCTACGGGGACCCGGGTCAGGGTTGTACTGCAAACTGCCTGAAATCTTTATAATCCCGAAACCAGACGCCCAAGCAGGCTTGTGACATTTTTATCACCCCACCCCCGTTAAGCTCGGTTTATGCTTAGCGGTAATTACCTTTGCTTTTAGTATTGGGCAAGACCGTTAAATCTATAGTTACTGTAGTTTGAAATGGTCTGCCGATGCGTATAAAACCTCTGAGCCTGAACAGCTTTACCCTCATCCTGGCGCTGTATTTTTTGCTGGTACTCAACATACCTCTGCTGAAAAAACTGGTGACAGTTCTTCAACACACCGAGCAGTTGAAGCTAGGTTTGGTCATATCCTTCCCGCTATTTTTTTCGGCCCTGTTTTACCTCGTCTTTAGTTTATTCACGGTCCGCTATCTGGCTAAACCTATCGCGATAGCGTTGGTTTTACTGTCATCGTTGGTCAGTTACGCGATGTTCAACTACGGCATTCTGGTTGACAGCGATATGATCATAAACATAGCTGAAACCCACACCGGCGAGGCGTTGGCCTTTGTAAACCGGAGTTCTCTGCTCTGGTGGCTGGTGACTGGCGTGTTGCCAGCGATACTGATTATGCGGGTCCCTCTACAGTATCCAGGGTTACTAAAAGAGATGCTGCATAAAATAGCCAGCATGCTAGTCGCCATGCTGGTGATCGGTTTAATTGCATCTCTCTACTACAAAGACTATGCCGCTATTGGTCGCAACAACAGCTATCTGAAGAAGATGATCATTCCCACCCAGTACCTACGCTCCGCCGGCCAGTATCTGAATAAAACCTATCTGACTTCAGTGAGACCGCACCAATCCTTAGGGCTGGATGCCACAGTTGCCCCTCACACTGAGCGCAAACCACGCTTGATGGTACTGGTGGTGGGTGAAACCGCGCGCGCCAAAAACTTTGAGCTCAACGGTTATCAACGACCCACCAATGCATTTACCCGCGACCTTGGGATGCTGTCCTTCGAAAACGTCAGCTCCTGCGGCACCGCTACCGCGATCTCTGTGCCCTGCATGTTTTCACGCTTAGATAAATCCGACTACGACCCCAGCATCGCCAAAACCCAGGACAACCTGCTAGATATCATCCGTCATGCCAAGGTCGCTGTTCGCTGGATGGAGAATGATGGGGGCTGCAAAGGGGTCTGCGCGCGCGTACCTACATTAGAGTTTAGGGGCGATAGCAACAGCGAACATTGCGATGGGGAATACTGCCGCGATGAAGTGTTGCTGGAAAACATGGAAACTGAACTGGATAGCCTGAAAGGCCAAGATGCCGTCTTAGTGATGCACCTCGTCGGTAGCCACGGACCGACCTATTACCAACGCTACCCGAGTGAGTTCCGCCGCTTTGTCCCCGATTGCCCTCGAAGCGACATCCAGAACTGCAGTGACGCTGAGATCGTCAACAGTTACGACAATACAATCTATCACGATGATTACATCCTCAGTCAGATCATTGCCAAACTGACCCTCAAACAGACTGACTGGGAAACCAGCTTGCTGTATCTGTCTGACCATGGAGAATCCTTAGGCGAGAACGGGATGTACCTGCACGGTATGCCATATGCGTTCGCGCCCGAAGAACAGACTCAGATTCCGCTGCAACTATGGATGTCACCCGCATTTTCACAGAGCGGCGACTATAATCAAGCCTGTCTGGAGCAGCGTGCGCAGAACGAACAGTATTCACACGATAACCTGTTTGATTCAGTGCTGGGACTCATGCAGATCAATACCGAGCTCTATCGCCCAGCTCAGGATATCTTTGCGTCCTGTCGTAACCAGGAAACAATTGCCGCTAAGCCGGTTCGGCTTGCCGACCCTGCCTAGCGGCGCTTGAAAGGGGATTTAGTACTAATCACAAAAATTGTGATGTAATGAATAAGATAAAAAAGCCCGGTAAAAACCGGGCTTTATAATAATTCTTTACACGTTACCCTTCGGTATCCATCACATCCGCATCGGCATGATTACATAGACATTGTCATTGGAATCAACGGCTTCAACCAGGGCGCTACTATTAGGATCAATCATCGATATCTTAACCATCTGGTCTGGCAGGATCGATAGCGCATCCAGCAGATAGTTAACGTTAAAGCCGATCTCCATCGGGGTGTTCTGATAATCCACAGCAAGGGTTTCTTCGGCCTCTTCCTGTTCGGGGTTATTGGCAAGAATCTGCAGATAGCCTTCGGTTAAAACTAAACGAACTCCCCGGTACTTCTCGTTGGACAGAATCGCGATCCGGTTCAGCACCTGACGCAGCTCCTGACGATCAGCAATGATCAGCTTATCGCCGCCTTTAGGGATAACCCGCTCGTAGTCAGGGAACTTGCCGTCGACCAGTTTTGAGGTGAAGGTATATTCGCCGGTACTGACTCGGATATGACTGCTGCCGATCAACAATTCAGCACTGCTGTCTGCGTCTTCTAGCAGCCTCGCCAGTTCCAAAATCCCCTTGCGCGGTACGATCACCTGAATTTTTTCAGCAATTTCCGAATCAACCTGATAGATCGATGTCGCCAGACGGTGTCCATCGGTGGCCACGGTACGCAACTGGGTAGCGGTTAACTCAAGTAGCATCCCGTTGAGGTAATAACGAACATCCTGCTGCGCCATCGCAAAGCTAGTACGATCGATTAAACGCTTAAGCGCCCCCTGGGAGATCGTTATATCCAGCGTCTCTGGGCCATCTTCGACATTAGGAAATTCGGAAGCTGGCAAGGTTGTCAGAGTAAAACGGCTACGCCCGCCCTTGATCATTACTTTTTGTCCTGTCAGGGTCAGTTCGACATCAGCACCCTCAGGCAATGACTTACAGATATCCATCAGCTTCTTCGCAGGAACTGTAATCGAACCCGGTTCAGCGGATTGCTCCAGCTGAATACGACCGATCATCTCAACTTCCAGATCGGTGCCGGTCATCGACAACTGATTTCCCTCGACGACCAACAGGATGTTAGATAAGACCGGCAGAGTCTGGCGCCGCTCAACAACCCCAGCAACCAACTGCAGGGGTTTTAATAGTGCTTCTCTGGATATGGTAAATTTCATAGCCTGCCCTTAGCTTCAGGTTCCTTTAGGAGATACTACCTCGTTAGATTACGAGGATAGAGTTCTCAACAGGTTTTTATAATCTTCTCGAATATCGCTATCTATTTCACGCAATTCTGCCACCTTCCTGCAGGCATGCAAAACCGTTGTATGATCACGGCCACCATAGGCATTGCCGATCTCAGGTAGACTATGGTTTGTCAGCTCTTTGGATAGCGCCATCGCTACCTGCCGTGGCCGCGCTACCGAGCGACTACGGCGCTTAGAGTGAAGATCGGCAACTTTAATTTTGTAATACTCAGAAACCACTCTCTGGATATTATCGATACTCACCAGCTTATCTTGCAGCGCTAACAGATCCTTGAGAGATTCGCGGATGAAGTCAGTGGTGATCTTACTTCCAGTGAAGTGAGCGTTCGCTATCACTCTCTTAAGTGCGCCTTCTAGCTCTCTAACATTCGAGCGAATTTTCTGAGCGATAAAAAAAGCGGCGTCGTGGGGTAACCGAATCCGTGCCTCATCGGCTTTTTTCATCAGGATAGCGACTCGCGTCTCCAACTCTGGTGGCTCGACGGCAACTGTCAGACCCCAACCAAAGCGAGATTTTAGCCGATCTTCGAGACCATCAATCTCCTTCGGATAACGATCGCAGGTAAGGATCATCTGCTGACCACCTTCAAGTAGGGCATTAAAGGTATGAAAAAACTCCTCTTGAGAGCGATCTTTGTTAGCAAAAAACTGTATATCATCGATCAATAACGCATCTACGGTACGGTAATAACGTTTAAATTCGTTGATCGCATTCAGCTGTAACGCCTTAACCATGTCGGCCACGAAACGTTCTGAATGCAGGTAGACGATCTTGGCGTTGGGGTTGCGTTTGAGCATTCCCGCACCCACCGCATGCATCAGGTGGGTCTTGCCGAGCCCCACCCCTCCATAAATAAATAATGGGTTATACGAGCTGCCCGGGTTCTCAGCCACCTGTTGCGCGGCGGCTAGTGCCAGTTGATTCGACTTACCCTGCACAAAGGTCTCAAAAGTAAACAACTTATTGAGATGGGTCTGGTGCCTGATCCCCCCTTCAACATCCACTTTACGTGGCTGGCTGCTGCCTGATATAACGCTATGTGAATGCGGTGCAAGTGAGCGCTTACTAGGCTGCTGATTACCAAATGACCGGGAACTCTGCGGCTGAGCGCCTTGTGGTTGCTGACTCAGGACGACAGCCTCAGCCTGAGCCTGAGGCGATGGGATAGAGGTCGAGGGAGCAGACCGATGCTGGGTATCCAGACGGTGAACGGTGGGCGTATAGGCTCTGACAGCAGAACCTGCGACTTCAAGTACAACCTCCCGCACCTGCTCTTCGCTATGTTCGCTGAGCAGCTCTTTAATTCGATGTAGATACTTATCTGAGACCCAATCCATCACAAAACGATTGGGAGCAAGCAGGCGTAATTGGGCATCATTCCCCTGCTCCACCTTAAGCGGGCGAATCCAGGTATTGAACTGCTGGGACGGGAACTCCTGTTCCAAACACCCCAAGCAAGTCTGCCACAATCTAACAACCATCCAGCCCGCACCAAATCACAAAAATTTTAGCCATTCTAGCGGCTAGGACTACAGTTATCCACAGCTCTTAGTCATACACGGCAGATTTTTTCCTGAGCTCTATTTTCCACCCCTTGTAGCGCCACAAAACAGTATTTAAACCTGCGTATTTACAGCCATTTAAAGCCTAGGGGGATTGTTTTTTATCCACAGGCTATGGAGAGTTACACCCACAAAATACAGAAATAGTGGGCACAATAAGACTATGTTTTTATGAAAGTAAAGCTGGTTATTAACAGCTGATAGAGTAATCCACGGTTGAATCTAAGATTCAGCGTTCAACCGAAGCAGCGTAGCGCGACCGAGATATTATTGAGCTCCAAGGCTTAATAAGGTTTGCAGTACGGGGAAGTTTTCTCTAAAATCCCGCTTTTGATTTTTCGAGGCAGGGGGTTACTCCGCCTCCCATTTAAGTAGGATCGAGTAATGAGCAAGAGAACTTTTCAACCCAGCTTACTAAAACGTGCCCGTAACCATGGTTTTCGTGCTCGTATGGCAACCAAGAATGGCCGTCAGGTCATTACTAACCGCCGTGCAAAAGGTCGCAAGTCTCTGAGCGCTTAAGCTCATCTTAGAGACTAGCCGATAATGACAGGTTTCGAATTTCCCCGGAGTTCACGCTTGCTGAACGCTGGGGATTATCGAACCGTTTTTAACGGTGCAACGCTTAAAGTTTCGGATCGCAATCTGTTGATCCTTGCTACGCCTAACCAACTGTCGCATCCTCGCGTCGGCCTCGTTATCGCTAAAAAAAACGTACGACTGGCCGTGCAAAGAAACCGTGTAAAACGTATCATCCGCGAATCCTTTCGGCTCCAACATTCAGGATTACCAAACTTGGATATCGTTGTGCTTGCTCGAAAAGGGATGGGGGATCTGGATAATCCGGCTCTACAGCGGTTGATTCAGAATAGTTGGCAGCGACTAAGCAAATATGCCCTTAAACAGCGTAAAACCAGCTAGCCATTAACGGCTAACTATTTTTAAACGGCTGTATATCGGAGTTGGCGTAGCTATTGACCCCAACAACCCACTTTAATTTATGCATTTTTAACGGCATCGGCAGACTACTCGCATGGATATCCAACGTATCGGCTTGATCGCCGCCCTGGCAGTTATCTCCTACATTCTGGTCCTCACGTGGCAAGAAGATTACGGTCATAAAGCCCAATCAGTGGCGAGCGCACCTACCTCCTCCTATTCCAGTGCTCCTTCTACAACTTCTGAAAGCGTAATTCCTGCGGCTGACACGGCAATCCCTTCTAGCGACATCCCCGGCACTGATGAGCCGGTTGTCGTGGTTACTGACGTGGCTACCGCAACTTCCAAGCAAGGCGGCCTGGTCAAGGTTTCTACAGATACCCTGGATCTACTGATAGATACCTACGGCGGCGATATTATCCACACCGCACTAAACAAATATCTCGCCCAGCAGGGTAGTGACCAGCCACTGGTGCTCCTAGAGCAGAACGCCGATCGGACCTATACCGCACAATCTGGCCTTACCGGCAAGAACGGCCCCGACGCCAAGGGAGATCGCCCCCGGTATCAGGTTAGCCAGAATAGCTACCGGTTAGCCGATGGCCAGGAAAGCCTCAGTGTTGACCTGACCCTGGAGCAAGACAACAACGTCACCATCACCAAACGTTTCACCTTCAGCCGTGGAAAGCATCTGATCAAAATGGAGTACCTGGTTGATAACCAAGGCGATCAACCTTGGCAGGGCAACCTGTTTGGCCAGATCAAGCGTGACCATAGCGCCGACCCCTCATCCCAGACCAGCATGGGGATGCAATCCTATCTAGGGCCCGCATTCTCCAACGCCGAGGTGAACTTTGAAAAATACAGCTTCGACGATATTGATGAGAAGCCTTATAAAAGCAAGTCCCAAGCTGGTTGGGTAGCGATGCTGCAGCACTACTTTGTCAGCGCCTGGATCCCCAGCCCGGAACAGACCCACAATTACTTCGCTCGCGAGCGCAATGGTAACTACCTAGCGGGGTTTGTATCCCCCTCGTTCACCGTGGCTCCAGGTGAAATGGGTGCGACCTCGGCAAACTTCTACGCTGGTCCTAAGATTCAAGGCGATCTGGAGCAGGTTGCTCCGCACCTTAAACTCTCTGTCGACTACGGCATCCTCTGGTGGATAGCCCAGCCTATCTTCTGGTTACTGGGGATGATCCAGGGTGTAGTCATCAACTGGGGACTGGCGATCATTCTGGTTACCGTAGTGATTAAAGGACTGTTCTTCCATCTCTCTGCTAAAGCCTATAAATCGATGGCGAAGATGCGTGCTGTCGGTCCAGAACTGACTCGCTTGAAAGAGCTCTACGGCGATGATCGTCAGAAGATGTCGCAAGCGATGATGGAGCTGTACAAGAAAGAGAAGATCAATCCGCTGGGCGGCTGTCTCCCCATCCTGATCCAGATGCCGGTGTTTATTGCGCTGTACTGGGTGCTGCTAGAAAGCGTCGAGCTGCGCCATGCGCCCTTCATGCTCTGGATCCAGGACATGTCAGTAATGGATCCCTACTTTGTGCTACCGATCCTGATGGGCGCCACTATGTTCATTCAGCAGACGCTCAACCCCACTCCTCCCGATCCGATGCAGGCCAAGGTGATGAAGATGTTGCCCTTCATGTTCACCTTCTTCTTCCTCTGGTTCCCAGCCGGACTGGTACTGTACTGGGTGGTCAACAACATACTTTCGATCGCGCAGCAGTGGGTAATTACCCGTAGTATCGAAGCTGAGGTTGCAGCCAGAAAATCCTGATCTGGATCTAATTAAAAAAGGCTCCTTGGGAAACCAAGGGGCCTTTTGTGTTATCTACAGGCTGTTATAGCCGCATTAAGACTCACAGCCATGACCCTGGGGACTCACAACCATGCAGATCGATACTGATACCATTACTGCCGTCGCTACCCCGCCTGGTCGTGGTGGCGTAGGTATCGTCCGTATCTCCGGAAACCAGACTCGGAAAATCGCCAAACAGATTCTCAGACTTGAGCCACGTCCTCGCTACGCCCACTACGGATCTTTTTATGACCAACAGGGAGTCGAGATCGATCAGGGGATAGCGCTGTTTTTCCCCAACCCTAACTCCTTCACCGGCGAAGATGTTCTCGAACTCCAGGGTCACGGAGGCCCCGTCATTCTCGACCTGCTGTTACGTGAAGTACTTTCCCTGGGGGCTCGATCGGCGCGACCCGGTGAGTTTTCCGAACGCGCCTTTCTCAACGACAAACTGGACCTGGCTCAGGCAGAAGCCATTGCCGACCTGATTGACAGCTCTTCTGAGCAAGCCGCTCGATCAGCACTGCGATCATTACAAGGAGAGTTTTCCAGACGTATCAACGCACTGGTTGATGCCTTAATAAGGCTACGCATCTACGTTGAAGCGGCGATTGACTTCCCCGAAGAGGAGATCGATTTTCTCGCCGATGGCAAGGTATCCACAGACCTTGAGAGGATTAGCCTGGATCTACAGCAAGTACTTATCGAAGCCAACCAGGGCGCGCTGTTGCGCGAAGGGATGAACGTCGTCATCGCCGGTCGACCCAATGCCGGTAAGTCCAGCCTGCTCAATGCCTTGGCCGGCAAGCAGACCGCCATCGTGACCGAGATCGCCGGAACCACCCGCGATGTTCTACGCGAACACATACATATCGATGGCATGCCACTGCACATTATCGATACCGCCGGTCTGCGTGACAGCTGCGATATCGTAGAGCAGATAGGTATTGATCGCGCCTGGGATGAGATAAAAAACGCCGACCGCGTATTGCTGATGGTCGATGCCAGCAGCACCGCTGAAACAGTGCCAGAAAAGATCTGGCCGGACTTTATTGGCCACCTGCCCGATCTGAATAAAGTCACTGTTATCCGTAATAAGATCGACCTGAGTAATGAGACCCCAGGGATCGACTCCCAGCAAGATTGCCACCTGATTCGACTCAGCGCGAAACAGAACCAAGGAATAGATCTACTGCGTCACCATCTCAAACAATGCATGGGCTACGACAGCAGTTGCGAAGGCGGATTTATGGCGCGACGGCGGCATATAGAAGCGCTGCTCAAAGCGCAGCAATTTATCGCTCAGGGCAGCGTACAGCTAAATGATTGTGGTGCCGGTGAGTTACTCGCAGAAGACCTCAGAGAAGCCCAAAATGCCCTATCCGAGATCACTGGAAACTTCAGTTCTGATGACCTGCTGGGGCGTATTTTTAGCAGCTTCTGTATAGGAAAGTAATTGCTCACTACGGAGCTATATCAGATGCAATAAGTGAAAATTTTTAGTTTCAAAGAAGATAAGCAGTCTTCCACTGATAGGAAGACTGCTGGTCGATGCCTGCGGGTTAAAATTTAAAAAGACTTTAAACTGTTCCTGACCACAGCCTTGTCTGCTGATTATGCCTGCAGATCTACTACAACCCGACCCTGAACCTGACCCTTAACAATTGCCTCAGCCTGCTCAGGTATCTGCTCCAGGGTAACCACCTGATTGATCGAATTGAGCATCTCTTGCGGCAACTCTTTAGCAAGCCTGTTCCAAGCCAGATTTCGGCGTGGTGCAGGACACATCACCGAATCGACACCCTGCAGACGGACACCTCTAAGGATAAACGGCATCACCGTCGTGGGGAGCTTATAGTCTCCAGCCAAACCACAGGCAGCAACCGTACTGCCATAGTCAGCTTCTGCTAGAAGTCTGGCCAGCATTTCGCCCCCAACAGCATCAACCGCTCCTGCCCAGCGTGATTTCTCCAGTGGTCGAGACCGGGCTCCCATCTCTTCACGGCTCAGGATCTCACTAGCACCTAACTCTTTAAGATAAGCATGGGTAGACTCGCGACCAGTAATAGCAGCAACCTTATAGCCAAGGTTTGCGAGTATAGCCACGGCAACACTGCCAACACCGCCAGCAGCACCCGAGACGACAACGGTACCTGAATCCGATGTAACCCCGCCCTCTTCCAGCGCCATCACACAGAGCATCGCGGTGAGACCTGCGGTGCCAATTGCCATCGATTGCAGCGGGGTTAAACCCTTCGCCAGAGGCACCAACCACTCTGGGCGTACCCGCTGATACTGCGAGTAACCGCCCCAGTATTTCTCGCCAACGCTCCAGCCGGTAAGCACAACTTTATCGCCAGCTTGATACTCACTGCTACCGCCATCAACCACCGTACCGACTAAATCGATACCGGGAACCATCGGCCAATTAAGGACAATTTTTCCTTTTCCTGTGACTGCTAAACCGTCTTTATAGTTAAGGCTGGAGTACTCCACCCGAACCAAAACCTGCTCATCGGGGAGGTCCGCTGTGGTCAGCTGTTCAATGGCCGAGCAGGTTTTTCCCGCATCGTCCTGACGTAATAGAAGCGCTTTAAAAGTAGAATCGGTCATGGAGCTGCCCTTTTTAATATGAGATATTGTGGTCGACACCCTAAAACCCTATTGTTAATTTGTCAAACAAATTAACAATAGGGTTTCTATGTTATAATAGTCCACCCTTTCGCTGTCTGGGAGAACCTGCGGCAATGAGCATTAAATACGAGAGTCTGGTGACCCAAAGTCTAGCCAAGCAGATTGCCGAAAACTTACGGGCAGCAATCCTTGATGGCAGATTACAGATCAACGAACGCCTTCCTACAGAAGAAGAGCTGGCAACACGCTTTGCTGTTTCGCGGCCCACCATTCGGGAAGCGTTAAAGCGTCTGGCCGCCCAAAATCTGGTGCGCTCACGGCGAGGTCCTACCGGGGGCACCTTCATTACCCGGCCCACTGAAGAGGAGTTACGTACCACGCTCACTAATGCCACTACGCTGATGGTGACACTGGGAGAGTTTGATATTGATGCCATCACTGAGGCACGTCGGGAATTAGAAAAACTCTGTCTACGCCTGGCGATAACCCGGCGCACAGATCGACAATTGCATTTATTAGCCCAGGAGATCGATCTGCAGCAGCAACCGATCAGCGACGAAGCGTTTTGCGCCTCGGATATCCGCTTTCACCGGACGATCGTCGATGCAACAGCTAACCCTGTACTGAAATTCAATATGGTCAGCGTCATTGAAGCGCTTCAGCCACTGATGAATATGATTGCTAATCGCTCGCGAGAACGTCAGGTGATCATCAATTATCATCAGCAACTACTTCAGTCTCTGACTGTTCAAGACCTAACTCAGGCTCAGCACTGTCTCGACCAATTACTCGATTACCTGCAGCAGCAGTATCTTGAAGCACAACAAAGCAAACTAGCAACTTCCTAACTATCCTGAGTTGCTGTCATAAAGCTGACATAGTAAGGCGCTATCTTCCGCTTAGGTGCTGTATGACTGATACAGCAAAGAACTCAAACGGAGGTATCTATAATGCTGTGTAACCCAGAAAATCTACGCCTAATACGCCATCAAGGTCACTCTTCTGGTCACTGGAGTCTGCTACAACAGATCGCTAATAGTGGTAGCCATAAACGTGCTATCTGGGTTCCTATCCGGACCCAGTTAAGCCTAGATCAAGCACAGGCATATCTTATTGAACAGGAAAAACTCAACTCAATTTGTCGCAATAGCTAAGTCGCGATTTCGACTCCACGCCAGATTTACTCCGCATCCCCCGCCTGAAAATCCGATTTACCCTCCTGATTTCCATTTCTTGCTCGATCAAAACAGCGTTTTAAGAAAATACTTATCCACAGTAGGCTGTTGATAATATGTATAAGTCTAGGGGTATAACCCTGTGTGTGAATTAGACTGGAATAGTGCCTGTGGATAAACTACCTGTTTATCCACAACTCTTGCACATCTCACCAGCAGCCTACTAACCCTCTATTGGCACTGTTAGTAAGTTTGTAAATATCTGTTTTTAATGTATTTTAATTACTTATTAGCCAATAACTGGCTGCTATATAATAGTAATAAAAATAATCTCTTTAAGATATTTCATATATAAATTCATAATTATCTAAGCCTCTAAAAATAGATCGCTGGTGAATGTCTAAACAATCCACAAATCGCTATACTTAGCGGCCTTGATTTCAGCGTCACTCGAGCAGACCGAACAATTTTTTAATGAGGTGTCATATTGGATTTTCCGAACCTTTACGATGTCATAGTGATCGGAGGCGGCCATGCAGGAACTGAAGCTGCGTTGGCTGCTGCGCGCATGGGATCTAAAACCCTGTTATTGACCCAAAATATCGAAACCCTGGGACAGATGTCGTGCAATCCTGCGATTGGCGGTATCGGAAAAAGTCATCTGGTCAAAGAGATTGATGCCTTGGGTGGCGCCATGGCTGAGGTTACCGATCGCGCTGGAATTCAATTTCGTGTATTGAACTCGCGCAAAGGACCCGCAGTCAGAGCCACACGCGCTCAGGCAGACAGGTTGCTGTACAAAGCGGCTGTCCGCTCAACCCTTGAAAATCAGCCAAATCTACACATTTTCCAACAGATGGCTGATGATCTGATCATTGAAAACGATCGTGTTACCGGAGTCATCACCCAGATGGGGCTGCGTTTTCATGCCCGTACAGTGGTTTTAACAACCGGGACCTTTCTAGGTGGTTTGATCCATATTGGTCTGCAAAATCATGCCGGTGGTCGAGCCGGAGATCCCCCCTCTTCGACCCTATCAAAACGACTCCGTGACACCGCGCTACGGATAGATCGACTTAAGACCGGAACGCCGCCTCGAATCGATGCTCGAAGCGTCAATTTTTCGGTGATGCAGGAGCAGCCTGGCGATACTCCGCTGCCCGTCATGTCCTATCTGGGTTCGGTGGCCGATCACCCGCGCCAAGTCAGCTGTTTTATCACCCATACCAATGCCCGCACCCATGACATCATCCGTGCGGGAATGGATCGATCACCGATGTATACAGGGGTGATCGAAGGGGTGGGTCCGCGTTACTGCCCGTCGATTGAAGACAAGATCGTTCGCTTCGCCGACAAGGATTCGCACCAAATATTTGTTGAGCCTGAGGGGCTGACAACCCACGAAATCTACCCCAATGGTATCTCTACCAGTTTGCCGTTTGATGTTCAGATTGAACTGGTGCGGTCGATGCGAGGGTTTGAAAATGCGTTTATCACCCGTCCGGGCTACGCCATCGAGTATGATTATTTTAATCCGCAAGATTTGAAACATTCGCTCGAAAGCAGAGTGATCAAAGGACTGTTTTTTGCCGGCCAGATCAACGGTACCACCGGCTACGAAGAGGCCGCGGCTCAGGGTTTGTTGGCAGGTCTGAATGCTTCACTGCAGGTTCAGGGGCGAGAGTCATGGTGTCCACGCCGCGATGAAGCCTATATCGGTGTGATGGTCGATGACCTGATCACGCTAGGTACGACAGAACCCTACCGGATGTTTACCAGCCGTGCCGAGTACCGGTTGATTTTACGCGAAGATAACGCCGATCGGCGCTTAACTGAGAAAGGCCGTGAACTGGGGCTGGTCAATGATCAGCGCTGGCAGGCTTTTTGTGAAAAACGCGATGCGATCGAGCAAGAGACCCAACGCTTGAAAAGTAGCTGGATACAACCCAGCAGTGATGCTGCAGCTAGTCTGG
This sequence comes from uncultured Neptunomonas sp., assembly GCA_963974645.1. GTDB lineage: Bacteria > Pseudomonadota > Gammaproteobacteria > Pseudomonadales > Balneatricaceae > Motiliproteus. The sequence goes on along the minus strand of CAXBEA010000037.1, from coordinate 17,361 downwards.
ATGCCAAGCTTGAAAAAGGCTTAACCCGAGAATACAGCCTGTTAGATCTGCTCAAGAGGCCGGAGTTGGCGTATGCCGATGTTGGACACCTCAATGGCGATTTTACACTAGACCCTAGTGTCTCTGAACAGGTTGAAATAGATACCAAATATGCCGGTTATATTCAGCGTCAGCAGGAAGATATTGAGCGGATGCGGCGACAAGAGAACACGACTCTGCCTTCAGATCTTGATTATGCTGGGATCGATGGCCTTTCTAATGAGGTTCGTCAAAAGTTGACTCAGGCCCGTCCTGAAACCTTAGCGGCAGCTGCACGTATTCAGGGTGTGACGCCGGCGGCTGCTTCCTTGCTGCTGATCCACCTGAAGAAGCGCAGCAAACAGCAACAACAGGTTGGCGGAGCTAAGAAGTGAGTAGTGCAACGCCATTAGAGCTATCGGATGACTGCGTTCGGATTCTCAACCAAGGTCTACGACAGCTTGATTTAACCCTAACCGCTGAGCAGCAAGCTTTGCTGCTGCGCTATGTCAGCCTGCTGCATAAGTGGAATAGGACCTACAACCTCACCGCTATTCGTCAACCCGAAGCGATGATCGAACGCCATCTGCTGGATAGCCTCTGCGTTGTACCCTACATCAGCGGACAGCGTATTGCAGACGTCGGTACCGGACCTGGATTACCAGGGATCGTTCTGGCTATCGTGTATCCTGAAAAACAGTTCACGCTGATGGACAGTAATGGCAAAAAAACCCGTTTCTTGCAGCAGGTTAAGCAAGATCTTGAACTGGATAATATTGATATTTATAACGGTCGGGTCGAGGCTTACCCATTGCAACAGAGTTTTGATACGGTAATCTCCCGGGCTTTTGCCTCGCTGCATGCGATGTTGACCTGGACGGCCTCTTTGGCGGCTGTCGATGGATCATTTTTAGCGATGAAGGGTGCTTACCCAGAACAGGAGCTGGCTGAACTTCCAGCGGGTTTTGAGCTTCTGGCGGCACATCAGTTGCAAGTTCCTGGCTCTGACGCAGAACGTCATTTACTGGAATTCAAAGCAATAATTTAAGGGTTCAACTAACTACGCTGCAAGGAGACCTCCGCGTGGTCAAAATTTTAGCTGTGACCAATCAAAAAGGGGGTGTAGGTAAAACTACCACCTGCGTTAATCTGGCTGCCTCTTTAGCAGCGACTAAGCGCCGGGTTTTGATGGTCGATCTTGATCCACAGGGTAACGCGACGATGGGCGCAGGGGTTGATAAACATCAGCTCGAGCACTCTGTGTACGACCTGCTGACAGGTCGGATTGATCCCCAGGATGTCATCACCTCGGCCACCAACGGTGGCTTTGACTTGATGCCCGCTAATGGCGATCTGACCGCGGCAGAAGTCGAATTAATCTCTGTTAAGCGTAAAGAGTTCCGGCTGAAGCAAGCGCTAAACTTGGTCCAAGAGAAGTACGATTACATTCTGATTGACTGCCCTCCTTCACTGAATATGTTGACTGTTAACGCACTGGTATCGGCGCATGCGGTGATAATTCCAATGCAGTGTGAGTATTATGCCTTGGAAGGTATTTCGGCATTGATGAATACCATCGAGAAGATCCGCTCGGGGCTAAATCCGAGCCTTTATGTCGAGGGGATTGTTCGCACCATGTATGATCCGCGCAATGGTCTGACCAGGGATGTATCGGGTCAGCTGCTCGAATATTTCAGCGATAAAGTTTACCGTACTGTGATTCCGCGTAACGTACGTCTAGCTGAAGCCCCTAGCCATGGCCTGCCCGCTTTACTGTATGATCGCAACTCGCGGGGTGCCGTTTCTTACTTGGCACTGGCAGGCGAAGTGAATCGGCGTTGCGCCGCTAACACCGTAATAGCCTCCTAATATCCAATAAAACCTACAGCTCGGGATTTTTAGATGTTGAAGAAACGAGGTCTAGGGCGCGGTTTGGACGCCCTTCTTGGAGGGCCATCGCTGCACGATGGTTCGGCTGACGTCGTCAAAGCGTCAGTCAATGACGGCTTGATGATGCTTGCGATTGATAAGATTCAGCGTGGTATCTATCAGCCACGACGGGATATGGATCAGGCAGCGTTGGAGGATCTGGCCAACTCGATTCGCGCTCAGGGCGTTATCCAGCCAATCGTGGTGAGACCTGTGGATATGGGCCGCTACGAAATTATCGCCGGTGAACGACGCTGGCGAGCAGCTCAGCTGGTTGGTCTCACCGAGATTCCGGCCAGTATTCGTGAGGTGCCCGATGAAACGGCAATCGCGATGGCCTTGATCGAGAACATCCAGCGCGAAGATCTCAGTCCGATCGAAGAAGCGATGGCGCTTCAACGGCTGATGGATGAATTTGAACTGACGCAACAGAAGGCTGCCGATGCAGTAGGCAAATCCAGAACCGCGGTTACCAATCTACTTCGGCTGATAAAGCTAACCCCTGAAGCCAAGCGGATGCTTGAGTACGGTGATCTGGAGATGGGGCATGCTCGGGCGCTATTAGCGCTCGATGGAGAAAACCAGATAGCTGCAGCTAAAGAGGTGGTTGCTCGGGGATTATCGGTACGTCAGACCGAAGAATTGGTGAAACAGCTGCAAATGCCGGCTAAGAAAAAGGAAAAAGTTGAAATAGATCAGGGTGTAGAGCAGATGCAACAGCGCTGGAACCAGATTTTGGGGATGAAGGTTAAGATCCAACAAACTGAAAAAGGCGATGGCAAGCTTACGATATGTTATAAGTCATTGAATGATATAGAGTCTATTTTAAAGAAAATCCAATGACTACTGCACCTTAGTAGAAAGGCATTTAGGGGTCTACGACCTTAGTTAACTACCACTAAATGATGGTTGCTGCGCTTAATCTTAATCCCTATAATTCGCAGTCGGTTATATGGATGAATTGATTGATATAACTGATGAAATCAAGAGTGGGTTGAGTTTGTGGGTCAAGTAAAAATTGCCAATAACAAAGGCATGACAAACCACAGACAGCAAAAGCAGTTTCAAACTCTGGTTTTAGTGCAGGTAGCCGTAGTTGTAACGGTAAGTTTGCTGGTTTGGTTAACCAGCGGGACGACGACAGGTTACTCCGCGTTATTGGGTGGCTTGATCTATTTAATTCCCTATATATATCAAGCGAGCAGGGTGCTGAAAGCAAGTACCGGTATTAGCCTGAAACAGAGTGTGCAAGAGCTGTATAAAAGCGAAATATGGAAAATGGCTTTGACTATGGTGCTGTTCGGCCTGGTGTTTACCCTGGTTAAGCCGCTTGAGCCCTTTTCCTTATTTGGTGTTTTTATATTGATGCAGCTGATCTCATGGCTGGCACCACTGATGCAGAATCACACACTTTTTAAACATTGAACTGAGAGGAAATCATGGCTGCAGAAGGCGCACTCACGACCTCCGGGTATATTAAGCACCACCTGACGAACCTAACCTTTGGTAAATTACCCGAGGGATTTGAGCGTTACGATGGCACCGTGCTTCAAGATGCTACCTGGACAATCGCACACGGCGAAGAAGCCGCATCAATGGGATTCTGGGCAATCAACCTGGATACGATGTTTTTCTCAGTCGGACTAGGTGTGCTGTTTCTCTGGTTGTTCCGCAAGGTAGCGGTCAAAGCCACTAGCGGTGTTCCCGGTAATTTGCAGAATTTTGTCGAGGCGATCGTCGGCTTTGTTGACGAAAACGTTAAGTCATCTTTCCATAGCCGCAATGCGGTCGTCGCGCCCTTAGCCCTGACGATCTTCGTTTGGGTTTGGTTGATGAACTTTATGGATCTGATTCCGATCGACTGGATCCCTTTTGTCGCCCAGCAAGTCGGTATTCCCTATCTGAAAATAGTACCTACTACCGATGTTAATGCCACCATGGGCATGGCATTGAGTGTCTTCGCGCTGATTATCTACTACAGCTTGAAGGTCAAGGGGCCAAAAGAGTTTATTGCCGAGCTGACCCTTCAGCCGCTGGGCAAGTATATGGTTCCTTTTAACCTCTTCTTGGAAGGTGTTAACCTGCTGGCCAAGCCAGTATCTCTCGGTTTGCGACTGTTCGGAAATATGTATGCCGGAGAGATGATCTTCATCTTGATCGCGCTGCTGCCCTTCTGGATGCAGTGGGTGTTGTCTGTTCCTTGGGCGATCTTCCACATCTTGATCATTACTCTGCAGGCCTTCATCTTCATGGTGTTGACTGTGGTGTATATGAGCATGGCGCACGAGTCGCATTAACAGTTTGTTTGTGGACCCGCTCTGCACCATCGGGCGGGTTGCTTAAGCAATGCAAAAAACGATTTCACTAAACTTTCAACCTTTAACTCTCTAATAGGAGAAAACAATGGAAGCTGCTCTATTATACCTGGCGGGTGCTTTGGTAATGGGTCTTGGCGCAACTGGTGCTGCTATCGGTATCGGTATTCTTGGTGGTAAGTTCTTGGAAGGCGGTGCTCGTCAACCAGAACTGATCCCAATGCTGCGTACCCAGTTTTTCATCGTCATGGGTCTTGTTGATGCGATTCCGATGATCGGTGTTGGTATCGGCATGTACATCATGTTCGTAGTTGCCGCTGGTTAATCGTAAATACCTTTAACTCAATCATTAGTTAACGAGAGGTATTGGCGTGAATATCAATGCAACCATCATTGGTCAGGCCATCGCATTTTTCTTCTTTACCTGGTTCTGTATGAAGTATGTGTGGCCACCGGTCATCACAGCTCTACAGGAACGCCAAAAGAAGATTGCCGATGGTTTAGATGCAGCTGACCGCGCCTCACGCGATCTTGAGCTAGCCAAAGAAAAGGCTATTCAATCTCTGCGTGAAGGTAAGGAACAGGCTGCGGCCATTATCGAGCAGGCCAACAAGCGTGCGCACCAAATTGTCGACGAAGCTAAAGAGCAAGCGATCACTGAGGGCGTACGCCTGAAGGAAGCGGCTGCTGCTGAAATCGAACAGGAAAAGAACCGTGCTAGAGAGGTCCTACGGGCTGAAGTAGCCAAGCTGGCGATTGCCGGTGCGGAGAAGATCCTGGGCAAAGTGGTAGACAGCAAGGCCAGCGCAGAACTTGTCGATAAGCTTGCAGCGGAGCTTTAATAAGCGAGGTGAACGATGGCTGAACTAAGTACAGTCGCTCGACCCTATACCAAAGCTGCGTTTGAGTCTGCACTCGAGCAGAAGTCACTGGACAAGTGGTCCGAGATGCTCAGCCTGGCTGCGAAAGTCGCTAAGGACGAGCAAGTGGCGGAACTGATCAGAAATCCTGCATTAGCTGCTGAGCATAAAGCCGGCCTAATTCTGGATGTCTGTGCAGATAAGCTGAACGAGCAGGGCCAGAATTTCATTAAAATTCTGGCTGAGAACAAGCGCCTGCCCGTACTACCCGAAATTTCCGAGTTGTTCGACCGACTTAAGGCGGAACAGCAGAAGAGTGTCGATGTTAGTGTCACCTCTGCATTCAAACTAAGTACAGAACAACAGACCAAGCTAGCTCAGGCACTGGGTGCGAAGCTGGACCGTAAAGTCAAAATAACAAGCTCCATAGATAAGAGCTTGATTGGCGGTTTAGTGATTCGTACCGATGACCTGGTAATTGACGGCTCGGTGCGTGGCAAGCTACATAAGCTTGCCGAAGCCTTGGATACCTGAGCGAGAGGGAAAGAGCATGCAGCAACTGAATCCATCTGAGATCAGCGAAATAATCAAGAAGCGCATCGATAAACTCGATGTCTCTTCTGAAGCCCAAAATGAGGGCACAGTAGTTAGTGTTTCCGACGGTATTATCCGGATTCACGGACTGGCTGACGTAATGAACGGGGAGATGATCGAATTCCCTGGCGGTATTTACGGTATGGCACTGAACCTGGAGCGTGACTCCGTAGGTGCAGTTGTTATGGGTGACTACCTAGGCTTGAAAGAGGGCATGACTGCCCGCTGTACCGGCCGTATCCTTGAAGTACCTGTCGGTAACGAGTTGCTGGGTCGTGTCGTAGACACCCTGGGTAACCCGATCGATGGTAAAGGCGATCTTGGCACCACTGAAACCGATGCAATCGAGAAAGTTGCTCCCGGTGTTATCTGGCGTCAAGGTGTAGACCAGCCGATGCAGACCGGTTACAAGGCGATCGATGCCATGGTTCCTGTTGGTCGTGGTCAGCGAGAGTTGATCATCGGTGACCGCCAGACGGGTAAGACCGCTGTCGCTATCGATGCCATCATCAACCAGAAGAACACCGGTGTTAAGTGTGTCTACGTTGCGATCGGACAGAAGCAGTCCACCATCGCCGGCGTAGTGCGCAAACTGGAAGAGCACGGCGCGATGGCAAACACCATTATCGTCGCGGCTGGCGCCTCCGATCCTGCAGCGATGCAGTATCTGGCCGCCTACTCCGGTTGCACCATGGGCGAATACTTCCGCGATCGCGGCGAAGACGCCCTGATTGTTTATGATGATCTGACCAAGCAGGCTTGGGCCTACCGTCAGACGTCACTACTGCTGAAGCGTCCACCAGGCCGTGAAGCTTATCCAGGTGACGTTTTCTATCTCCATAGCCGTCTGCTTGAGCGTGCTGCTCGGGTTAGCGTTGACTATGTTGAGAAGTTCACTGAGGGTAAAGTGAAAGGTAAAACCGGTTCTTTGACCGCATTACCGATCATTGAAACCCAGGGTGGTGACGTATCAGCATTCGTACCCACCAACGTGATCTCAATCACCGATGGTCAGATCTTCCTGGAAAGCGACCTGTTTAATGCCGGTATCCGTCCGGCGATGAACGCCGGTGTGTCGGTATCCCGTGTAGGTGGTGCAGCGCAGACCAAGATTATCAAGAAGCTAGGTGGTGGTATCCGTCTTGCTCTGGCTCAGTACCGTGAATTGGCAGCATTCTCTCAATTCGCCTCTGATCTGGATGAAGCCACGCGTAAGCAGCTCGAGCACGGTCAGGCGGTTACCGAACTGATGAAGCAGAAGCAGTATGCACCGATGAGCCTATGTCAAATGGGTTTGATGTTGTACACAGCTAACGAAGGCTACCTCGAAGGAATGGCGATCAATAAGATCCTACCTTTCGAAGCCGCACTGCTGGCCTACTTTGCTACTGAGCACGCTGACCTGGTCAAAAAGGTCGATGCTAGCGGGGCTTATGACGACGAGATCGCTGCCGAGTTTAAAGCCGGTATCGAGAAGTTCAAGAGCACCCAGACCTGGTAAAACAACGGGGGCCCTGGTCCCCGATTACCACGTTGGGTAAAGCGAAACGAGCTTAAAGGCAGAGTGATATGGCAGTCGGAAAAGAGATTAAAACCCAGATTGCGAGTATCCAGAGCACGCGTAAGATCACCAGCGCCATGGAAATGGTTGCTGCGTCGAAAATGCGTCGGGCTCAGGACCGCATGCGCGCAACCCGTCCTTATGCGGATTGTATGCGTGGTGTAATCGCTCATCTGGCCAGATCAAACCCAGAATACAAGCACCTGTATATGCGGGAGCGGGCTGTAAAGCGGGTTGGCTATATTGTTGTATCAACAGATCGTGGTCTCTGTGGCGGCTTGAACATCAATGCGTTCAAGACCCTGCTACGTGACATGACTGATCTCAATGGAAAGAATATCGAAATCGATATCTGTGCCATGGGTGCTAAAGCAGGAAGTTTTTTCAACAGCTACGGCGGTAACGTTGTAGCGGCTACTTCCGGCTTAGGCGATGCCCCCGAGGTCGGCGCCCTGATCGGCAGTGTCAAGGTAATGCTTGATGCTTACGCTGACGGCAAGATCGATCAGTTGCATATCGTTTACAACAACTTCGTCAACACAATGACCCAATCACCGGTCATTGAGCAACTCCTGCCCTTGAAAGCAGAGGATGACGACAAGAGTTTGAATCACCACTGGGACTACATCTATGAGCCCGATGCAAAAGAGCTTATGGATGGTCTGTTGACTCGTTATATCGAGTCCTTGGTGTATCAGGCTGTGGTTGAGAATAACGCCTGTGAACAGGCTGCACGAATGGTTGCGATGAAGAGCGCTACGGATAATGCCGGTGACCTCATCAAAGATCTGCAGCGGGTTTACAACAAGGCGCGTCAGGCCGCGATCACTCAGGAAATTTCTGAGATCGTGAGTGGAGCGGCTGCTGTTTAACAGCGCCACAGGTGAAACAGGTTAAAGAGGACTCGAACAATGAGTAGCGGACATATCATACAAATTATCGGTGCCGTTATCGACGTTGAGTTTCCGCGCGATGCAGTACCCAAGGTTTATGACGCGCTGAAAGTAAGCTCAAATGACGTGACTCTGGAAGTCCAGCAGCAGCTGGGTGACGGAATCGTGCGCACCATCGCCATGGGCCAGACCGAAGGTCTGAAACGTGGTCTGAATGTAGACAACACCAACTCCCCTATTTTGGTACCTGTAGGTATCGAAACTCTAGGTCGGATCATGGACGTTCTGGGCAACCCGATCGACGAAGCGGGCCCGATCGGTGAGCAAGTACGGATGCCGATCCACCGTAAGTCGCCTTCTTATGAAGAGCAGTCCAACTCCGATGAGTTGCTGGAAACAGGAATCAAGGTTATCGACTTGGTTTGCCCGTTCGCGAAGGGCGGTAAGGTTGGTCTGTTTGGTGGTGCCGGTGTAGGCAAGACCGTAAACATGATGGAGCTGATCCGTAACATCGCCATCGAGCACAGTGGTTACTCCGTATTTGCCGGTGTAGGCGAGCGGACCCGTGAAGGTAATGACTTCTACCATGAGATGAAAGAGTCCAACGTCCTGGACAAAGTATCTCTGGTTTACGGTCAGATGAACGAGCCACCCGGAAACCGTCTGCGCGTAGCATTGACCGGCCTGACTATGGCCGAGCAGTTCCGTGATGAAGGCCGTGACGTACTGTTGTTCGTTGACAACATCTACCGTTACACCCTCGCGGGAACCGAAGTATCAGCACTGCTGGGTCGGATGCCTTCTGCGGTAGGTTACCAGCCAACATTGGCAGAAGAGATGGGCGTTCTTCAGGAGCGGATCACCTCGACTAAGACGGGTTCTATCACGTCCATCCAGGCGGTATACGTACCTGCGGATGACTTGACCGATCCATCACCGGCTACTACCTTCTCGCACCTGGATGCGACTGTGGTACTGTCTCGTGATATCGCATCACTGGGTATCTACCCAGCTGTAGATCCGCTGTCTTCTACTTCCCGGCAGTTGGATCCGCTGGTTATCGGTCAGGAGCACTACGATGTAGCGCGTGACGTTCAGGGTACCCTGCAGCGTTATAAGGAGCTGAAGGATATCATCGCGATCCTGGGTATGGACGAGCTGTCTGAAGAGGACAAGCTGACCGTATCTCGTGCACGTAAGATTGAGAAGTTCTTGTCGCAGCCATTCTTCGTTGCTGAAATCTTTACCGGTTCGCCTGGTAAGTATGTTTCACTGAAGGAAACTATCTCCAGCTTCAAGGGAATCCTGACTGGCGAGTATGATGCGCTACCTGAGCAGGCGTTCTACATGGTCGGTGGCATCGAAGAGGTTGTGGAAAAAGCTAAGAAAATGAAGAAGTAATTCTGGATCATTCAGAGTTTCTGAAATCTTTGTTTTGAGATAGCAGCTTTTAGACACCAGCTTTTAGACACCAAGAGAGGCAATAGAGATGGCTATGACTGTTCATTGCGATATCGTCAGTGCTGAGGAATCGATATTCTCCGGTCTGGTTGAGTTCGTTTCTCTGACAGGTAGTCTGGGTGATCTGGGTATTACTCCAGGTCACGCTCCTCTGCTTACAGAGATCAGCCCAGGTCCCGTCGAATTGAAGAAGCAGGGCGGAGAAATGCAAATTTTCTACGTCTCTGGTGGTTTCCTTGAGGTTCAATCGAACAAGGTTACTATCATGGCAGATACTGCCTTGCGGGCACATGACATGAACGAAGCGGCTGCTGAAGAAGCGATACGCCATGCAGAACAAGCGATGCGGGATCAGACTGCGGAGTTCGAATACTCCAAGGCTGCGGCCCAATTAGCTGAAGCGTCTGCACAACTGCGTACGATTCGTCAGATTCGCAAAAATCTCGGTTAATTACCGATGAAATAGAACAGATTCCATATCTGTTTTATTTATAATAAGGGCAGCTTCGGTTGCCCTTTTTTTCGTCTGTATATTAACCACCGATAAGTGCCAACAAGGAACTCTGCTCGGCTGGCTTATGCGGAGGCCTGAGATCTATAAGCCAAAGCTAACGGCTTTCAAATCAGCTCATGATAGGAGATATCGATGTCACTGGAAGTGATTATCCTGGCCGCAGGTCAGGGGACCCGGATGAAATCCCGGCTACCCAAGGTGTTGCATGCTGTAGCAGGCAAGCCGATGTTGGGTCATGTTATCGATACCGCCAGTGTGCTAAATCCTGTCGCAACCCATGTGGTGGTAGGGCACGGCGGTGCTCAGCTGCGTGACTACCTTTCAACCAGTTTTAGTACGTTGAAGCTCAATGTAGTGGAACAGAGCGAGCAGCTGGGAACCGGTCATGCTGTCGACCAGGCGATGCCGCAGGTGGATACTGATTCCGTAGCCTTGATTCTCTATGGCGATGTCCCGCTGACGCGGTTAGAGACGCTGCAGGAGCTGGTCGCACGAGCCCAGCAGGGTAGCTTGGCGCTGCTGACTGTTGAACTGGCAGATCCCAGCGGATACGGCCGGATTGTTCGCGATCATCAACACCAGGTAATAGCGATAGTGGAACAGAAAGATGCCACCGAAGCCGAGCTCGGAATTCGTGAAATCAATACTGGAATCATGGCGCTGCCTGCCTCTTGGCTCAAGCAATGGCTGCCGCAGCTTTCTTCTGATAATGCGCAGGGTGAATACTATCTAACCGATATTATCGCCATGGCCGCTCAGGAAAAACACACTATTCAAGCTATACATCCGGGCAGCGAACAGGAGGTACAGGGCGTTAACAATCGTCTCCAACTGGCAGAGCTGGAGCGCTGGTTTCAGTTGCAACAGGCTAAACACTGGATGGCCGAAGGGGTTACTCTGGCGGACCCTTCCAGAGTCGACTTTCGCGGCGATATACGTATCGGTCAGGATGTCAGCTTGGATATCAACGTGATCCTCGAAGGCAAGGTGGTAATCGGTGACAACGTCAGCATCGGTGCAAACTCGGTGATCAAGGACAGCAGCATCGCTTCAGGGACCATAATCAAGCCCCATTCGATGCTGGATCAGACCGAGGTTGGTGAACATTGCGATATCGGTCCCTTTGCTCGGCTACGGCCGGGTACGGTGCTGGCCGCTAGGGCTAAGATCGGTAACTTTGTCGAAACCAAGAAAACTCGGGTTGGCGAAGGTTCCAAGATCAATCACCTCAGCTACGTGGGCGATGCGGTCCTCGGCTGTAATGTTAATGTGGGCGCGGGCACTATCACCTGTAACTACGACGGCGTTAACAAGTTTCAGACTGAGATCGGCGATAATGCCTTTATCGGTTCTAACACCTCGCTTGTGGCGCCCATACTGGTTGGCGCCGGGGCGACGACCGGAGCGGGCTCAACCATCACCAAAGCGATCGCTGCCGATGCGCTGGGTGTAGCGCGGGGTCGTCAGGTCAATCTTAAAGACTGGAAGCGGCCGCAGAAAAAGAGCTAGGGTTCTAGCGGGTATAAAAACTTCAAGCTCTATTGATTTAAGCTGGATCAGGAAGAACACATATGTGTGGAATTGTCGGTGCAATCGCGCAACGTAAAGTAGCAGCTATTTTACTGGAAGGACTGAAGCGGCTGGAATACCGGGGTTACGACTCAGCCGGGATGGTGGTGCGTGACCCGAACAGCGGCGAGCTGATCTGTACCCGACGCTCGGGCAAAGTTGCCGAGCTGGAATCCGCACTAAAGCTCGAGCCCTTACGCGGCTCGGTCGGTATCGCCCACACGCGCTGGGCCACCCATGGTAAACCCGAGGAGCGTAACGCCCATCCACATCTCGCCGGCAATCGGGTAGCGGTGGTACACAATGGCATCATCGAAAATTATGCACTCCTGAAAGACCAGTTAATCGCAAAGGGCGCGGTATTTGATTCAGATACCGATACCGAAGTGATCGCTCACTTGGTCCATGACAAGCTTAATGACGGGATTGAGTTTGTTGCGGCTGTCGAAGCAACAATCAAACAGCTGCAGGGTGCTTACGCCCTGGCGATTATCGATCAGCAGCAGCCAGAGCTGATTATGGCGGCCAGGATGGGCAGTCCCCTGGTAATCGGCGTGGGTATTGGTGAAAACTTCATCGCCTCAGATCCGTTGGCGATGCTTCAGGTCACCGACCAGTTTATCTATCTCGATGAGGGTGAGATCGCCGAGGTCAGGCTCGAATCGATCGATATCCGCGATAGCTCGGGCCAGCCTGTAAGCTATAGTGTGCAGCGTTTTGAGCATGGCCAGGATGCCGCTGACAAAGGCGAATATCGTCACTATATGCTCAAGGAGATCTACGAGCAGCCGAAAGTGGTCTCCGCTGTTTTGGAAGGGCGCCTGGGGAAAGATAGCGTATTAGAGCAGGTGTTTGGCACAGATGCCTCAGTCGTCTTCGATCAAGTACAGTCGGTGCAGATTATCGCCTGCGGCACCAGCTACCATGCCGGCTTGATTGCCAAATACTGGATCGAAGAGCTGGTAGGCATCCCTTGCATGATTGAGGTTGCCAGCGAGTACCGTTACCGTAAAACCGTCGTGCTACCGAATAGCCTGTTTTTAACCATCTCCCAATCGGGTGAAACCGCCGATACTCTGGCCGCCTTGCGTTCAGCCAAGCAGAGCGGTTTTCTGGCCTGCCTGACTATCTGCAATGTTCCAGGCAGTTCGCTGGTACGTGAATCCGATCTGGCGCTGATGACCAATGCAGGTCCCGAGATCGGCGTTGCCTCCACCAAGGCATTTACCAGCCAGCTGGTAGCCTTGTTGCTGACCACACTTGTACTGGGCAGACGTCACAACTTACCCACTGAGACCGAGCACGAGATTGTCGCGGCGCTGAAGTTATTACCAGCACAGCTTGAGCAGGTGTTGGCGTTGGATAGGCCGATCAAACGACTCTCTGAACGTTTTGCCGAAAAGAATCACAGCCTATTTTTGGGTCGCGGCGCTATGTATCCGGTCGCGATGGAAGGAGCGCTTAAGCTCAAAGAGATCTCCTACATTCATGCCGAAGCTTATCCTGCGGGGGAGCTCAAGCACGGTCCGCTGGCACTGGTCGACAGCGACATGCCGGTAATCGTAGTCGCCCCAAACAACAGCCTGTTGGATAAACTCAAAGCTAACATGCAGGAGGTTCAGGCACGCGGTGGTGAGTTGTATGTGTTCTCTGACCAGGCCGCAGGAGTCGAGAATGGTGATGGGATCCACAACATTGAGTTGCCGCATACCCACAGTATTCTAGGGCCCATTCTCTATACCCTGCCACTGCAGCTACTCTCATACCATGTCGCTGTATTGAAAGGCACCGATGTTGACCAGCCCCGCAATTTAGCCAAGAGCGTAACGGTGGAATAGCGCCTGCCCGCCGAAGCTGTTGATGTAACTATTCGAGGCCCAATCTTGCGGGCTGGCATCCTAGAACACTAAGACATAGCGGAAGTCAGAGAAGGCCGCGTAATCATGGTGATGTGTCCGCTGTCACCAGGGCCTGCTCTGTTTCTTAGGGCTTTGGTACTCTTCGGCTCCGAACTATAAAGTAAGAATATCGATCAATCTCATGCCTACGAAGGATCGTGAATCGCTTTCCCGTCCACTGGAGCATGTTCGCGGCTAGACATACCATAATCTCTGCAGACGTTTGTAACTCTTAGCCGATAATTGCGGAATACACTGTCACTACACTGTTTCTGCGCGAGCCGGTGAAACGCCAGATTCCTTCAGGTTGCGATCACCTCTTCGTCGCGCCAGAATGAAGCAAGAGTGACTGCCGCTGTTTGGTCATCTGGAAGCCAACAAGGGCCTGAAAAGGTTCACGTTACGGGGTAAATAGAAGGTCAACGCCCAGTGGTTTCTGTACTGTATGGTGCATAATATTGAGAAGACCGCCATGCAGGGGGCAGGTAAACGGATACGCACCCGCAAGGCCCTAAACAGGCTCTCAAGACGGCGGTTTTGAGCATGAGTTTATATATCGTCGGACGTGATCAGGGGTATTAAAATAGTCTGATCTAATGAAAATGTTAAATAACAGAGTAGAGGTTGTCGGTTGGATGAGTATTTATCGGCTCAAAATTATAATTCGACAGCCTCGTTAGTAGTAATACATATGGAACATAATTATCTTTTTGTTATAGCTAGAGCTTTGCACGTCATTGCAGTTGTCCTCTGGATAGGTGGGGTTGCTTTTGTTACCACAGTGTTAATCCCAACCATAAGAAACAGTCAGTCTCCTGAAAATAGGTTAAGTATATTCGAGGCTCTAGAAGGAAAGTTTAGTTCACAAGCTAAATTAACAACTTTGATTACAGGTTTTTCTGGATTCTATATGCTGTACGTAATGAATGCATGGTCATCTATGCAGTGGTGGGTTTACCTTATGATTTTTATTTGGGTAATATTTACAGCGGTTTTATTTGTTCTGGAGCCTTTATTTTTGCATAAGTGGTTTCACCGGCGAGCTAAAATAGATAATGGAAAAACCTTCTTTTTTCTACAAAAAATGCACATCGCCTTGCTGTTTTTAAGTTTACTCGCTGTTTTCGGAGGTGTCGCTGGTGTACATGGGCTTTTTTATTAAACGACCACTACTAACAAAATATTCTTGCGGTACTCTATGGACTGTCACATTTTGTGTAGAACGCAAAAGAGCCATCCCAGTCTGTTCTTAAATTGCGGTGTTAGATGGTGATGTTTCTAAAAATACTGGAAATAGTATGAAGTTATGCTCAACTATAGGCAACCAGTAGCAATATGTTATTAATATCTATTTTTGGTACGCTATTGATTGTAATTGTCACTGTACTACCTATATTTAGACATACACATTGGGTCATTAGGGGAATGGATTTTCCTCGTCTGCAAATTATTCTGCTTGCGGCAACCTTAATTGTCATTCATTTTATTTTTCTGGATCTCCACATAAGTGCCACTTGGTTACTTATTTTTGCAACGGTTTTATGTTTCATTTGGCAGTTATGGTGGATATTACCTTATACCTTCTTTTGGCCTAAAGAGGTTAAAACTTCCAAGGTTCATGATCCTGATAAGCAACTCAGTATCATTACATCCAATGTACTCAAAACAAATCGTAACAGCTACGCGCTAATTAGTCTGATTACGAAATATCAGCCGGATATTCTAGTAACCTTGGAATCGGATAAATGGTGGGAAAATAAACTCAAGGTATTGGAGGCCGACATGCCGTATAGCGTTAAGTGCCCTCTTGATAATTTTTATGGAATGCACGTTTATTCCAGATTACCTTTTTGTAAAAAAGAAATCTCCTACTTGGTTGAAAAAGATATACCATCAATACATGTATCTTTGGAATTACGTACAGGCGACAAAGTGCGTATGCATTTCGTCCATCCTGCTCCACCAAGTCCAACTGAAAATGCCGAGTCGACAGAACGGGATGCTGAGTTGATCACTATTGCTAGAAGTCTTGCTGAAACTACACAGCCAGTTGTTGTGACTGGGGATCTTAACGATGTCGCCTGGTCAGCAACAACTCGTCTTTTTCGTAAAATTAGCTGCTTACTTGACCCTCGTGTAGGACGCGGGATGTTTAATACCTTTCATGTAGATTACCCTCTTTTGCGCTGGCCTTTGGATCATATTTTTCATAGCTCACACTTTACAGTAAAACATATACGCCGGTTACCATCGATTGGGTCTGATCACTTCGCACTCTTTACTGCGCTTATGTATACCCCAGCACAGTGTGCCAACCAAGAGGGGCTAAAGGCTAATAGTGCGGATCATGATCGTGCCAACAAAGTATCTGGAGAAAAGGGCGTGAGTAAGAAGGATGTGCCAAAGCTAAATGGATAAACAAGCGTGAAAGATTATTTTTTATCCGACAACTCGAAATGTGAGTTTCAAGTTTATCTAACCATCAGATCAAATACGACGTTCGTACCTCGTGCGCCTTATGCGGACCTTAGGGTATACGGAGCTAAAACAATGCCTCAAGTTGATAATAATAAAGCAGTGGGAACTGGCATGGTTATCGGTGCTATAGGCACGCAATTTTTATTTATTGTTCTTCATGTTCTTACCCCTAAAACTGGAAATGAAGTCGGGCTGCTTGATAGGATAAGGCTTGGATCAGAGTGCTTGAGCTAATGAGCTCGATCTGAGTCACTTCGATCAGTGCTAAGAAGTAGAGCGTATAGCAGCCTCGGTACTCTTTCGCTTCGGGCTATAACGTAAAAATATCGATTAATATCAAGCCTAGGAAGGATCGTGGATTTTTTTGCTGTCTTGCGGAGCCAGTTTTCGGTCCGACATACCATAATCTCTGCAGACGTTTGCGACTCTTAGCCGATAATTACGGAATACGCCACCACGGCCCTGCTTCTGCGCGAGTCGGTGAGACTCCAGGTTCCTCCAGGTTGCGATAGCCTCTTCGTCGCGCCAGAATGAAAGAGATAGCACCTTTCCCTCTTCAGCAAGACTCGAGAATCGCTCGATGGAGATAAAACCATCGATCGTTTCCAGTTGCGGTTTCAGCTCTGCAGCGATCTGCAAATAGTCATCTACTTTTCCTTCAGCGGGGTATACCTCAAAAATAACAGCAATCATCGTCGCTCTCCGTAAACTAGCGATTAAAACCCGAAGGCAGATTCAGTTTCAGACCTCATCTTAAGCCTATTTTACGCCTTAGGCCCGCCCCCAAGGTTCGGGAGCATCGGGTGCAGCGCCCTGCTGGGTCAATCTAGGGCAGGGCTCGGGTTCGCCCCAACGACGTTCTAGTGGCATCGTTCCTGCCCAAACCGGCCAGTCATAATCCTGCTCATCATCTCCAGGGGGGGCGGCCCGTACTTTGGCAGAACCTTCATCGATCCGCATCGACAGAATTCCTGTGGCCTTCAATTCTTTGGCTTGCATAGGCCGTAGTTGTGGCCAGGGGCCAGGGGCAATTCGTTCTATAAAAATTTCCAGCTGGCGAGTTTTTTCCAGGGGATCTGTCACCCACTCGGGCTCTCCGAATAACATTACCGAACGGTAGTTAACCGAGTGATGGAATGCCGATCGGGCAAAGACCAGCCCGTCCAGCAGCGTCAATGTCAGACACACCGGTTGGCCGACGACCCCCTGGGTCATGCGCCCACTGGATACGCAGCCAATAAATTTGGTCGCCGTCACGCCAATGGGAGGTG
>CAXBEA010000036.1:0-34741 GCA_963974645.1 uncultured Neptunomonas sp. | reverse complement strand
GCTTAGCCAACTGCCGCAATCCCTGTAACGCGACCTGCATCGTCTTATCGGTACGTTCCAGCAGATTTTAGAGCACGGCGATCTCATCGTTGTACCCTGTATGTTGTCGGGCTCTTTGACGATTCAGACTTACCGCCACAGGGGCAGCGCTGGAACGGGAATAGATTAACGGCAGTGTGCTGTGGTAGGTGTGCTGTGGTAGGTACGCTGCTTGGCATCGCTATTAGTTGTTTTCCCCTTGAGGGTCTCCAGGCGCTAGGCCCGCAGCTGCTGTCAGGGTTGGTGGCTTAACATAGTTTTGGGAGCAGGTCTTAGCGCTCCCCGTCCATTGCGTAGGGCGATGACACCCCCAGGCGCTCATGCATCACATGATTCGTGGTGGTGTATTGCAGGTAGACCTTCTTATGCGGGGTTAGCCGTTCTTTGATAGCAAAAGCCGCCAGCGCCGCCTCATGAAACCCGCTGAGGATCAGGTTTTTCTTACCGGGGTAGTCGTTACAGTCACCCACTGCGAAGATCCCCGGGACAGAGCTTTGAAACTTCGCGGTATCGACCAGTATTTGATGTTTGTGCATGGCCAGCCCCCAACTGGCGATCGGGCCAAGTTTGGGGCTAAGGCCGAAAAATACCAGCAGTTGGTCGAGATCGAGACGTCGGGTGACACCATCACCGGCAGTGACCTTGAGAGTTTGCAAGCGACCGTCATTATCAGCCTCGAAGTCGGTGACTGCGCCCTGAATAAACTGCATCTGCAATGCCTCACAAAGGCGCTGCATGTTAGCGACCGAGCTGGGTGCTGCTCGAAAACGGTCTGAGCGGTGGATCAGGGTGATGCTATTAGCCACCCGTTGCAGTTCGATCGCCCAATCCAGCGCGGTGTCCCCGCCACCCAAGATAACCAGATCCTTACCGGCATGCACGGCTGGATCCCTGACGCGGTAGAACAGCGACTGATCCTCAAACCGGTCGATATCCGCCACCTTGAGTTTGACCGGTTGAAAGCTACCGGCACCGGTCGCGATCACCACGGCGGAGGCTTCGATAACCAAGCCATGATCGGTGGTGACACGAAAGACGCGTCCCTGCTCGAGCGATTCAACCTCAGCAACCTGCTGGCCATAATGAAAACAGGGTTTAAAGGGGGCGATCTGTTGCTGCAGCCGGGAGACCAGCTCATCGGCATCCACCGAAGGAAAGGCAGGGATATCGTAAATGGGTTTATTCGGGTACAGCTCCATGCATTGACCACCGGCACGTTCCAGTGAATCGATGACATGGGCCCGCATCCCCTGAAGCCCCAGTTCGAATACTTGGAACAGACCGCAAGGACCGGCTCCAATCACGACGACATCGGTTTTAACCATAACGACTAGCTCCTATACCCTACGTTCAATAATTCGCTGTTGTTCCTGCGGCGTAAACCGATCCTG
Organism: uncultured Neptunomonas sp.; assembly: GCA_963974645.1. Lineage (GTDB taxonomy): Bacteria > Pseudomonadota > Gammaproteobacteria > Pseudomonadales > Balneatricaceae > Motiliproteus. The sequence goes on along the minus strand of CAXBEA010000036.1, from coordinate 33,311 downwards.
AACGGCGACAAACAGCTCGCGCTCTTCAAACCGGACATGGGCGGCCAGTAACTCGCCAAAACGCATCAGCAGTTGGCTTTTTGGCGTCTGGGTGTTAAACACGCAAGCCTTGATCAAGCCATGCTCTTCCAGCAGCTGGCTCAGTAGCCGATCCTCCCCAAGGCGCCGTAAGGGTGCGATCAGGGTCTGCTCTTCGATATGGAAATGGGGCAGCAGGTTATGGATAAATTCGTCAATCACGTCCTGCCATAGATTGACACTGGCCGCCGCATCGCCACTGGCTGCCATCTTTGTGCACCGATTGGCCAATACCAGGGCGTGGTGGTGGTCGTGGGATAGCGGTTGCAACTCGGCAATACGTTTCATCATCGGCTCCTCAGCGGACTGTGCAAGGTTGGCGCCGCGGGCAGCAACAGTACAGGTACATAGCGCACGCAGAACAGGCCGAAGGCGGCCAGCCAGCATAAGGCCGCAGCACTGAGTAGCTCGCCACTCCAAAGGCTGGGCAGTGTGGCCAGCACCCGCAACAGCGCGGCCAGATGGATTAGCACAAAGACACAGCTCATCAAGGGCCCGGCGCTGACCACCCGGTTGGTATGGCCCAGTGCCGCACGGGCGGCGACCGGCAGAATCAGCCCCGCCATGGCACCCAGCGCGAGGGCGTGGACGCCGGCACTGGGAGTAATGGCCGTAACCAGAGTGCTCAGTCCCAGCAGGATGAAACCCAATCCCAGCCAGCCGTAGCCTAGGTGCAGCGCGAATAGCAGCGGTTCGGTCACCACCTTAAGCCCACACCAGCGCGCTAGTCGGATCAATTGCAGGGTTCCGGCCAGGATAGCCAGCACGGCCGTCATGGCGGCGGCGGGGGCAAGGATCCAGCTCAACGCCATGATCAGGGTGGCGCCAGCGGCTGCCGCATCCCAGCGATTAAATTCAGGCGGCAGTTGCACCACCTGAGGACGGTTAAGCTTGAGCCAGTTGCGGGTAAAGGCGGGAATGATTCGGCCACCGATCAGGGTGATCATCAGGCAGATCAGCATTAATGCGCCCCGAATGCCGAGTTCGCGCAGGTTCAGGCTTGCGGAATCAACCAGGCTCTGGGCATGGAACAGCAGGTTAAAGAACCCAAACAGCCCCAGAATGACGATGACTTTGAGGTTGCGACGGTTACCCGAGATCCAGATCTCCCGGCCGACCAGAGCGGTCAACAGAACCCAGTACAGGCTGTCTACGCCGAGAACCAGCAACTCCGGCAATGCCCCATTGCTAAGCATCACCCCCCGTCCTAGCAACCAGCTGCCAACCAGCAGGGTTAGCGGTGTGCCCTGGACCGGTGAGCGGCCGGTCCAGTTAGCCACGGCAGCAAGCAGGAATCCCCCGATCGCCGCACCAACCAATCCAAACAGCATCTCATGGCCGTGCCAGTAGACCGGGTTAAGGTGGGAGGTGGGAGCACTAAGCCAGCCTTTCAGGTAGCCGGCCCACCAACCCAGTGCCACCAGGGCGAAAGCGCCCGCACAGAGAAACAGCGGTCGAAAACCGTTGCTAAAGATTACCTGGTAAGGGTTCTGCGGTTTTTTTTGCAGGTTCGAAGGCGTCATGGGGTCACCGGTCATCAATAAAAAACATTAGATGCATGTTAAATACATCTTTAAAGACACATGATAGAAGTATCTTTTATGCGTGTCCACCCTTGATCGTCGCTATTGGCAGGAGAGTTTAAGTAGTGCGGTGGTCAGCGTGGCGAGTGACTTTTTAAAACATAGCAAATAAGATACATGTAGAATATATCTAAATATAGATCTAAAATATCGGTGCCGTGCTACTCTCGCGGCCAACAAAATCGACCCCGTAGATAATTCGAGACGACTGATGCAACTGACCAAATATACCGATTACGCGTTCAGGACCCTTATTTTTTTGGGGCTACAGAAACCCGCAGAACGGGTCACGATCAGCAATGTCTCCGAACATTTCGATATCCCCCGTAACCATTTGGTGAAGATCGTCAATCATCTCGGCAAGCTGGGATATATCGAGTGCCTTCGCGGTAAAGGTGGCGGCATTCGGTTAGCCCGGCCTGCCTATAAAATCAATCTGCGCGAGGTTGTTGAGGCGGTCGAGGAGACGCTGACGCCAATAAACTGCCATAAGCCGAGTTGTAGGATTGTCGCCTCGTGTCGGCTCAAGCGTATTGTCGATGAGGCCCAGGAGGCGTTTTTGGCCGTGTTTGCCCAATACCATCTGAGCGACCTGCAACAAGACCCCCAGCAGCTGACCCAGTTGCTCAGATGGTACCCGCAGTCAGCGTGAAGCCCGCAAGGGGTGTTCTGCCCCCTGCCTGCCTGCGGTAGACCTCAGTATTGACGGAGAGTCATCATGGTGAAGCCTGGATTGAAGCTCTAAGCGGTCTCCAGTCGGCCCCACGCTCAGCCAAGCGTTGTCATGATGATATCTACGCGCTGTAAATTAGATAACAAATATCGTTGTTATAACGACAACATGACAGGATTGAAACGACCGCTGTAGCCAGAAAGCGCTTGAGCTAGGCATCCCTGTAAAGTGGCATGTAACTTGTATCTATTATACCAAGACAGTGGGATAGCATCAGTTAGCAGGACTTCTTATGAATACGATTACTGAACAGATTCTCTTCGAAGCGTTGATCAGCTCTGGACTCTGGCCCGAGGAGGCCGCTCCGGCGTACGATACCGAGGTAGGCAAGCCTGAGGCAGGAGCAGAGATATGAACACTTCTTTCTCTGCCGCCCCCACTCTCGCTGGCACACGACCGGCCGGAAAAGCACTGCCGGGTGACTTGGCCATGTGGTGTTTGATCTTGGTTGAGTTGACCGTTTTCGCATTGTTTTTCATTTTATTTAGCTGGATGCGCAGCAGTGATAGAGAGCTGTTTCTGGCCGGGCAGCAGTTGCTCCATCCCGTGGCCGGATTGATCAACACCCTGGCGCTGCTCTCCTCGAGTGCGTTGGTAGCCAAGGGGGTTATTGCCAACCGACATAACCAGCAGCGGAGCGCCGCAGGGTCGTTGTTCGGGGCGATTTTAGTTGCTTTGGTCTACGTCGCCGTCAAGATCTGGGAGTACTGGCAGTTGGGCAGCGCCGGCTATGGTTTGGGTGGCAATCAGTTTTTTATGGGCTATTTTCTGCTGACCGGATTCCACTTTTTGCATGTCCTGCTAGGTATATTTATTCTCGCCTTTATGGCCAGAAAGCTACAGCGTGGAGGCTACGGACCAGATGATGTGGTTGGCCTTGAGACTGGGGCCTGCTACTGGCACATGGTTGACCTGTTGTGGATCGTGCTTTTCCCTGTCGTCTATATCATAAAGTGAGCATTATCATGATCAAAAACAGTCTCATCTGGTTACTCTTGATAGCTCTAACCGTGTTGAGTTTTTTTCTGACCGACGCATCCTCGTTAGCCTGGGTGGTCGCAGTAATACTTGCCGTCACCGCGGTGAAAGGTTGGTTCATAGTCGATGGCTTTATGGAGCTTAACGGCGTCAATCACCTGTTACGCACAGGGATGCTGCTGTACTGCCCTGTTGTGGGCAGCATTATTTTGTATGTTTTAATTCGATGATAAAAAGTCTATTTAATGGGCGTGACTGATCGTGTCTGTCGGCGAAGCTGATCACCGCAGGGTTTGTATGAATCCGCATCAACCGCCATAAAGAAGGAAGCCAGGCTGAAGACCGAGACCGTGGAGCTTACTATGGCCAGCAAGCGTTTCAAATTGGAGTCACTCAGCCGGGTGATTCAACAAGTGGACAGGGCGCCGGACATGGAGACGGCGCTACGCGTCTTGGTGGAGCGCACCCGTGAGTTGATGGCGACTGACGTCTGTAGCGTTTACTTCACCGAGTACGCTACCCGCCGCCATGTGATGGTAGCGACCAGCGGTCTGGAGCCGAAAGTGCTTGGCCACGTTCAATTTGACTTCGGCAAAGGGCTCATTGGCAAGGTGGCGGAGAGCGCCAACCCCATCAACCTGGATCTTGCCCCCCAACCCTTGGATCAGGGCTTCGTTGAGCAATCCGGCGCCGGGCGCTACCACGGGTTTCTCGGCGTGCCGATTACCCATCGTAGTAAGGTGCTGGGCGTGTTGGTCGTGCGGCAGCGAGCGGTGCGCCGCTTTAGCGACACCGACACCGCGATCCTGACCACGCTGGCGGCCCAGCTGGGCGGCGCTATCGCCTATGCCCGGGTGAGCGGCATGCTCTGTAGTCTGTGTCATCCGGACGACGCAGAACCGGGCCAGCTTGAGGGGGTGGCAGGGGCACCTGGAATCGCCATGGGCATAGGCGTGTCAGTATTCTCGCCATCCGACCTGGGCGCGGTGCCCAGCCGTAAGGTGCAAAATATCGAGCTGGAAGAGCAGCGCCTGCACGCCGCTGTGGCCTCTGTCCAGGAGGAGCTTGGCCGTCTGAGCGACGACGTGCAGGGGACGCTCTCTGCCGCAGACCGGGCACTGTTCGATGCCTACGCGTTGATGCTCAACAGCCCGGAAATCCTGGACACCACGGTGCAGCATATCCGCCAGGGAAACTGGGCACCGGGCGCGCTACGCAAGACTATCGAGACCTACTGCCGACGCTTCGATGCGATGGACGACCCGTACCTGCGGGAACGGGGCGCGGACATTCGCGATCTGGGCAACCGCATTCTGGTGCACTTGCAGGGTGCCGCAGCGACCAGAGATGACTATCCCGCAAACACCATTCTGATCGGCCATCAGCTCAGCGCCATCGACCTGGGTCTGGCACCCCGCGAATGCCTGCGCGGCATTATCTCGGCAGAAGGCTCTGCGCTGTCGCATGTGGTTATCCTAGCGCGAGCCCTCGGTATACCCGCGGTGGTGGGCGTTGGGCGAACCCCGCTGGAGCGTTTGGATGGCCAGGAGGTGGTCGTAGACGGCAGCCGCGGCCAGATCTATCTGCGGCCCACGCCACCATTACGCGCGGAGATCGAGCGCCTGATCCACGAAGAACGCGCGCTCGAAAAGGACCTTCAGCAACTTCGGGACCTTCCAGCGCGAACGACAGACGGCGTCGAGGTGCCCCTCTACACCAATGCCGGCCTCACTGCGGAGATGCCTTTGGCGATGGCTGCAGGTTCGCAAGGGATCGGCTTGTTCCGCTCCGAGCTGCCGTTCATGCTTTACGACCGGTTTCCCAGTGAACAGGAGCAGGTAGCGATCTATCGGCAGGCGCTGGAGGCGGTCGCGCCCTTGCCGGTCACCCTGCGCACCCTGGATGTCGGGGGCGACAAACCCCTGTCGTACCTGCCTATTGTGGAAGCGAACCCGGCACTGGGCTGGCGCGGGATTCGCCTCACCCTGGACCGTCCCGAGATCTTTCTTACCCAGCTCAGGGCTGCACTGCGCGCGAACATCGGACTGGAGAACCTGCGGCTGCTGCTGCCCATGGTTAATGGTATCGATGAAGTAGAACAGGCACTGGGTTTGATCGATCAGGCCCAACGTCAGCTGCTGGAGGAGGGCGTGGCGTCGGTCCGGCCCCCGATCGGGCTGATGATCGAGGTACCCGCGGCGGTATACCTGGCAGAAGCGCTGGCGCAACGGGTGGACTTTCTCTCCATTGGCACCAACGACCTCAGCCAATATCTGCTGGCTATTGATCGCGGCAACCCTCAGGTATCGGGCCGGCTGGATCCGCTGCACCCTGCCGTACTGCGCGCTCTGCGGCAGGTGGTGGAGGGGGCAGCTCGAGCCGGAAAACCGGTCTCTGTGTGCGGGGAGATGGCCAGTGACCCGGGTTGCGCCTTGCTGCTGCTGGGGATGGGCATCAACAGCCTGAGTATCAGCGCTGCCGCCCTGTCACGGGTTAAATGGGCGATCCGGAGTGTGGATTCCCAGCACTTGAAAGCGCTTGCCGAGGAAGCCTTGAGGCTGGAGAAGCCGGAAGCCATCAGGCAGCTACTGGACAAAGCCCTTGAAAACGCCGGCCTGGATCGTCTGCGCTCGCCAGCCGCCCAGATGCCAACCTGATGCCCACCTGATGCCAACCTAAGGCGCAATGGTTGGACCTGTTACAAATCATGGAGATCTTGATGACAACACCCAAGCCAACCATCGATAGCCGTGCGAAAGCACAGAAAGCGCACTATGCGCACCTGCCACTGGTGTACGCCTGTTCGGGGTGTTCGAGTGCGGCACAAATGACCAACCGTATCGCGGTACGGCTTGATCGTGAACAACGCGCAGAGATGTCATGCATTGCCGGCGTCGGAGGACGGGTCAAGGCGTTAGTGAGAACGGCTAAATCAGCGCGTAAGATTCTGGTATTGGACGGCTGTCCGCTGCATTGCGCCAGCAAGACTCTCGAGCAGTTCGATATAGCGATTAGTGCCTACCTCGATCTTTCTACCCTCGGCGTCAAAAAACATTACCACCAAGATGCCAGCGAAGCCGAGTATCAACAGGTTTGGCAACAGAGCATCATTCCTATCCTTGATGGACTCGCTGTGCTTGATGAGTGATGTTACGCAGCAAGGCGTTAAGTACTGCTCAGGCAGAAGGCCGAGGGGATGCGGGAATGCACAGCATTAGGCCTTTCAGCCGAGGCCGTCGTGGCTATTAAGGAGAGCGCAATAAGCGGCCCCAGGATGGATCAAAGCTCCAGTCATCACCCGCAACGCCAGACCGGCTGTAGTGGAGTAGTCCCTGAGGCTTTCTAAACGTCTCAGATGCGCACCAGTTTACGGCTCCCAGTAACCGTTCACTGTATTGATCCGAGCCAAGCAACGACTCGATCCATGCACGGAGAGCCTGTCTCTCTGCGGGTAAAGACTTAAACCAACTATGGGGCAGATAATGTGATGCCAGGGTTGATTGGATGAGAACTGTTCGGGCTTTTGGCTTCTGTTGCCCATAGGACTGAGTCGAGTCTACTTTTGCAACGACAACACAGTCGGCTCCCAGCGTCCATATTGGGCAAAAATAAATCGTGTACGGACTCTTCGGACGCAAGGCCACCACGCCAGCAAAAGCTGTCAGGCACATCGTCGTCGCATAGAAGAGCACGGCGCTCATTCATACCTTCCAGTGCCCAATCCGAACTCTGAGCCAATTGGATAAGCGACTTACTAGAGCGCTCTTTCAATCCCGTTTGAGGAGGGGTATGAACGCTAGATGGAAGTTCCAAGGCGGATCTCAAAATAGCCTTATCGAGCGACTCAACAGACCGGAACTCATCGTCAGCAATTCGAGCGTCCAAAAGCCGATATGCTGTAAGGTGGCGACTGTCTCCTAAAAAAGATCTGATCAAATCCTGACATGCTTGAAAAAGGTTGGCGCCACAAAGGATCTTTTCCTGACACGCCAACCTAAATGCTTTGATTAAGATCCAGAGCCTAAGAGCGCAGAGAAAACCCCATCTTACGATTATCTCATGCGGTCCTGAAATAGGCTGTACGGATGCCCCTAACAGGTGGTAACGACCTTTTACGGTTGTCCTTCTTGCGGTTACAGATTCAAGCAGCCTTGGGACTGTGGCTGATGCAGCTCTTAGAGCAAACTTTTGAGCAGGCTTCGCATCCGATGCAGTCGCCGGCATTGGCGGCCTCCATCACCATCCGCTGTTCATCGTCATCGAAGTCATCGTATTCGTCGTCATAATCCTCGTCCGCTTCATACTCGACCAGATTGAGAACGTCACGGGAGCAGACCTTGTAGCACCGCCCACATCCGATGCATTTTGTCTGATCGATCTCGGTGATAAATTGCGGTTCCCAGGCGCTCCCGTCCTGCGTTGAGCCTTGATAGCTGGCCATGTGAATTGACTCCTATGGGTAATATACGTTAAATCGCGGCAACCTTGGGGTAACTGCCCACCAGCGCTTGCGCCTTGCTTAGCACCAGGTCACTTTCTGTTTTCATCTTCGACAGACTGGCAAAACCGAACATATGCGCATCGCGCAAGATCTTTTCCACCACCACCAGCTTGCCCACAGTGATCAGCACCCGGCCAAACCCTTCATGGCTGATGCTAATCAGCGGCCGTGCCATATGGCCGCATTCTTTTTCGATCAATACCGCCAGGGCGTTGTAGTAGGCGCGGATATTGGAAAGAGTGACGTCATCGGGATCCGCCACGATCGGCATCTCCCGCTTACGGTCCTTGGTCATGATGATCGGATCGAGCACCCGCGCATCGCTCCAGTTTTCGTAGGCGCCGTAGGTGTCTATCGCCCGTAGCTGACGCAGCAACTCTTTGACAAAATCTGTCGTGAGTACCGGGTTTTGCTCGTCGATAATGAGTTCGTCAAACATATGCTGCTCCTAAAATGAATTCATACAATGAAGGCGGTTTATTCCTGCCAGCCTTCATCCTCCATGGTGTCGAAACGGTCGGCAGAACGGGTGCTCTGTTGCTGCTTGGCCAGCCAGCTAGGCGGTTCGGTTTCCCAGGCCTGTTGCAGCTGCCCAATCTCTCGACTGATGGCCGTACCGGGAATAGAACGGATCGGCTGAATCCCCAGGCTGAGCAGCTGTTGTACCGCCGCCGACCCTATGGCGTTGCTGTAGACCGCATGACAGCCATCGAGCAGCTCTAGCTTGGTCAATAGTTTGCTGTGGTTTTTGTCCTGCTCGGTCTCGGTAAATTCGGCCACTTCGATCAACTCGTAGCTCTGCAGGGTGATGCTGTAGATCATAAAGCTACAGGCGGAGCCGAAATGCTGGTCAATATGCTTGCGGTCGCGGGTCGCGAAGGCGACGCGGATCCTGCTGGGGCTGGCATCGGCCGAGGAGAGCTTAAGGTGGCGTGCGAGTTTCATCCTGCTACTCCTGTTAATGGGTTGTCGGTATGGTTCTAGGGATGGGTTCGTCGCGTTTCTGGCTCAGCCCTGCGTGATAGACAGGAATCGCGTGCTGATCCGCATGCAGGCGCAGATTGGCGATATCAAACAGCGTCTGAGCACTTCCGCCATAGCCGATCCAGCAGCGCCGATGGGCGCCGTAGTGATGGTGTTGCGGGAAGCCTGCTGATAACACAGGCACCCCTAAGCGTTTCGCTGCGTCGCTAAGATGGCTGTTACCGATCAGCAGCTCCGCACCCTGTTCGGCGCCCAGTGATTCCAGGTCGGCCAGATCGCCGACCTTAATCAGCCGACAGGCGGCTTTGGCTAAGGATTTACTGGCAACCGGGGTTACAGCCACAACCACTTCCGCCCCCATCTGGCTGAGCCAGCTGCTGAACGCGGTCAGTAGCTCGGGGTCACCGGCGACAGCCACCGGCGCTAAACCGAGCTGGTAGTGGGTATCGACCATCGCGTCCTGAAGCTGGTCGCGTTGCCGCTCGATCGAATCGGGGACCCGTTTGCGACTGAGGCGACGCAGGCAATCGATAAGCTGATCGGTGGCCTCCAGCCCCATCAGGTGCTCAAATCTATAACTCTCAACACCGGTGCGTTTTTGCAGCAGCCTGCCCGCTTTGAACAGCGAGCGCCCTATCACCAGGGTGGCTCCGCCCTGACCCAACTGGTCAAACGCCGATACCGGGGTGCCGCCCACCGACAGCGGGCTGAAGTCCTGCTCGACCAGATGCCCCAAGGAATCCGATATATCAGGCAGCACCAGGGGCTTGAAACCGAAGGCTTCGACGTAGCTCTTTAACTGCTCAATATCGGCCGGGGTCAGGTTGGCACTGACCAGCAGATTGAGTTGTTCAGGTCGGGTCGCCGCAGACTCACTCGGTGGCACCAGTTCATCGATTAGCGCCTCGATCGCCAAGGCAAAGCCGCTCTCCAGGCAGCCTTTGAAATCGGGCGTGTTAACCGGCACGATTCGGGTAGCACTGAACTCCGGATGATCGATGCGAAACTGGGCAATCACCCTACGGGCATCGCAGCCTTGGGTTTCGGTCAGGCCTGTTGTTGGGATCAAGATCAGCGCCGGACTGTTTTTGCTGCACAGTGTATGCAGCGCTTCAAACAGATTTTCATCGCCGCCCATGACGGTACTGACCTGATCCATCGCAGTGGTCTGCAACGGGATAGGTTCGCGAAAGTGCTGCACCAAAAACACCTTGGCAAAGGCGGAGCAGCCTTGGGAGCCATGCAGCAGCGGGATCGACTGACGAATCCCCAGACAGGCCAGCGTGGCCCCCAGCGGCTGGCTGGCTTTGAGCGGGTTGATCGCCAGGGGTTTGGTCCGTGGGATCAGGTTTTTCACGCTAGGCGTGTTGTCATCGGTCATGCTGATCTCCTCAGACTGCTGTATTGAATTGGGGACTATTGATTTCTTGGGGATGGGGTTCGGTTGCGCCGGATCTGCTCCTGGCTGCAGGCGTATCTGCAACGGCGATCCAGAGCGCAGGCGTACATACCTGCTGCCAGACCGGATTGGTCAGAGTCAGCTGTCGCGCCAGCTCCTGCATGCCGCTATTGTTACTGGAGAGCCCTGCGTCATCGAATTCAGCTGTTGTTATTCGGAGGTTCATTGCTTGTCTCCATTACTGTTTTTCATCTTCCAGGGAGCTGGCGTCCGAACCTGCTGCCAGACCGGATTGGTCAGGGTCAGAGTCAGCTGTCGGGCCAGCTCCTTCATGCCGCTGTAGCCGGCGTATCCGAATTCCCGCTCTTGATTGATATCCAGAAAGGGCAAGCGTGCCTTGAGCGCGGTATAGAGATTACGTCCTCCAGCGATCAGCAGGTCGGCCCGCTGCTGGGCGACGCAGTCGAGCAGTTGGCGCGCGCTGCCGCCATCTAGCATCAGCGCCTCCTCCCCCATCAACTCTTTAATCCTGGCTTTGTCCTCTTCGGTGGATTTTTTAGTCCCTGTGGCAACCACGATCATCCCCAGATCCTGGAGCGCGGAAACAACCGACCAGGATTTCACCCCGCCGGTATAGAGCAGTACCCGTTTGCCGCGCAGTTTTTTCCGCCAGAGTTCGAGCTCCAGATCCAGACGCGCCTCTTCGCGGGCAATCACCAGCTCGGTACGCTGGATCAGATCCTGATCGTCAATCAGCTGGGCGAAATCACGCAGCGCTTGGGTCGTATCGCGCACCCCGTAGAAGCTGCCCTCGAACCAGGGGGTGCCGTAGAGCGTTTTGAGTTTGCGAGCGACATTTACCATCGCCTTGGAGCAGACCATCATATTGACGTCAGCCTGGTGCATGCTCTGCACCTCATGAAAGCGGGCATCACCCGAGAGGGTGCAGAGCACCCGGATTCCCAATTCATCGAGCAGCGGCATCACATTCCAGAGCTCACCGGCGATGTTGTACTCCCCGATCAGGTTGACGTCATACACGGGGATACCCGCTGGGTGAATTGGTTTGTCCGCCTTGTCTGCGGTGCCAATCACGTATTTGAGCATCGACTCCCCGGCGATCCGGTTGCCCAGGTTTTTTGACCCGTAAAAGCCAGCACCATCCACCGGCACCACCGGCGTACCCCAGCGTACGCTGGCGGCTTTGGCGACCGCTTCGATATCGTCACCAATCATCGCCGGGACGCAGGTGTTGTAGATAAACACGGCGGCTGGCGCGTAGCTGTCGATCGCCTGTTTGATGCTGTGGAAGAGGCGTTTTTCGCCACGTCCCATGATCACATCCTGCTCGGTCAGGTCGGTGGTCATCCCCAGCCGATAGAGGGTCGGGCCGCTGGAGCGGGTTCCACGGTTATCCCAGGAGTTGCCGGCACAGGCGATCGGACCGTGAACGATATGGGCCACATCGGCGATCGGCAGCAGCGCGATCTGGGCACCATCGAAGGCACAGCCCCCAGCAGAGGCGCCGGGGGTGGGCTTGGCACAGCCTGACTTGGACTTGTCATTATGGGAGCAGGCCGGTTCATCGAGCAGTTCAGCAATCTGTTTGGATCTCATGGTCTCTCCTGGTACCGAAAAATGCCTATAGCTAAGCTAGAGCAACAGTTGTGCCAGCGCTAACCTGTTGATTGTTAGTGCCACATGACGTTTTTTGTCAGCTTTGTGACAGCAACTCAGAACGCTGTGCGCAGATCCTGACAAAGCCGAGAACAGGTCAGGGCGGATTGTCGGAGCCGCATCGGAATGGATCTCCATCCACAAGGACGTGGGGAGTGGCGTAGATGCAGAAGTAATGTTCGCCCGACCCACAGCAATAAAGAATGAGTCGGGCTGTTTTGGATCGGGGTTTAACCCGACAAGGGAATATCGGAGAGATTACGACTCTGAGGTTTCCAGAATATGTGACAGTGGCTCATTGTTGCCCATCAGTTTGGCCATCCAGGGCGGTGGGTTCCCTTCGATCACCTGCTGCAGTCGCTGTAACGCGTCTGTAATCGTAATCGGTTCTTTGGTCTTGAGCGGATACAGGCCAAACTTGATCACCTTCGCTGCGGCTGGACCGCCGATGGATGCAACATAGATGAGATGGCAGTCGCTGATCTGCTCGGCACGCACGCCGTTTTTTTCAACACCTTCAACCTCGATCGCTGCACGGGTTTCGAGGTGCTCGATGGTATCTGCATCAAACTGATAGATGGCGAACGTTTCACAGCTGCCAAAGTGACCGTCAATACGTTCACCGCTGTTGGTCGCGATGGCGATTTTAAAACGAAAGTTATCGCTACTCATAAGGCCTCCAATCAGCCATTGCGCGGCTGTGGGTTGAAAAAAAAACGGCAGTTCATCCCATCTGAACTGCCCTGTCCGGTAATCAAGGGGAAATGATCTATCTGTTCAGGCAACTGGCAAGATGCAGTTATCGATCGGGCAGATGATCACGCATTTGGGTGTAGCGGCTTCGCCATCGCACTCGGTGCAGGTAGCGGCCTTAATCTTGAATGCCACCAGCGTTTCGCTGATGGCATCGTTGGGACATTCGGGCACACAGTCACCACAGGCGATGCATTCGTCTTCAACAATATAAAGTGCCATATGAATTCTCCTTAACGCTTGTTAATACGATCCGAGATGGCCTTAAGGCAACCCTGGGGAAGCCGTGCCATGGGTAATCGAGATCAGGCCCTGCGCACTCGGACGGTTTTCGGCAATTTCGGTTTGGCCTCCATCGGGTCCAAGTACCAGGCTGTGCCGTCATCCAGTTCAACCTTGCCGCCCCATTTGTCGGCTTCATCGTGTTCCAATGAAACCACTATCGCTTCCAGGTCTTTCTTGGCGATGTAGAGGGACAGCTTGCCTTCGTGCTCTCTGAACATGACGCTTGGCATAAAACTTTCCTTATCCAGTCATTTTCCTGTCGACGATGACGGGAAAGAGCCCTCTGGCAGCCAAATTGAATGCGCAGAGGGCGGGGTGAAAGACCGCTGTTAGCGCACCAGGTCGAAGCTGTAGTCGGTGCCACCGAGCTCCATCGTCTCCGCGTCCAGCTTGGCCAGCACCTCGTTGACCAGTGTGGTGAGGATCTGCATAGCACCCTCATACCCCAGCGTGGTTTGGCGATGCATATGGTGACGGTCGAAGATCGGGAAGCCCATGCGAATCAATGGCACTTCGAACTCCTTACCTTTTGCCAGCGTGTCACGCTGCAGGAACTTGCCGTAGGAGTTACCGATGACAAAGTCCGGCTTGTTGGTAAACAACAACGAGCGCAGGTGCCACAGGTCCTTACCGAAATGAATCTGGCAATTACCGCCGAACGGTGAAGCGTCCAGTACCGCTTGCATCGCTTTGCCCCAACGCTTGTTGGCGTTGTTGCACAGGATGATCGAGGGCTCGGCACCCAGCTCCAAGATGAACTTAGCCATTCCCATAACAAAATCCGGATCACCGTACAGAGCAAACTTCTTGCCATGCAGCCAGGTGTGCGAATCCTGCATCATGTCGACCAGACGACCACGCTCCAGCGCGAGGCTGTCGGAGATCGGCTTGCCGGTCAGTTCAGACACCTTCATTAGGAAGTCATCGGTACCGGCCAGTCCCATAGGCGCACCGATTTCGCTGGCAGGCTGGTTCCAGGTGGTTTTAACGAACTTCTTGGTCTTGATCAGACCCCAGGGTTGTAGCAGCAGAGTATCGATGGCGTTGGGTGCATCTTTGATCTCTGCCTGGGTGGTACCACCTGCGTACATTCGGAATTCGCCGTCTGCCGGGGTGTCGAGCACCTCACTGGGGTCGCACAACAGGGTGGCGTCGACATCCATATCGGCCATCATCCGCTTCAATACACGGTAGTTGCCCAGGTAAGTTTCAAACCCGGGAACCAGGTTGATCTTACCGTTGCTGCCGACGACTTTATCTTCCATCGAATTGAGGGTGAAGTAGCGCGCGAAACCTTCGAACATGCCATCCCAACCGGTGGTGTGGCTACCGACAAAACTGGGGGTATGGGCGTAAGGCGTAGGCATACCCTCGGGGATATGGCCCGCTTTCTTGGCGTTGCCGATAAAGGCGTTCAGGTCGTCACCGATAACCTCGGCCATACAGGTAGTGGAGACCGCGATAATCTCCGGCTTGTACAACGCATTGGCGTTTTCCAGGCCATCTTTCATGTTCTGCTGGCCACCGAAAACCGCCGCATCTTCGGTCATCGAGTCGGAGACCGCCATGATCGGCTCTTTGAAGTGACGGTTGAAGTAGGTACGGAAGTAGGCCACACAGCCTTGGGATCCGTGCACGTAGGGCAAGGTCTTCTCAAAACCCAGCGAGCAGAGTACCGCACCGAGTGGCTGACACGCCTTGGCTGGGTCAACCGTCAACGCTTTACGGCCGAAGTTAAGCTCTTTGTACGCTTCAGTCGTGGTCCAGTCGAACACCTCCTGCACCTTGGCGGCGACGGTCGGATCTTCATGATTGGCCTTCTTCTTGGCCAACAGTTCCTTGTATTCAGGCTGTTCAAACAGCGGATAACAAGGTTTTACATTTTCAGCAATTTGACTCATTTTAACCTCCCAACCGTGCCACCGGCACTTCTCTAACGAAGGCGGAGCACACGGCGGTAAGTGAATCTCTGACAGGCGAACCTGCCGACGTTAAGGGGCTGTCCTGTTCCTGAAACGAGGCCTTAAGCGCTCTTTTTCCAGGGTGCTTCCATCGCCTTCCAGCAAGGATTGTTCAGGGTCATGTCCATATCGCGGGCAAAGATGGCGAAGCCGTCGTAGCCGTGATAAGGGCCTGAATAATCCCAGGAGTGCATCTGACGGAAAGGGATACCCATCTTCTGGAAGATGTATTTTTCCTTGATACCACCGCCAATCATGTCCGGCTTGATCGCTTTTACGAACTCTTCAAATTCGTAGCCGGTGACATCATCGTAAATCAGGGTGGAATGCTTGATATCTTCCAGGGTGCGCTCGTAGTCATCGTTGTGACCGAACTCGTAACCGGTGCCAACCACTTCCATGCCCAGATCCTGGTAGGCGCCGATGGTGTGACGTGGGCGCAATCCGCCGACATACAGCATCACTTTCTTTCCTTCCAGACGGGGACGGTACTTGTCGATAATCGCCTGAGTCTGAGCTTCGTACTTGGCGATCACTTTCTCGGCATTGGCCTTGATGGTGTCATCGAAGTAGCCTGCGATTTTACGCAGGCTCTCAACCGTTTTGGTCGGACCAAAGAAGTTGAATTCAACCCAAGGAATCTCATATTTCTCTTCCATGTGTCGTGCCAGGTAGTTCATCGAACGGTAGCAGTGCAGCAGGTTGAGTTTGACGTTGATGTTGTTCTTAACTTCATTCAGGGTGCCGTCGCCGGACCACTGGGTAACAACATTAAGCCCCATCTCTTCAAGCAGAATCCGTGATGACCAGGCATCACCACCGATGTTGTAATCGGCGATCAGTGCCACATCGTACCGACCGACTTCACGCTTATCTTCGTCGTTAAGGACCCAGTCACGTACCGCGTCGTTTGCAATATGGTGACCCAGCGACTGAGATACGCCGCGGAACCCTTCGCAGCGCACCGGTACAATGGTTTTACCCAGTTCAGCGCCTTTGACCTTGGAGACGGCTTCGATGTCGTCACCGATCAGACCTACCGGGCATTCAGACTGGATCGAAATCCCTTTGTTGAGCGGGAACAGCGTTTCGATCTCATCGATCAGTGTTCCCAGCTTTTTGTCGCCTCCGAAAACGATATCTTTCTCTTGAAAATCGGAGGTGAAGTTCATGGTGCCGTAGCTATCAACACCGGTGGTACCGACGTAATAGTTGCGCCGACCGGCACGGGAATACTGACCGCAACCTACCGGACCATGGGAGATGTGAATCATGTCTTTGATCGGGCCCCAGACCACGCCTTTAGAGCCTGCATACGCACAACCCCGGTTGGTCATTACACCCGGCAGAGCTTTACGGTTAGAGGTGATGCAGCCTTTGGTGTCTTGACCTGGTTCTGCCACCATCAGGTGCTTGGCGCGGTCCGCTTTAGCTTTTTCCGGATAGACCTCCAGCACCTCTTCGATGAGGGCGTTGGTCTCTTCAACATTTAAACTCGCCATAATGGAGTTCCTTGTTAAATACGAACGTTAAAAACAAATAGGTAAATTCGAACGGTTAAAAAACTATTAACGCGCTCTCCGGCTACCCGCTTCGGGTCTCTGCCAGATCCTGCTGGAAACGCAACAGACCTGACGGAGTTGCTCGTAGCAGGAGCGGCACTGCGGTTTAAGCCTCAGCAGCCAGCTCTTCAGCCGTCTTACCGACGATGGACTCGTCCTCGACATCCATGATGCCGAACTCCATCAACAACTCTTCCAGCTCATCCATCGAGACAGGGTTGGGAATCACAAACTTGGTGTTGGCGATGACTTTCTTCGCCAGAGCGCGGTACTCGTCGGCCTGATTGGCTTTGGGATCGTATTCGATAACCGTCATACGACGGATCTCGGCATGTTGCACCACGTTGTCACGCGGCACGAAGTGGATCATCTGGGTGCCGATCTTCTCAGCCAGGGCCACGATCAGGTCGTCTTCACGGTCGGTGTTACGCGAGTTACAGATCAGGCCGGCCAAACGCACACTGCCAGAGCTGGCGTATTTAACGATGCCTTTACAGATGTTATTGGCGGCGTACATCGCCATCATCTCGCCGGAGCAGACGATGTAGATCTCTTGCGCCTTGTTCTCACGGATCGGCATAGCGAAGCCACCACAGACCACATCCCCTAGAACGTCGTAGAACACGAAGTCCAAATCGTCGGTGTAGGCGCCTTCCTCTTCAAGGAAGTTGATCGCGGTGATTACACCTCGGCCAGCACAACCCACACCTGGCTCAGGGCCGCCAGACTCAACACATTTGATATCCTTGTATCCGACTTGAAGCACATCTTCCAATTCGAGGTCTTCAACGGTACCCAACTCAGCAGCCATCTCCATCACCGAGGTTTGAGCCTTGGAGTGCAGGATCAGACGGGTGGAGTCGGCCTTGGGGTCACAGCCGACGATCATTACTTTTTTACCGGCTTCGGCTAGCGCCGCTACCAGGTTTTGGGTGGTGGTAGACTTGCCGATACCACCTTTGCCGTAGATTGCACATTGACGTAATGCCATGGTCACTCTCCTAAATTGCTACGAGGTTTTTCATAGGGGTTCAGCAGGGATATGGCAATGGCTGTGCCAAGTGCTAGATTTTGTAGTTAAGATGATGAATTAAAATAGATAAATAATTATTTACAAGATATTTTCTGCTTCCTTTTGATGATGATAATGCGACAAATCAACAAACACTGTAGGGTTAATGACGACAAATTGTAGGGAGTGTCGGGTTGTGAGCTGGCCACAAAGCAGTAAAGCGAACCAACCCTTGGGGCTTCTACGTTATGGCCGCTAAGCGATCAAACAACTGCCGTTTACCGCAGGGAAGCTATCTGCCGATCAACCGTTGTAACCTCCCTGCCGTTATTCTTGGCGGATTGTGGTTTCAGCAGCAACCGGCCCCGCTACTGATAGATGGTGTGGCCGATCTGCATAAAGACCTGTTTCAGCGTCTGGCCCATTTGCCCGATAAGGCTCAGCGCGTGCAGCAATTTTGCGATTATGTCGATGTCCATTTCTGCCTGGATGATCCGACAGCAGCAGGCTACTCCGCGGGCGGCAAAGGACGACCTAAAGCGAATTGGCAGCGAGCCATACGCGGCTGGTTTTTTGATTCTGATAGTCGAGAAGGCGCGGTACTTAAAGCCTGGGTTGAATCACGGTTTGGTCTGCTGCCCCGTTTTCACCGGGCCCCAATCCGAGATTATTCTGCTGCGACCTATCTGGGTTATCTCGAAGCTCGTGCTCAGGGACTCTATAACACCAACGCTCTGGAGGCCCAGCTCGACCTGGTCTACAGCTATTGCCAGTACGAATTATCGCAGCCGCTACCCAGCTCACAACATCCTAATAGATCACCCACACATCTCAGCCTGTATCGAGGCATCAACCGGCTGGAGCAGCTTGAGCAGATCAGCCCCGCACAGCAGGAACCGGCAATGGCCGGGCTGCCGATCCTACTGTTGAATAATCTGAACTCTTTTTCGCTCGATCCTGAGCGAGCCTCCGAATTTGGCGACAGCGTAGTCAAGATTCGGGTGCCAATACAGAAGCTGTTCTGCTTC
Source organism: uncultured Neptunomonas sp. (assembly GCA_963974645.1). GTDB lineage: Bacteria > Pseudomonadota > Gammaproteobacteria > Pseudomonadales > Balneatricaceae > Motiliproteus. Next base: position 14,777 of record CAXBEA010000036.1, on the reverse strand, counting down.
GATCAACTGTTTCCCAGCATGCTTAATGGTGAGGAGGAGTATCTGGTGATTGGCGGGCTCTACCAAATCGAGGATCGGGTCTATTGAAAAACGGCGCCGGCCGAGTGCGTCAGCCGCCGAGCAACAGGCGCCGTTATTGTGCGGCGACAGCATTATGTGCGCCGGCAGCATGCATAGCCTAACCAAAGACCTTCCAGCAAAACAACATAACATCTTGTTTTAAAAAACTTATACATTACTGGCATGCGATTTGCTTTGCCCCTGTTAACATCTGGCCAGCGATGGCCCTGACAAACTGAGATCTCTGGACAACCGTCCACCCCTGAATCGCTGTGGCTGATCGGGTGTGGCCACTTTTTTTGCTCTGAAATCAGGGCAACGCCCGGGATCAGCAGGCTAGCTGCTGAGGCAGAGATGAGCGGTTTTTTTATAAATGAGGAGAGCAACATGGCCTATTTAGTGCCGAGTGAATTTGTAACCAAGATGGTGGATGCCGGTGAATCTAAGGTTCACATGTCTACCCGGGATACGCTGATCAGAGCCTATATGGCCGGTGCGATTCTGGCCTTGGCGGCGGTCTTTGCGGTGACTATTGCCGTTCAGACCGGGGTCTTTTTGATCGGCGCTATCCTGTTCCCGGTAGGGTTCTGTATGCTTTATCTGATGGGTTTTGACCTGCTGACCGGGGTTTTTGTGCTGACACCGCTGGCACTGCTGGACAAACGTCCTGGGGTGACGGTCAAAGGCGTCCTAAGAAACTGGGGCTTGGTATTCGTCGGCAACTTCGGCGGTGCGCTGACGGTTGCGGTGATGATGGCGTTTGTTTTTACCTATGGTTTTAGCATCGAGCCGGGTGCGGTAGGGCAGAAGATAGCCAGTATCGGCGAGTCGCGTACCCTGGGTTATGCCGAGTACGGTATCGCGGGATGGTTCACCATCTTTGTGCGTGGCATGCTCTGTAACTGGATGGTCTCCATGGGTGTTGTGGGCGCGATGATCTCAACCTCGGTGAGCGGCAAGGTGATCGCGATGTGGATGCCGATCATGGTGTTCTTCTTTATGGGATTCGAGCACTCGGTGGTGAATATGTTCCTGTTTCCGTCGGCGATGATCATGGGTGGTGATTTTTCGGTGATGGATTATTTAGTCTGGAATGAGATCCCCACCGTACTGGGTAATCTGGTTGGTGGTTTGGCTTTCACCGGTCTGACTCTGTACACCACCCATATCAGAACCGCTAAGAAGCGTATTCCCGCCGTCAAAACAACCAGTGCGCTGGCCTGATCGCTCACGCCCAGGCCTCAGCTCGCACGATCTGAGGCCTGGGCAATCTCCCTATGCATACGCACCTATCGACGCCATCGCCCTCGCGGACACCCTCTCTAGGGTCCTCTCGATTGAGCGTCGCTGTCGGTCAGTTTTCTGATCAGGGTCGAAAAGCGCTCAATCAGGACTTTCATGGCTTTTATGCCCCGAACGAACCGCTGCGCAGTCTTAAGGGAGTCGCCCTTGCGATGGCAGATGGGATCAGCAGCAGCAATGTCAGCCAGGTCGCCAGTGAAACGGCGGTTACGAATTTTTTAGACGATTACTTTTGCACCTCGGAGGCCTGGTCGGTTAAACACTCGGTGACTCGGGTCTTGAGCGCCGCCAATGCCTGGCTTTATGCGCAGTCGCAACAAAGCCCACTGCGTTACGAACAGGATAAAGGCTATGTGTGCACTTTCAGCGCGCTGGTGATTAAAGCGACGACGGCACATCTTTTCCATGCGGGCGACACCCGTATCTATAGGCTTCAGGGTCAGGCTCTGGAGCAACTCACCCACGATCACCGGCTCTGGGTCTCGGAGCAGAAGAGCTACCTTAGCCGGGCGCTGGGCGTTGAAGCCCATATTGAGTTTGACTACCAGGCGTTGCCGCTAAAAAGCGGTGATATCTTCATCCTGGCCACCGATGGCGTCTACGAGCATAGCGATGCCGAGTTCATCATCAGCAGTATCAATGCCCACCCAGACGACCTGGATCAGGCGGCGAAAGTGATCGTCACTCAGGCGTTTGAGCGGGGCAGCCCCGATAATCTGAGCCTGCAGATCATTCGTATCGAGAGTTTACCGCAGCAGGAGAGCAGCGCACTGCAGCAGCAGATAGAGCAGTTGCCGCTGCCGCCACTGCTGGATGCCGGGGCTGATTTCGATGGCTACCGCATCCTGCGAGAGATCCATGCCAGCCATCGCAGCCATGTCTACCTGGCGCTCGATTCAGCGACCCAGACCCAGGTGGTCCTTAAAACCCCCTCCATCGATCAGCAAGACGATCCGGCCTATCTGGAACGCTTTTTAATGGAGGAGTGGGTCGCTCGACGACTCAACAGCGTCCATCTCCTTAAAGCCGCAATACAGTCGCGTCCGCGCAACTACCTCTATAGCGTAACGGAGTTTATCGAAGGGCAGACCCTTAAGCAGTGGCTGATAGACAACCCCAGGCCGGATCTGGAAAAGGTGCGCAGCATCATCGAACAGATCGCCAAAGGGCTGCGTGCGCTGCACCGGATGGAGATCCTGCATCAGGACATCCGCCCCGACAATATCATGATCGATGCGACCGGCACGGTTAAGATTATCGATTTTGGTTCGGCTAGCGTCGCCGGGATCCTTGAGGCCGCTATCTCGCTGGAGCAGGAGGCACTGCTTGGCACAGCGATGTACAGCGCGCCCGAATATTTTCTGGGCGAGGTCGGTAGCCGTTGCTCGGACCTCTATGCGCTCGGCGTCTTGACCTACCATATGCTCTCAGGGCGTTTCCCCTATGGTACCCAGGTCGCCCAAGCCAAAACCCTGGCGGCTCAGCGTCGCTTAAGCTACAGCTCGGTGCTCGATGAGGAGCGGGCGATTCCGGCCTGGATCGATGCAACCCTTAAAAAAGCGCTCCACCCCAGCCCCGATAAACGCTATCAGGAGCTGTCCGAGTTTATCTTTGATCTTCGCCACCCCAACAAGGCGTTCGTGAATCAAACCAGGCCGCCGTTGATCGAGCGCAATCCGGTGTTGGTCTGGCAGCTGATATCCGCGCTGCTGGGGGGGATCATCCTGCTGTTGCTGAACCGATGATCCAGGAGTTCGGCTTTCGGATAGTTTGTCTGTTTACTATTTAAAATCAAAGCTTTAATTATTTCTATCCGTTGTTAAGTACGTTGTTAAATCTACCTAGAAGGAAACCGCTATGATCAGTAATCGTGACCAGGTCACCCAACAGCTGTTGTCGGCTAAAGTCGCCAAAGGGATCAAATGGAGCGAAGTCGCCATCGCTCTGGGGCTCTCTAAAGAGTGGACGACCGCCGCCTGTCTGGGCCAGATGACCCTTAATAGAGAGCAGGCCGGAATAGTGGGTGAACTCTTTGAGTTATCCGATGAAGCCGTGGCCTGGCTGCAGATCGCCCCCTACAAAGGCTCACTACCCACCGCGGTCCCTACAGATCCGCTGATCTACCGCTGGTACGAGCTGGTCAATGTCTACGGCAGCACCATCAAAGAGCTGATCCATGAAGAGTTTGGCGACGGGATCATGAGCGCCATAGATTTCTCTATGGATATCCAACGGCAGGAGGATGCCAAGGGCGACCGGGTTAATATTGTGCTGTCAGGGAAGTTTCTGCCCTATAAAACCTATTAGAGGTTGCTTCGCAGGTCGCTCGCTGTAGCTCTTGACTGAGGCCCTCTCTGCACCCAGGCGAGTCGCTTTAAGGAGCTCTAACAGCAATCGTTTTCGAGCGCATCAAGCAACCTCAGCCACTGGTTGTCAGGGTGTTTTTCTAAGAGCTCACGCATATAGAAAATGTTGGTATGCACCAGCAGCAGGGCATCAGCACCCTCTTTTGCCTCGGCACTGGCGGTAAACTTGCACCAGAAGGGGTTGTTGCGCTCTTTCTGCCGGGATAGCTGACAGATATAGGCCACCAGCTGTTCGGCACGCGCTTGGCAATCCAGACCGCAGAATGACTGGTAACGATCGAGAGGTTGCTGTTGAGCATCTATCTGCTTCATAGATCCAGCACCAGTCTTGCACTCTTGGCACGGGAGACACAACTAAGCATCCTGCCCAGCTCGTTACGCAGATGATCCGGCAGGCTACTGTCCCGGTGTTCAACCTCCCCCTCCAGCACGGTTACAGCGCAGCCGCCGCAAAAACCACGGGGGCAGTTACGCTGTACGGGCAAGCCGTTGTATTGCAGAACCTCCACCAGGGTCTGGTCGGCAGCCACCTGAAGAATCTCGCCGCTGCTGCGGATCTCGACCTCGAAGGGGTTGTTAGCGGTAGGCATTATGGGCGCTGCGTCTACAGCGTCAAAACTCTCATGATGAATCTGATCTTCTGCCAGATAGTTGCGCGCCGTCGTCAGTACCACCTCCATAAATCCCTTGGGACCGCAGAGATAGAGGTGGGTATTCTCAGGCGTTGCCGCCAGCTGTCCCGATAACGACATGGCGCTGTCAGGATCATCATCGAGATGCAGCTGTAACTGCGAATAGAACGGCAGAGCGCCAAGCTCGGCTTCGAAGGGGGCATAGTCTCGGGAGCGGGCACAAAAATGCAGCTCGAACGGTCGACCGAGGCTGTGCAAACGGTGCGCAAAAGCCAGCATCGGGGTGATGCCGATTCCGCCCCCGATAAGCACAGTCAGCGCTGCTTGCTCGTTGAGCGGGAACAGGTTTTTAGGTCGGCTTATCTGAATCGAATCGCCCCTGCGCAGGCTGTCGTGCAGCGCCACCGAGGTACCTCGTCCTAAGGGAACTTTGAGCACCCCGAGCAGATAGCGATGGGTCTCGCCAGGATCGTTGGCCAATGAGTATTGACGTACGACGCCTAGCCCCAGATCTATATCGATATGAGCGCCCGCGGTAAACCGGGGAAGATCTGTGCCCTCTTCGGCCACCAATTCGATCGCTACGCTGTCTTTGGCTATCCGGTATTTATCAGACACTTTGACCCACAGGTACGACTCGGTCATCACTTCATCTCCCATCTATCGATTGTACGGTTTAAGGTTTGTTAAACAGTCACAGCAAGAAGTATTCCCATTAACGTAGCGAGGGCGAGAACCTAGCGCGCACTCACTCAATTGCAGGGGCAGCCTGAACGAATTAGATTGGCATTTTAATTCTATGTGGGTTTTTGAATGTCGCTAAGGTCACATCTGTGGCTGCTTTGGAGGCGATTGCTACATTAGCAACAGCCCAGCACGGAATATTGCCATCCAGCAGTTAAATATTTTTATTCAAGATAAACAAATGCTTAATAAAACTTACGGTCTATTTTATTTTGCATGGCGTTCCCCTCCATCTATCGGTATGCTAAATGCTGCGCCGCACCAATTGCAAGGAGATACAGATGGCTGACAATAAAATCAGTTTGGCGCTTCAAGGCGGTGGAGGTTGATGGGGAAGCCTATTGGGACGGCGAGTTCTCCGGTAATCCGGCCGTTTATCCGCTTATTTTTGATTGCAAGGCGGCAGATCTGTTGATCGTCCACCTGCAACCCCTGGCTATCGACCACCTCCCCAGAAACGCGGCTCAAATTGCAGATCGGATAGCCGAGATAGGGTTTCACAGTACCTTCTTACGCGAGATGCGGGCGATCGCCTACACCTGTAACCGCTCGAAAAGATCCTGGCTTGCCGGTTCGCTGGAAAGACGCTTCAAGAAACTTCGTTTTCATCTGATCGACAGCTCTGACTACATGACCGAGATGTCCAGAGCGAGTAAATACGATACCCGCTGGGACTTTCTCTGTGAGTTAAAAGCCTGTGGCAGGCAGCATGCAGAGCGGTGGCTGCACAACTCGGGAGCTAAAATCGGTCGGGAGTCCAGTTACGATATCGAAAAGGTGTTCCTTTAGCCGCTGCCCTGAGATGCATTAGGCATGGAGTTTGCAATTCAGTTTTCCAGTGTTGATTAGAGATACTGAAACAGGAGTTAGGCAGATGTCCGATCTGGATGCGCTGGACAAAGCGGTAAAGAAACACAAACGTATCGCCAGCGAATGGGCGATGCAGTTACATGATCTGGCGGAGGAGCGTTTACCTGCCGGGTATGAGGAACTGCCCGAGCTGGCCAAGGCGACCTATCACGCTTGCATGGAGTGGCAAGAAGCGCTCAAGGCGCTGCAAGACGCCAAGCGATGCTAAGACCAAGAGGGTTCTAAGGGTGAGTAATCCAGCATCGATTGATCGCCAACTGCATGTAGCCTTGGCGACAAACCTAACAGGCTTGACCCGGTTTGTAGCCAACCCCACAGCAACCAACCGACGCCCACCCGAGACAATGATGGCTGAAGCTGCCGGCAATCCTGGGGGCAACATTAACCCTTCACGATAAGAGGTGCCTATGATCGCTGTACCGGTCGACTCTGCAGAGGTGAATGAGCGCATATCAGTGTATTTTGGTGAAGCCGCCTATTTTTCCCTCTACAGTACCAGAGGCTCTTTTGTGCAGACGCTGGTCAATCAGGAGCCTGGTAGTGGCCAGCGTTTAAGCCGCTTCTTGGCGGAACAGAGGGTCAACCAGGTGGTATTCCAGCAGATGGGCGATAAGCTGTTTGGTTGGCTACAAAGGGAGGGGATAGAGGCCTTTGCGCTGACATCGACATCCCTGTCGATCGACAGAGTGCTGCGATCGGTGCGCGAGCGCACTCTCAAACGCGTCACCGATGCCAGTGTGGGCAGTCTGTTGCACCCTGCAGGTCCGCGAAAAGGAAGTAATTGTGACTGAGATAAGCAAAGGTGAAATCTCTATAGCCGGTGCCAGCTTGCCGTTTTGGCACTACCGTGCCGGTGAGGATGCCATCATCGAATTCGACAGTTGCGGTTGCGCCTGTCCCATACCGATGCAAAACGCCATGGCAGGTCTGGAGCGGATCGCCACCCGGCGCGAGAAGCTGATTATGATTAATGGCTTCGAACCCCAGGGCTTATACGAGCGTATTCGGGATCACTTCACCTGGCAGGTCGAACACCTCTCCGCCGAGCGGGTGATGGTGGTCTTCACGCCGATAGCGGGCAGTGCGGATCGGTTGGATTTCAGTCAGCGTCACTGTAAGGGCTGATGCAGATTTACGGATTCGAGCGGGGTGTTAAGCCAGGGTCCAGGCCGTTATCGACCCGCCTATCCCATCTCACCCCATCTCATCCCACGTCCTTAGTCATGACTGTTTTCGGCATCATCAAACAACGACACCGTTTTGATCTGCGCATAGACCTCTAACCCTCGTCGAATTCCCAGTAACTGAAATGATTTACGGGTTATTTTCGATAACAACTGGGCATCGCCACAGTGTAAACGGATCAACATTCTGACTCCATCGGTAAAGGGTTCGAAGTCGGTTACCCTGGCGGGGAGCGTATTGAGCATACTGCTGCCCTGGATCCGCGTTAACGAGATCGCCACGTCTCTGGCGGGGATGCGCACCCGGATCACCTCACCGAGCGCGGCACTGCGCAGATTAATACTCAACCGCTGCCCTTGCAGATCAAGATAACTCAGCCCGTGCCCGGCATCGTGAGCCAGCAGACGCGCCTCGACTACAGCCGATTCCTGGCCCAGCTGGCGTCCCAGCGGCAAGCGTGCCACAACCTCCGTCAGGGGCCCCTGATCGGCTACACGCCCCTCTTCAAGGTAGAGCACCCGATCAGCTAGACGGCAGACCTCGTCCAGGCTATGGCTGACATAAACGGTGGGGATAGCCAGCGTCCGCGCCAGCCTTTGCAGATAAGGCAGGATCTGCTGTTTGCCCTCGGTATCCAGCGCACTCAGTGGTTCATCCATCAACAACAGTTGCGGCTGACTCAGCAGAGCCCGACCGATGGCGACACGCTGACGCTCACCGCCTGATAATTTATCCGGCATCCGCTCCAGCAAGGGGCCAATCGCAAGGAGTTCAACTACCTGTTGATAGTCTATTCGCGCCGGCTTAACGGCCCGTACTAAGCCAAAGCAAAGATTTTGCTTAACCGACAAGTGCGGTAGCAGGCTGGCTTCCTGAAACACATAACCGATGGGGCGCCGATGTGGTGGAACAAAGCGGCAGGAATTTTGCCAGATCTGACCGCCCACTATCAGCCTGCCGCTATCAGCCCGCTGCAGCCCGGCTAGACAGCGTAACAGCGTGGTTTTACCACTGCCGGAACGCCCAAATAAGGCAGTCACGCCCTGTGCCGGCAGCCGGAGTTCAACATCGAGACAAAATTGCTCTAACTGGGTGCGAAACTGCCCTTTCAGCCAGCCACTCATAGCGACTGCCTACGCATCTTTTTTTCCAGAATGTTCATGGTCAAGATACACACAAAGGAGAACAGCAGCAGTCCTGCCGACAACTGGTGCGCCTGTTGCCATTCCAGCGCTTCCACATAGTCGTAGATCGCCACCGCAACCATCTTGGTTTCACCAGGAATATTCCCCCCGATCATCAGCACCACGCCAAATTCACCCAGGGTATGGGCAAATCCTAGTACCGTACCGCAGAGCAACCCGGGCCGTGCCAGGGGCAAGGCAACATAAAAGAACGCTTGCAGCGGCGAGGCCCGCAGCGTTGCCGCAACCTCCATAGGACGGCTGCCGACCGCCTCGAAGGCATTACGTATAGGTTGGACGACAAAAGGCATCGAGTAGATCACCGAGCCGATCACCAGCCCCTCGAAGGTAAAGGCCAGCCGCAGATCAAACCACGCATCCAGAGTTTGTCCCAAAGGGCTATGTGGTCCCATCAAGACCAACAGATAGAAACCCAGCACCGTCGGCGGCAGCACCAGCGGCAGTGCCACCAGGGTTGCCACCACCTCTTTAAACAAACTGCCGGAACGGGCCAGCCACCAGGCCAGCGGCGTGCCGATAAGGAGCAGAATAATCGTCGTTACGGTTGCCAATTGCAGCGACAACCATACCGATTGCCACATTTCTGATTGCAACATAGCTATTCGCTGCCGTAGCCATAGGCGTGGATGATGGCGCGTGCGTCATCCCCGCCTAGATAGGCAAGAAAAGCCTGCGCCGCAGGCGATGACTGGCCCTGCTTTAACAGCACCAGCTGCTGCCGGATCGGTTGGTAATAGTGTTGAGGGATAATCCAATAATGAGCTTGCGAGGTATTTTTCATCTGCGCCAGGGCCACAAACCCCAATTCCGCATTGCCGGTCGCGACAAACTGGTAGGTCTGGGCAATATTCTCACCGTAAACCTGTTTTCCAGGCTCAGACGCCAGCGCCATACCCGCCATGACCTCTGCAGCTGCGGCGCCATAGGGCGCGATCTTTGGATTGGCCATCGCCAAACGGCGATACTCGCCACCCTTGAGTTGCGCGATCAGTTCCGTCTCTGAGGCACCCTCGGCACTCCAGAGTGCCAATCCACCCAGAGCGTAGGTGATCCGGCTACCCGCTACCGCGAGGCCTTCGCGTTCGGCCCGCTCGGGGCGCTGGCTATCTGCGGCCAAAAAAAGCTCAAACGGCGCCCCCTGATAGATCTGGGTATAGAGCTTTCCGGTAGAGCCGTAACTGATCAACAATCGATGTCCATAGCGCTGTTCAAAATCCTGCTGTAACGCTTTTGCCGCTGCGGTGAAATTAGCGGCAACTGCAATCCGGGTTTCAGCTGCATCGAGGGTCACCGAGAACGACAACGACAACGACATCAAAAGTCTACTCAGGAGGGCGCACTGGACCGATCTAGGCATTGCCATCATCCTCATTCTTCCAGTGGACGGCGTGACACCGTTTTCGGATCAGCAATGATTGGCATATAGATTTCGACCCTATCCCCCTCACTCAGTGACGCCTCGAGTTTGGCTAATTTACCAAAGATACCTACTTTCTGGGTGCACAGATCGATAGCCGGAAAGCGTTCCAGAATCCCTGATTTTTGAATCGCATCCGCCACCGTTTCCCCTTCGGCAAGCTTGACCGGAATCCAACTCTGACGTTCTGTTTCGGCATAGACGACGGATACTTTCATGATTGATTCCTCTGCGATTTTCTTAAGGGGAAAGGTCTCAGCTATTTCTCAGAATCCGAGTTCGGATCTATGTTTTATCTGTATTAATCAGACGCGTCAGGCGTCATCCAAACATCAACAACCCGCTGGACGCATCGCACGGGCCCGCTCGGTCGAGCGGCGTTCAAGGACCCGTTTTCCGGCGACAATAAAGCCCAGCATCAGAAAAGCGCCCGGAGGCAGGATCATCAACAGAAAACCGTCATAATTGGCAATAAGTGTCAGCTCCAAGAAGCCAAACATCTCCCCTAACAGCAGGTCAGCATTAGCAAACAGGGTGCCGCTACCGATAATTTCGCGGGCAGCCCCTAGCATCACCAACGCTAGGGTGAAGCCCAACCCCATCGCCAGACCATCGACGATCGACGGCAAGACCGGATTCTTGTAGGCAAAGGCTTCGGCCCGGCCAAGAATGGCGCAGTTAGTGACGATAAGCGGAATAAACAACCCCAACACCTGGTGCAACTCATGCAGCCAGGCATTCATCATCAGATCCACCAGGGTCACGACGGTTGCGATCAGCATCACAAACGCGGGAATGCGAACCTCCGACGGGATCACCCCGCGCAGCATCGATACCAGCAGATTGGAGATAACAAACACCAGTAAGGAGACCAGCCCCATTCCCAGACCGTTGGTCGCAGTACCCGTCACCGCCAGCAGTGGACAGAGCGCCAACATCTGTGAAAACACCACGTTGTTGTGCCAAATCCCCTCTTGCCACAGCTCTTTATTCCATAAGGGTTGAAAACCTCGGTGCTGTTCCATTAGTGCATCTCCGTTACTTGAGATTGACCTGACCCCTGAGGAGGGCTTGTTACTTGCGTTTGACTTGGCCCTTCAGGCCCCGTGAGTTCAGGCGATAAAACCTGAGCTCTCTGCGTCAGCGCCACGCGATTGCGCTGTTCAAGCAGCAAACCTTTTTTGACGGCTTTAACCACCGCCCTGGGGGTGATGGTGGCACCACTAAACTGATCAAACTCTCCGCCATCTTTTTTTACCGCCCAGCGCTCATCGGCGAGGTTGCTCAGTGAGAGACCGTTAAAGCTCAGGATCCAGTCATCCTTAGCGGTCTCTATTTTGTCCCCAAGCCCCGGCGTTTCGCTGTGAGACAGCACCCGCACGCCCAGAATCAGTCCTTCACTGCTGACCCCCATCACCAGCCGGATAGGCCCGGAATACCCGCCCTCCTCGACTTCGAATGCAGAAGCTATCGCAGCACTGGCCAGCGTAGCCCTATAGAAGCGGTGCACAGCGCCGTCTTCGGTGGGCTGATCTAAGGTGTCCAGGCTGGGATCGTTGTCATAGAGTTGCGCCGGAAGCACCTGTGACAGGGAGCGTTGCAGATCCTCCAGAGCTCGCTGTTTAATCGGTTCTTCTGTGCCAACAAAACCCATCACCAGCAAGCTCGCTGCGATAGCCGCGATCATCCCGAGGATTCCAGCAAAATAGGCGGGCCTCTGGGTATAACTGGGTTTCAGTACGCCCTTACCAATCATGCGCGCTCTCCCTTGCCCAACGGCTGTTTACCCAAGGCCCTGGGCGTAATCACCAGCGGCCTAAAGGCACGGTCCCGGCCAAAGATCCTGGGACGGATCCAATGATCGATCAGCGGGGTCAGCGCATTCATCAGCAATACGGCAAAGGCGACCCCCTCGGGGTAGCCGCCCCAGGTACGAATCAGATAGATCAGCAGTCCACAGCCGGCCCCAAACACCAGCTGCCCGGCAGTTGTATTAGGCGAAGTGACCATATCTGTAGCGATAAAAAATGCCGCCAGCAGCATCCCGCCACTGAACAGGTGGTAACCGACGCCTGGATAGCGATCGGGGTTAATCCCGTTAAAAAGCAGCGCCAACAGTCCCACGGTAGCCAACAGGGATACGGGAATTGTCCAGCTAATAACGCCGAGTACCACCAGCAGCAGCCCACCGGCGAGAATCAACAGGGCCGAGGTTTCACCCAAACTGCCGGAGCCATAGCCGGTTGCCATCGACCAGTAATCGAGACCTGCAGGCAACAGCTCGGATAGCGTTGATCCGACCGAAAATCCGGTTTTGACTTCACCCAACAGGGTCGCACTACTTAACCCATCAAACCCATCAAACCCATCAAACGCGCCATTAACCAGAGCCTCCCCACCGAAACTGATCGCCAACCCGTCGATAAACCCGGGTGCCGCTGCGCTAAACAGCGCTGCGGGTTGGGTCCATAGAGTCATCTGCAACGGAAACGACACCAGTAGCGCCACCCGCGCCACCATCGCCGGGTTAAACAGGTTATGTCCCAGCCCGCCAAACACCTGTTTAGCGACCACGATAGCCAGGAAGCTTCCCAACACACCGATCCACCAGGGCGCCCAAGGCGGAAGACTCATCGCCAGCAGCCAGGCGGTCAACAGTGCCGAGCCATCAAATAATCCCGTCTTAACGCGCTTACCCGCCAGGCGCAGGCAGCCAGCCTCAAACAGCAATGCAGCTACCGCCGTGATCAAAAACAGGTTGATCGCAGGCCAGCCAAACAGATACAGCCCCCAGAGTGTTGCCGGAGTCAGTGCCAGCATCACCCAGAGCATAGTCCGGCTAACGGTTGTTGATGCCAGCGTATGCGGCCCACTGATCAGAGTATTTGCCATGATTAATCTCCAGGCTCTGCGCTGCTAACAAGGGTGATCTCTGATTTCGAATCCGATAAATCGATCTCTTGTGCTGCTTCTGCTGCTTTTTTCGCTGCCATTTGCGCCTTTCTCAGCGCTGCAGCCTCGGCCTTTTGGCGTTCAATCGCTTCAACTCTGAGTGCTTTGCTCGACGCCAGCTCAGCGGTACGGTCCAGTTTTTTCTCCTGTTGTTTTCGCGCCTGCAACTCACCCTTGCCGTAATGGAAGTACTGCACCAGGGGGATCTTTGACGGACACACATAGGCGCAGGAGCCACAGGCAATACAGTCGCTCAATCCCAATGCCTGCGCAGCAGCGAAGTCTTCTTTGCGAATGCGTTTCGCCATCTCCAGGGGTAGCAGACCGGCAGGGCAGACCGTGATGCAGCGGGCACAGCGGATACAGGGACTGGGCAGGTCCATTTGCGTCTCAGCGTCACTCAGGGCGATAATGCCGCTGCTGCCTTTGATGATCGGTAGCTGTGCATGGGGCAACCATTGCCCCATCATCGGTCCACCGACTAACAACCGCTCGTAGTTGCCATCTTCGACCCCACAAAAATGCAGTAACTCTTCAACCAGGGTGCCCAGTGGCACCTCCAAATTGGCTGGACGAGGCACCGCACCGCCGCCCACCGTGACAATTCTAGAGACTAGCGGCTTGCCCACTACCAATGCTTCATAGACGGCGTAGGCGGTGGCCACATTGTGCATCACCACCCCCAGATCCGTGGCGTGGGCACCCGCTGGAACCTCTTTACCGGTCACAGACTGGATCATCTGTTTTTGCGATCCCTGCGGATAACGGGTCGGGACCGATACTGTTTTGATCCGCTCGGACTTGCTATAGAAAGGCTCATTACAGAGCGCACGCAGGTTGGCTAACGCTGCCACCTTGTTATCCTCGACTACGATGATCGCCTGCTCTGCGCCTAGGCAGCGCAACATCAACTCCACCCCCAGCAACATCTGCTCGGCACGTTCACGCATCAATCGATCGTCACAGGTCAGATAGGGCTCACATTCGCCACCATTGATAATCAGAGTATGCACCCGGTGCTGGCGGGCCATATCCAACTTCACTGCAGAGGGAAAGGTCGCGCCGCCCATGCCGACAATACCGGCCTGCTGGATCTGATCTGCCAGTTCAGCAGCGCTGAGCGTAAAAGGATCCTCTAAAGGCGCGACCCAGCGACTCTGGGACTCACTCACCTCGATAACCGCGGTCGTCACCGGCAGCGCCGCCGGGTGCGGCGAAGCGAAGTCGATAATCTCGATCACCCTGCCATCAGCAGGTGCATGCACAGGTGCAGAAATTCGGCCAACACTGCCTCCCAATACCTGACCGCGGACCAGCTGCTCCCCGGCCACCACACGCGCCACCGCAGGTTCACCGATATGCTGCTGCAAGGGCACGTACAGCCGCTTGGGCATTGGCAGGCTTATAATGGGCAGATCCTGGGTCCGCTCCTTACGCGCCGACGGGTGAATTCCACCCCGAAAACTGAACAGCTTCATCCATTCACCTCCTGCTTGAGTACAGGTTTCGGCCACTGCCAGTTCGCCAGGGTCTGCCTTGGGCGGCACAGCTTAATCCCCATCGTCGGGCAGATATCGATGCACTTATTACAGCCGGTGCAAGCATCGATCACGACGTTATGCAACTGTTTAGGCGCGCCAACGATGGCATCGGTCGGGCACAATTTGATGCAACGGGTGCAGCCGATACACTGCGTTTGGATCACCTGGGCCACGAGTCGGTTATCATCGGCGACCGCCGACAGGTCCAGCTCAACGCCCAGTTTGATAGCCAAGGCTTCGGCCAGTGCTTTACCACCTGGCGGGCACAGGGTTACCGGCGCAGTCCCAGCTGCCAGCTCTTTCGCCCCGGTCGGGCAACCGGCAAAGCCGCACTGACCACAGTTGGTGCCCGGCAACATCGCCTCGATCTCCTGCACGATTGCGGGCTCTTCAACCCGGAGGTGAATCGCCGCGACACCGAGCAGATAACCCAATCCCAGACCCAGCAGAGCCAGGGTGATAATGGCGGCAAACATAACGCGCTCCCTTTATTGAATGGGTAG
>CAXBEA010000035.1:0-34893 GCA_963974645.1 uncultured Neptunomonas sp. | reverse complement strand
CAGGGTCCAGCCTTTGGGCAGATAGCCGTTAAGCGGATCGTGGGCCGCGCAATGTCTTGTGGGTGGTGGTGGTGACCACATCGGCGTAGGGCAGCGGGCTGGGGTGCTTGCCGGTGGCGATCAGTCCGGCGATGTGGGCCATATCCACCATCAACAGGGCACCGACCTTGTCGGCGATTTTACGGAAGCGGGCAAAGTCCAGCTTGCGCGGAATCGCCGAACCGCCCGCGATGATCAGCTTTGGCTGGTGCTCGACCGCCAGGGCTTCGACCGCATCGTAGTCGATCCGGCAATCGCTTTCGCTGACACCGTACTGGATCGCATTGAACCATTTGCCAGAAAGTGCCGGACGAGCACCGTGGGTCAGGTGGCCACCGGCATCCAGTGACATCCCGAGGATGGTATCGCCCGGTTGCAGCAATGCCAGCATCACCGCGCCGTTGGCCTGGGCGCCGGAGTGCGGCTGAACGTTAACGTACGTACAGTTGAACAGCTGCTTGGCGCGCTCGATCGCCAGGATTTCAACTTCATCCACATACTCGCAGCCACCGTAGTAACGGCGACCGGCGTAGCCTTCGGCGTACTTGTTGGTCAGTACTGTTCCCTGGGCCTGCATAACCGCTTTGGAGGTGATGTTTTCGGAGGCGATCAGCTCGATCTGGCGCTCCTGGCGATCGAATTCACGGTTGACCGATGCCTGGATAGCAGGATCAATATCGGACAGTCCAGCAGTGAAAAAACATTCACGCTGGGCATCGTTGGCATACAGTTGGCTGATAGTCATCTCTAATCCTTAGTGTTGTTTTTTTATGCTTCATCACTGAGCTAAGGGAAAAAAAACCATAGCTCGATCTTTGCAGGGCTGGTTTTTATAAGGCCAGAACCCTTTAGGTTTTTCGTTATCGGAGTTTTGTACTCAGTGCCGGTTTAGCAGGCAACCATTTAACAAGCAATCAGTTAACAAGCAATCAGTTAACAGGCGACCACGTTGACGGCTAAACCGCCTTGCGAGGTTTCCTTGTATTTCTCCTGCATGTCAGCACCCGTTTGGCGCATCGTTTCGATCACGCTGTCGAGCGATACCTGGTGGGTACCGTCGCCGCGCAGCGCTAAGCGGGCAGCGTTGATCGCCTTGACCGCGCCCATGGTGTTGCGCTCGATGCAGGGCACCTGAACCAGGCCGCCGATTGGGTCGCAGGTGAGTCCCAGGTTATGTTCCATGCCGATCTCAGCGGCATTTTCGATCTGCGCGTTGCTTCCGCCCATCACGGCAGCGAGGCCGGCCGCTGCCATCGAACAGGCCACGCCGACTTCGCCCTGGCAGCCGACTTCGGCTGCCGAGATAGAGGCGTTTTTCTTGTACAGCATGCCGATCGCCGCCGAGGTGGCGAGAAAGGTAAAGATCCCGGCTTCGTTAGCGCCGGGAATAAAACGCTGGTAATAAGCCAACACCGCAGGGATCACCCCGGCGGCACCGTTGGTGGGGGCGGTGACGACCCGGCCTCCGGCGGCGTTCTCTTCGTTGACAGCCATGGCGTATAGATTGATCCAGTCCATAACGTTGAGCGGATCGCGCATCGCGGCTTCCGGATGGTCGGTCAGCTCCTTGCGTAGCAGGTAGGCACGGCGCTTGATCCCCAGGCCACCGGGAAGTACACCGCGTTCGCGGCAGCCGCGTTCGATGCTGGCTTCCATCACCTGCCACAGCAGCCGCATCTTGCTGTCGACCTCGTCGGCGCTGCGCATCGCTCGCTCATTGGTCAGGACCAACTCGGCAATGCTCAAACCGCTCTCCTGGCAGCGCTTTAACAGCTCGACGCCGGTTTCAAAGGGGTAGGGGATCGGTAGGTTGGCTGACTTGTTGGCAGGTTGCGAGATCTGGTCTTCGCAGAGCACAAAGCCACCGCCGATCGAAAAGTAGAGTTTGCTGATCAGCTGAATTCCGGCCTTGTCGAACAGCTCGAAGCGGATGCCGTTCGGATGCTGGGGCAGGCTTTCGCCAAACAGGAAGCAGAGATCGCGGCTTTCATCGAAGGGGATTTCAACTTTTCCGGCCAACAGCAGCTTTTTCGCGCTACGGATGGCGGAGATCTTGCTGGGGACGCTGTCGGGATCAATCTGGTCGGGTATTTCGCCCAGCAGCCCGAGCATGGCAGCGGTATCGGTGGAGTGGCCCTTGCCAGTCATCGCCAGGGAGCCGTACAGTGATACCCGCACCCGACCTGCCTGGACAAGCAGGTTTCGCGATTCAAGCAGCGCTAAAAAACGCTGGGCTGCCCACATAGGTCCCACGGTATGGGAACTGGAGGGCCCTATGCCGACCTTGAATAGATCAAAAAGACTCAGTGACATCTTGTTGCCCGCCTGCGAGTGGTGACTCGCGCTCTGTATTATTGTTATTCGCGTTGATCGTTTATTGCATGCTGATGCTGGTTGCGGACAACGCGTTTGGGTATTCGTTGGTTGAATAGTAGGCTAATAAGGAAACGCAGTCAACAAAAGTTTCCTATACGAAACATATTTCCATTTGGTCTGTGTTGGTTCTTTGTGGAGATAAAACGCTGCTCTTGGGCCATGTCTGCTGTTTACGGGTTGGATAGGAGCCGCTGGGGGATTGGTGTATCATTTCAATCGGCCTTGATACGCCATTAACACGGGCCGAAGCCAGCTGGCAGGTGGTCGTTTTGGGCGTTGATCGTTTTTTTTTGGTCGGTTCGCTTTAGGAAACTTACGGAGTAGGCGCATGTCGGATAGCCAGATTCCATCATCGATGCTGGATAAAGAGCGGAAGAAGGAGCGTGCTTCTGGGTTGAAGGGCTCTCGAGTCGATGAACAGACCGGGGTCGATGCCCAGGTGACCGAGCTAAAGCTGGGCGCGCGGGTGCGCGAGATCCGCTTGAGCCATAACCTGACTCTCGAGGAGGCCAGTCAGCGTACCGGTTTGGCCCGCTCGACCCTGTCGAAGATCGAAAACGAGCAGCTGTCTCCCACATTTCAAGCGGTTCAGAAGCTGGCGCATGGTCTGAATATCGATATCCCGCAGCTATTTGCCAGCGCCAAAGAATCACGCAGCGCCGGGCGCCGTGATGTGACCCGGGTGGGTCAGGGGCGAATGCACCCAACACCCACCTATGAGCATGAAATGCTAGCCAGCCAGCTCAGTAACAAGCGGATGCTGCCGTACAGATCGACGGTTCGTTCACGCTCCTTTGATGACTACCCCAGCTGGGTGCGCCACGACGGCGAGGAGTTTCTGCTGGTGCTCAGCGGTCGGGTACGTTTTTATACCGAATTTTACGAGCCGGTGGAGCTGGAGGCCGGTGACAGCAGTTATTACGACGGCAGCATGGGCCACGCGCTGATCTCGATCAGCGAGGAGGATGCCCAGGTGCTCTGGGTGACCTCGAGCTGAGGCTATCTGATGGAGCGCGCTGTGGTGGCCAGACGATTGTTGAAAAGCGGCGATGGGCGTGCGCCGCTTGATCATCTGCCGATATACTGGCTGATGATCGCTGCTGCCGTGCTCCCTCAGTCCATTCGGCGAGCAGCCACCTCAGCCCTGCAAGGAGATCGCAATGCCCTCGACCGCGACAGTGCCCTTGTTGCCCTCCGTTTCGGATCGCTTGGCTGCAAGTTTTGCGCAGGATTTTGCGGTCTGGACCCAGCAGGTGGCGGGCCGCACCCTGGGTGGTTATTGCAGCAAGGCCACTGGTCCGGATCAATTCCAGATCTGCTGGCTGCACGGCAATGGCTTCAATAGCCTGGCTTACGCCCCGATTCTGAGTGCCTTGATGCGGTCTGATGACGGCGGCCCCGGGTTTTCGGTGTTTACCACCGATATTCCCGGGCATGGGCTGTCGCAACCCCCTGTACGCCGCTGGCCGCACTGGCGCTCGCTGGCGAATACGGTTGATCAGGCGATGAGGCTGCAATTTGCGGATCAACCCGCTACGCGACGGGTAGGAATAGGCCATAGTCTGGGTGCTATCTTGACCCTGTTACAGGCGCATCAAAATCCCGATCGGTTTGAGCGGATCCTGTTGTTGGATCCGATTCTATTAACCCGCAATATCATCATGGCGCAGCAGACCCTGAAAATGTTGGGGTTGTGGGCCAACACGCCGCTGTCAAAAGCGGCCAGGAAGCGCCGTAGCCAGTGGGATTCCAGAGAGTTGATGCAGCAGCAGCTGGCCGAAAAACGTTTCTATCGTCGCTGGCATCCCGAGGCGTTGAACGGTTATGTGGATGGCGGTTATCGGCCAACACCCTCGGGGGTTGATCTCAGCTGTACCCCCGAGTGGGAAGCCAGAATATTTGCCAGCTATCCGACGCGGCTGATGCAGGCGATCAAGCAGGTTAAAATTCCGGTGGATATTATCTGTGCGGCGAATAGTTTTCCGTTTGTTCTCTCAGGCGCCAAGCGTGCTGCCGGATTAAATCCCAATATCAGCTACCAGCTCTGGGGTGACGGTCACTGCTTTCCGATGGAGCAGCCCGAACAAACGGTAGCGCTGATCCGCGATCTATTCACCTAGTCTCTGCTTCGCAGCGCCGGCTGCTATAGGCCAATCCCCAAGAATGCTGTTCAGTTGCGCGCTCCTCGCCTGGGTGGACTAAAGTGACCTATGGCATGGGCTCCGCTCATTGAGGCAGGTGGTAGTGAAAGGTGTTGGGATAAAGAGGTTGTCGATTGTTGCGATCCTGCTGTTGAGCCTTTCTGGATGCAGCAGTTACCGCCTGGCTTACAACAATCTGGATCATCTGGTTTTTGCTTGGATTGATGATTACGCCGACTTAACCTCGGCGCAGCGCGATCGGCTCAGGCCTCAGCTTCTGCAGTGGCACGACAGGCACCGACAGGAAGAACTACCTCGCTATCAAGCGCTTTTGATCTCGATTCGTATGGGGGTGCAATCGTCACCTTTGGATACTGCGCTATTTGATGGGTGGCGGGCAGCGCTGGAAGAGAGCATGCAGACTTTGCGTTCCAGCGCTGTTCCGCTTGCGGTCGCTCTGCTCGAACAGCTAGATAGTTCTCAGCAACGGCAGTTGCTGGATACTTTACGCCGGGAAATAAAAAACCAGCGAGAAGATGCGCTTGATCGCAGCGCTTCTGAGCAGGCAGAGCGGCGCTATGAGAAATATCGTCAACGGATGTACCCCTGGATCGGCCGATTAGATGACCCGCAACGTCAACACTTAAAACGTTTGCTGGAAAAGCTGCCGGATACCGAGCTGCAGTGGTTGGCGTATCGCAGCCGCTGGGTAGATCGCCTGGAACAGGCGTTGCTGTTTCGCTCGGATCAGGCGCAGTTTTATCCTCGAATTGAATCCTTACTGCTAAACGCGTCACCCTTGTACAGGGCGTCGCGCAGTGGCCTGCAAGGCCTAAAATTGGCTGATGACGCCTGGGTAAATGAAAGCTTGATAGAGGAGCGCTCGATAGCGGATAGTCGGCAGCTGCGCATTCGGTACATGCTGGCGCTGATTAATAGTTTATCTGAGCAGCAACGCAGCCGTCTGTTACAAGAGCTGGACGAGCTAATAGACGTTGTCGCTGAACTGCAGCGGCAGAATTAAGCACTAGACTTAAACGGTTAACGGCTAATCGAGAGGGGATGCTTATGCACGCGCATGAAAAAATCAATTACGTTGAATTTCCTGCACGGGATCTCGCTGCGACCAAAGCTTTTTTTTCGAAAGCCTTTGGCTGGGAGTTTGTCGACTATGGTCCGGACTACAGTGCTTTTACTAAAGCCGGTTTAGACGGTGGATTTTTTCGCTCCGAGAAGCACTCTTCGGCGGCAGAGGGCGCTGCGCTGGTGGTTTTTTATAGCCAGTACCTGGAGCAGACCCAGGCCAAAATTGAGCGTTCGGGAGGGCGCATCGTAAAGCCTATTTTTGACTTTCCGGGGGGGCGACGTTTTCACTTCAACGACCCCAGTGGTAACGAGTATGGAGTCTGGTCCGATAAGCCTTTCAGGCTCTGATGGGTTATTTGGCATTATGAAATTATAGCGGCACCAGGCAGTCGCTGAGGATGGTAGAAACTACCGATCAAGACTACTCTGGTTGTGGTTTGGTTGGTTTTAATTTATCTGCTGATCGGTATCTCAGACAGATCCAGTAGGGGTGTGTCTAAATGGGAAGAACAATGAAAAAAACAATGAAAAAAACACTGATGGTTGTTGCGATAGGTACCAGTATATTGATGGGGTCGGTTACGCTTGAGGCTGCCGAGCGGCTGATGGGATTTTTTGTTACCAGCGTCGGTATGGGTAATGGTGGCGATTTAGGTGGCTTGGCGGGTGCCGATGGCCACTGTATGAAGCTGGCCGAGGCGGTGGGTGCGGGTGATCGCGAATGGCGAGCCTATTTGAGCACCGAGGCTGCAGATACCCGAGGTGAATTTGCCCGCGCCCGGATCGGCAGCGGGCCTTGGTATAACGCCTACGGGGTACTTATTGCGGCCAATCTGACCGAACTCCATCTTTACAATAAAACCATCACCCTGGAATCAGCGCTGGACGAATCGGGACGGCGAATCAAGGGACGTGGGGATAAACCCAACGAGCACGATATCCTAACCGGCGCTCCTGAAGACGGTACCGGTTATTTCCCCGATGAGCAGGATCACACCTGTAACAACTGGACCAGCAGTGGTGTAGGCAGTGCGCAGGTCGGACACCACGATCGCCACGGCGGCGGTAATACATCCTGGAACTCAGCCCATGCGTCGCGTGGTTGCAGCCAGGATGATCTGGTAAAAACCGGTGGTGCCGGCAAATTTTATTGCTTTGCGGCGGACTGAGGTTTAAAGAACAGGTCAAAAAAGGCAGCCACTATTAAGTTTATAGCACTATTAAGTTTATAGTACGGGCTGCCGGTTTTATGGCCGGTTTTATGGCCGAGAGTAACGCCGTTAATCGCAGAGCGCATCCAGCTTAGCTTTGAGGAGCTGATTCACCTGCCCTGGATTAGCAGCTCCTTCGCTGGCCTGCATCACCCTGCCCATAAAGAAGCCCAGCATCTTGCCGCGCTTGTCGGGTTCAGCGGCTTTGTACTGCTCGACCTGTTTTGTGGCTTCGGCAATGACCGCCTCCACCATCGCTTCGAGCGCACCGCTGTCGGTCACCTGCTTGAGCCCCTTGGCTTCGATGATCGCATCCACGCTTCCACCTTCGTTCCAAAGAGTCTCGAATACTAGCTTGGCGGCGTTGCTGTTGAGGGTGTTATCTTTTACCCGAACAAGAATTTGGCCCAGTTGCATGGCGCTTATGAGACTCTCTCGAGCTGTAAGACTTTTAGTGTTGAGGTGTTTTGATAATGCCCCCATCACCCAGTTAGCTGAAAGTTTTGCATCGCCAACGGCTGATACTACCCCTTCAAAATAATCCGCAGTGTCGCGGTAGGCTGAGAGTACGCTGGCGTCATAGTCGCCCAGCCCATACTGGGTCATAAAGCGTGCATGCTTGGCATCGGGCAGCTCGGGCAGGGTTTTACGCACCGCCTCGACGTAGTCGGCGTCGATGATGATCGGCAGCAGATCAGGGCAGGGGAAGTAGCGGTAATCGTTAGCTTCCTCCTTGGAGCGCATCGAGCGGGTTTCATTTTTATCCGCATCGTAGAGACGAGTGGCTTGAATCACCCGTCCGCCGTCTTCGATCAGGTCGATCTGGCGCTCTATCTCTCCCTTGATCGCCTTCTCGATAAAACGGAACGAGTTGATATTCTTGGTCTCGGTACGGGTGCCTAGCTTGGTATCGCCCTTGGGTCGGATCGAAACGTTGCAATCACAGCGGAACGAGCCTTCGGCCATGTTGCCGTCGCAGATCCCCAGGGTGGTGACGATGGCATGGATCTTCTTGGCGTAGGCGACCGCCTCTTCGGCGCTGCGCAGGTCGGGTTCGGAGACGATCTCCAGCAGCGGGGTACCGGCGCGGTTGAGATCGATGCCGGTCATGCCGGGGAACTGATCGTGGAGGGATTTGCCGGCATCCTCTTCCAGATGGGCGCGGGTCACACCGATGCGCTTGTGGACGCCGTTTTCCAGTTCGATATCGATATGGCCGATACCGACGATGGGGTGGAACAGCTGGCTGGTCTGGTAGCCCTTGGGTAGATCGGGGTAGAAGTAGTTCTTGCGATCGAACACCGAGCGATAGCCGATCTCGGCATCGATCGCCAGGCCGAACATCACCGCCATCCGCAGCGCTTCGGCGTTAAATACCGGCAGGGTGCCGGGCAGGGCCAGATCAACGGCGCAGGCTTGGGTGTTGGGCTCGGCGCCAAAGGCGGTGCTGGCACCGGAAAAAATCTTCGACTTGGTGGCTAGCTGGGCGTGGATCTCCAGCCCGATAACGGCTTCCCATTGCATATTAAGATGCCTCTGCGCTGTTGGTGGCTGGGCTTTTTGTTTCTGGGCTAGTTTCTGGGCTTTTAGTCTCTGGGCTTTTAGTCTCTGGGTAAAGGCCTGCGGGTGCCTGCTGGTGCCAATCGGTCGCCTGCTGGAACTGGTGGGCAACGTTGAGCAGCTTGGCTTCGGCGAAATAGTTGCCGATGATCTGCAGCCCGATCGGCAATCCATGGGTGTTGCCGCAAGGGATCGACATCCCCGGCAATCCGGCCAGATTCAGCGACAGGGTGAAGATATCCTCCATATACATGGCGATCGGATCGGCGGTCTTTTCACCCAGTTTAAATGCGGGGTGCGGGGTGGTAGGCCCCATGATGACATCAACCTGCTGTAGCGCGTCGATGAAGTCTTGGCGAATTAGCCGGCGGATCTGCTGGGCTTTCTTGTAGTAAGCATCGTAGAAACCTTCGGACAGGGCGTAGGTGCCGACCATAATCCGGCGCTTTACTTCGGTGCCAAAGCCTTCACCGCGCGAGCGCTTGTACATATCCTCCAGATCGACCGGATCGGCACAGCGGTGGCCATAACGCACCCCGTCGAACCGCGACAGGTTCGAGGATGCCTCCGAGGGGGCGATGATGTAATACGCAGGCACCGCCAGTGCAGTGTTAGGCAGGCTGATCTCCCTAACCGTCGCGCCCAGTGCTTGGAACTCTTTAATCGCCGCCTGCACGCTGGTGGCGATAGCAGGATTCAGGTCGGCGCAGAAGAACTCTTCCGGCAGGCCAATTTTAAGCCCCTTCAGTGGCTGGTTGAGATCGGCGCAGTAGTCGGGCACCTCGCGTTCCATGCTGGTGGAGTCTTTGGGGTCAAACCCGGCCATGATATTGAGCATCAGCGCAGCGTCTTCGGCGCTGCGGGTCATGGGACCGCCCTGGTCGAGAGAGCTGGCGAACGCGATCATGCCGTACCTTGAGACGCGGCCGTAAGTCGGCTTGATCCCGGTGATGCCACAGAGTGCGGCCGGTTGGCGGATCGAGCCGCCGGTGTCGGTGCCGGTGGCTGCAGGCACTAGGCGGGCAGCAACAGCCGCTGCGGAACCACCCGAGGAGCCGCCGGGGACGCAGTCGGTGTTCCAGGGGTTACGCGCAGGGCCGTAAAAACTGTTCTCGTTGGAGGAGCCCATCGCAAACTCGTCCATGTTGGTCTTACCCAAGCAGACTGCGCCAGCGGCATTGAATTTTTCGACCAGGGTGGCGTTGTAGGGGGCGATGAAGTTATCCAGCATCTTCGAGCCACAACTGGTGCGTACGCCTTCGGTGCAGAAGATATCCTTGTGCGCGATCGGCAGGCCGGTAAAAGGTCCCGCATTCCCGGCGGCGCGCTGGGCGTCGGCAGCAGTCGCCTGAGCCAAGGCTTGTTCTTCAGTAACGCTGATGAAGCTGTTGTAGCGGTGGTCTTCGGCATTGATCCGGGCTATAAAATTCCGGGTTAATTCGACACTGCTGTATTCGCCTGCGTCGAGTCCCTTGGCCAGATCGGCGAGAGTCTTGTCAAACATGGAGTGCATATCCTTCGAAGAGTGTGCGATCAGCTGGCTGGGTTAGCTCGCTGGTCGATGACGTAATCGGCTGTGGTTAGATTCCTGGGTATTCGGTATCAGTATTTTTGCACCCAGATTATTCAATCACCTTTGGGACTTGGAATAGCCCCTGCTCAACCGCCGGCGCGACCGTCTGCAGTTTGTCCCGCAGGTTGCTCTCGGTGACCACATCGGCACGTAATCGCTGGACCGCATCGAGCGGGTTTGAGAGAGGCTCTATATTCGAGGTGTCGATCGCCTGCATCTGGTCGACCAGGTCGAGGATGTTGGAGAGATTCTGTGCGTATTCAGGAATGTCGGTAGCACTGATCTGGAGTCGGGCCAGATGGGCAATCTTCTGCACATCGGAAGAGTCGAGAGACATGGGTAGATCCTGATGTAAGTTACATATAAGGGTCATGAGACGTAAGCCGCTAATGATAATGGCCTGGATCAGGGAGAGCAAACCTGCTGTGTATGACCCTGGTCTGATCTGAACCTATTTTCTATCTAATTGCCGTAATCTGGTGTGAATAATAGCTATATAGAGTGTTTGTTCCTTGCTGAAAAGTGCCGCCGTTGCTAGAGTTAGCCGTTTATGTGCACGGGCTGCCAGAGATTGCGTCAAGGGCACCTGGATGTACGCTGATAACGGTTAAATTTTAGGCGAATCCGGTCAATGTTTAAAAAATTACGCGGTATGTTTTCCAGCGATCTTTCTATCGATTTGGGTACGGCTAACACGCTGATCTACGTTCGTGACAGAGACGTGGTGTTGAACGAACCTTCTGTCGTGGCGATCCGTACCCTGGGCAACCACAAGTCAGTCGTGGCGGTGGGTACCGATGCGAAGCGGATGCTGGGTCGTACGCCGAGCAACATCTCTGCAATCCGTCCGCTCAAAGATGGTGTCATTGCTGACTTTCATGTCACCGAAAAGATGCTTCAGCACTTTATTAACAAGGTACACGAAAACTCCTGGATGACACCCAGTCCTCGGGTGTTGGTGTGTGTGCCCTGTAAGTCGACCCAGGTCGAGCGTCGCGCGATTAAAGAGTCCGCCATGGGCGCGGGTGCTCGCGAAGTTTATCTGATCGATGAACCTATGGCGGCTGCGATCGGTGCCGGCTTGCCGGTAGAGGAGGCGACCGGTTCGATGGTGGTTGATATCGGTGGTGGCACGACCGAAATCGCGATCATCTCTCTTAATGGGATAGTGTTAGCAGAGTCGGTGCGGGTCGGTGGTGATCGCCTCGACGAGGCCATCGTTGCCTATGTCCGCCGCAACTACGGCAGCCTCATCGGTGACGCCACCGCCGAGCGGATCAAACAGGAGATCGGAACCGCTTATCCAAGTTCCGAGGTGCTGGAGATCGATGTCCGTGGGCGTAATCTGGCAGAAGGTATTCCGCGTAGCTTTACCCTCAATAGTCGCGAGATCCAGCAAGCCTTAGAAGAGCCTCTTAAAGCGATCGTACAAGCAGTCAAGAGTGCCCTAGAGCAGTGTCCTCCTGAGCTGGCTTCGGATATTGCTGAGAGTGGGATCGTATTAACCGGCGGTGGCGCTCTGTTGCGGGATATCGACCGGTTGCTGGCTGAGGAGACCGGGTTGTCGGTGATTGTGGCCGAAGATCCGTTGACCTGCGTGGCTCGTGGAGGCGGTAAAGCGCTGGAAATGATTGATAAACATTCCTTCGAGTTACTGGCGCTCGAATAAAGGTTAGGTCCTTCTGCATGCTGCACCGGAGACAGAGGATGCCGTCTTGGCTGTTTTTACCACTGCGGCTATCACTGCAGCTATTAGTGCAACTATTAGTGCAGTCAGCACCCCTGCTATTACGGCGATCACCTCCGAGCCTGGAGGTGCGCCATTAAGCCTCTTTTTAAGGGGCGTTCCTCAAGTGCCGGTATAGGTTTGATTCTGTCGCTGTCGCTGGTACTGATGCTGACAGACCTGTTCTGGTCGCCAATGCCTTACTATCGGGGCTATCTGAGTCTTGCAGTAACGCCGCTGCGTTGGTTGATGGATCTCCCTCCCCGTCTGATGACCGCTATCGATCATTCTCTGAGTGAGCGGGACGAGCTGCAAGTCGAGAATGACAAACTGCGCGCAGACCTCCTGTTGATGGCGCGTCGCTTGCAGCGCCTTGACTCCATGGATAGTGAAAACGGTCGACTGCGGAACTTGCTGGGGGTGAGTGAACAGTTCGACCAACGTGTCTTGTTGGCAGAGTTGATCGGTGTCAGTGCTGACCCTTCTTCACACCAAATCGTGATTAACAAAGGTCTGCGTGACGAGGTCTATCTGGGGCAGCCGGTGCTTGATGAGGGTGGGGTGATGGGACAGGTGGTGGAAGTGGGGCCCTACACCTCGCGAGTGCTTTTGATTACCGACGCTCAACATGCTATCCCGGTTCAGGTTAATCGTAGTGGCTTCCGCGCATTGTTGCTGGGGCGAGGTAGTGAACAAGAGTTACTGCTCGATCATGTTCCCAATACCGCCGATATTAAAGTGGGTGATCTTTTGTTGAGTTCTGGGCTAGGGGGGCGCTTTCCTCAAGGCTATCCCGTTGCGGAGGTGACCGAAGTGATCCATGATCCTGGCCAACCCTTTGCGATGATTCGTTGCCAGCCTACGGCGCGACTAGATACAAGCCGGCATCTGCTGCTGGTGTTTTCTCAGTTGGCAACGCCGGTATTGCCCCTTGAGGCAGATAAAGCAAGTGCCAAAGCGTCCGCGTTGAGCCGTTCCGTGGAGG
Organism: uncultured Neptunomonas sp.; assembly: GCA_963974645.1. Taxonomy (GTDB): domain Bacteria; phylum Pseudomonadota; class Gammaproteobacteria; order Pseudomonadales; family Balneatricaceae; genus Motiliproteus. Next base: position 22,196 of record CAXBEA010000035.1, on the reverse strand, counting down.
AGCCCTGATGGTTGTGCCTTCCGGTCGGGGTGGTTGGGTTATTTTGTTGAGCTTTATGCTTGCGCTTGTGCTCACCGAAACGCCGATGCCAGACGTGTTCGAGTGGGGTCGTCCACAGTGGGTGGCGCTGGTGCTGATCTATTGGGTCGCCGCATTGCCGCATCGCGTGGGACCTTGGTATGGCTGGATCATAGGGTTGTTGCTGGATATCTTGCAAGGCAGTCTGCTGGGTGTCCATGCGTTGTCGCTGGCGCTTATAGCGGTCATTATTCGTGCGCTGCACCGGCGCTTTCGAATGTATCCGCTGTGGCAGCAAGCGCTGCTGGTGCTGGTGTTGGTCGGTTTGTATCAGCAGTTTTTGAACTGGGGACAATCACTGCAGGGCGCTCGATCAGACTCGTTGCTGTTTTTACTTCCCTCTTTAGTTAGTGCGTTTATCTGGCCCTGGGTCTTCGTATTGTTGCGCAGCATTCGCCGCGCCCTGTCGGTTAGTTAAAGCGATGTCCGCTGTTGCATTGATTCTTGCCTCAGCCTCGCCGCGCCGGCGTGAATTGCTTACTCAGATCGGGGTGCGGTTTGAGTGTCGATCTGCCGATATTGATGAGGCTGTCTGCGATGCGGAAGCGCCTGCAGACTATGTTTGCCGGTTGGCGCTAGAAAAAGCCCTGAGCGTGGTATCCATGACTCCCGATGTGTGGGTTTTAGGCAGCGATACCAGCGTAGTCTGCGAGCAACAGATTTTAGGTAAGCCTGTCGATAAAGCGGATGCGGTGACGATGCTGATGTCTCTGTCAGGTCGTCGCCATCAGGTGTTGACTGCCGTGGCGTTGGTTCGTGGGGAACAGCAGCACAGATTTCTGGTCACAACCGATGTACTCTTTAAGTCCCTGAGCCGGGATGAGTGTGAACGCTATTGGCAGACAGGTGAGCCGCAGGACAAAGCGGGCAGCTATGCCATCCAGGGGCTGGGGGCTGTGTTTGTTGAGCGTATAGAGGGTAGTTATTCGGCGGTAGTCGGCTTACCGTTGCAAGAAACCGCACAGTTGCTACTGCAGTTGGGCGTGCCAATCTGGCAGCGAGACTGAGTTGTGACTACTGCAGTTACAGCCAAGCAGATAGGGATAGATCGCATGGGCGAGGAGATTCTGATCAATTTTACCCCGATGGAAACTCGGGTTGCCGTGATTGAAAACGGCATGCTGCAAGAGGTCTATATCGAACGGACCGAGCGCAAAGGTATTGTCGGTAATATCTATCAGGGCAAGGTGGTTAGAGTCTTGCCAGGGATGCAGGCCGCGTTCGTCGATATAGGTTTGGAGCGGGCGGCGTTTATCCATGTCGCTGAGTTAAGTCCGGCCGGCTGCTCTTCCGAGGAGCGGACTCCCGAGCCTCCGATCGGTTCGCTGCTGCGCGAAGGTCAGTCGTTGGTGGTGCAGGTAACAAAGGATCCGATTGCGAGTAAAGGGGCGCGCTTGACGACACGGCTGTCTATTCCATCGAGGTACCTGGTCTTTATGCCGGGGAGAGATCACATCGGGGTATCACAGCGGATCGAGAGCGATGAGGAGCGACAGCGGCTGAAGACCTTCGTTATCGATACCCTGGCTGAAAACCCCGGCTGTGACGGCGGATTTATCTTGCGTACCGCCGCCGAAGGTTCGAGCAGTGCTGATGTTGAAGCGGATATCGCCTATTTAAGGCGGCTCTGGGACAAAGTTCAGGAGCGGATGAAAAGCCCTCAAGCACCCCGAGTCATCTACGAAGATCTGCCCTTGCATATGCGCACTCTACGAGATGTTGCCTCGCTTGGGCTGGAGCGGATTCGGATCGATTCTAAGGAGACCTTTCAGAAGGCTACAGAATTTGTTGCCAGCTTGATCCCTGAGATCTTAGATCGTCTGGAGTACTACCCGGGTGAGCGGCCTATCTTTGATCTGTACAGCGTTGAGGAGGAGATCCAGAGGGCGCTGGGGCGTAAGGTGGAGCTGAAATCAGGCGGTTATCTGATTTTCGACCAGACCGAAGCGATGACGACGGTTGATGTTAATACTGGCGCGTACGTGGGCCACCGCAACCTTGAAGAGACTATCTTTAAAACTAACCTGGAAGCGGCGACCGCAATAGGAAGACAGTTGCGGCTGCGAAACCTAGGCGGCATCATCATTATCGACTTTATCGACATGATTGATCCTGAGCATCGGCGTCAGGTGTTACGGACCCTGGAGCGGGTGGTTGAGAAGGATCATGTTAAGAGCAAATTGACCGGCGTGTCAGATTTGGGCTTGGTCGAGATGACGCGTAAACGCACTCGAGAGAGTCTTGAGCAACTGCTTTGTGAACCCTGCAGCCAGTGCCAGGGGCGCGGAACGATTAAAACGCCAGAAACGGTCTGCTATGAGATTTTCCGTGAAATTTTACGTGAAGCTCGAGCGTACGATGCAGATGCCTATCTGGTGATCGCGTCACAATCGGTTGTTGATCGTTTACAAGATGAAGACTCCGGTAATGTTGCGGAACTTGAGTTGTTTATCGGTAAAACGATTCAATTCCAGGTTGATTCCCTCTATTCCACGGAGTTGTTTGACGTGGTGCTACGGTAGCCTAGGGTGTCAAAAGCGTCTATTCAACAGTTGGGCCGTTGGCTTTTTGGCCTTGGAGTTGGCTTGATTTTGCTGCTGGCAGTGAGTCTGTCGGTGGGGCGCTGGTTTATGCTCAGCCTGATGGATTACAAATCCGATCTGGAGCGGTTGATCAGCGACGCGCCAAGCTATCAGGTCCGTGTGGGTGAACTCCATGGCCGCTGGATCTTTTTTTCCCCTCGCTTAGAAGCCACCGAGGTCAAAGTCACCCTTGAGGGTGGTCGGCGGATCGATGTTGGTCGGATAGAGCTTGAACTCGATACTTTTCGCTCACTCTGGCGGGGAGAGGCTGTTTTTCGACAGGTCCTGCTCGATCAGTTGGATCTGTCGCTGTATCGCTCGCGACAACAGGGCTGGGGTTTTGCCGGTGCTCAGTCAGGCATAGATCCAACCCTCTCATCACCATCTACTGCAAGCGACAGCACTCTGCTGTCAGTGCTGCAAGCGTTGCTGGTACATCAGGAATTGGAGATCCGCAATGCATTGGTGCAGGTCCAGTTTGAACAGCATGAACCGCTCCCGCCGCAGCTGATCAATATTAAGCTTCAAAACCAAGGTGCTCAGTATGCGTTGGTAGGGCAACTGGTGCTGGGGCTGGAACAGGCTATTGAGTTGCGAGCAGTTTTGCACGGCTTTCCTGGTGAGGCGGGGTTTAGTTCAGAGTTTTATTTCAATGCCCCCGATCTGGATCAGTCGTTTTGGGGGCAATTTTTTGATCAACAGGTTTCGCTTCCACAGCGTTTTCTCGTGGGTGCTGAACTATGGGGCCATTGGGCTCCTGACGGACGACATAAGTTGCAGGGATCCGTCAGGTTGCCGCTGCTTGACTGGCAGCGTGACAGCGATCGGTTAAGCGTTACCGATGCTGCCTTGACCTTGGCTGCGACGATGGACAGTGAGCAGCAGGCTGAAGTCGAGATAAGTCACTTACAAGGCCTGTTCGATGGTGTGGCTTTGCCTTTGGATCGGTTTTCGCTACGAAAGCAGGATGCCCGTTGGTCGTTATCGAGCGATAGGCTGGCATTAGAGCCGCTGTGGCAGATTATTTTCAATTCATCATCGGTTGCTGCCGAATTAAAACAGAAACTGGCAGGCCTAGATCCGGTCGGTCAGCTGTTCAATCCTCGTTTTGAGTGGCAACCGGCCTCCCCGCGAGCACCCTTTTATTTCGATTTTAGTGCCGATCTTCAGCAGGTGGGTGTTTCTCCCTGGCACGGTGCGCCTGGTTTGCAGGGTGTCACGGGGTTGCTACAGCTCAATTCCGATGGCGGTCGGGTCGACTTTTCCTCAACAGCATTCGATATGAATTTTCCGCTGCTCTACCGTCAAGGATGGAAATTTGACCATGCTAAGGGCGTGGTGAGCTGGGTGCTGGATCAAAACGGGGTGAAAGTCGTCAGTGAGCATCTGCAGCTTCAGAGCCCTAACCTGCGAGGCAATGGTCGATTTAGCTTGGAACTTCCGGCTGCCGGTCAGTCGAGTGCAGAAGGAAGATTGGTGCTGATGATTGGAATGGAGCATGCCGATGCAACCTTAGCACCACTGTTTGTTCCCGACAAAATTGTCTCGGAGTCGTTGTTCAACTGGTTACAACAATCGATTAAGGCAGGGCAGATAAATCGAGGTGGGCTGATTGTTGACATGCCTCTGCGGGTTCCCGCAGATCAGCTGCCGACATCGACATTGCAGATGTTTTTTGATGTAGATCAGGCATCGTTTCAGTATCAGCCCGAATGGCCCGCCGTCAGCCAGGCGAACCCCTTTGTGGTGATAAAGGGTAGCGAGCTGCTGGTGGAGATTCCCCGAGGGCAGTTGCTAAGCAGCAGCCTGAGTCATGGACGAGTTTATCTACCTGCGCATAGCTCAAAACTGCGGGTCGACGCCGAGTTGGACGGCCCCTCTGCCGATATTCGGACCGCACTGCTTGAGGGGCCTACCCGGACAGTTTTGGGTGAAGCCCTGTCCCCCTGGCAGCTTGATGGGGAGAGTCACTCTACGCTGGCTTTGGGGGTTGATCTGCAGCAACCGGAGGATTCGCAGATCAGGATCGAGTCTACGCTGGAGGAGGGTTTGCTTTCCAATGCTAGTCTTGGGTTGGATTTTATCCAGTTAGCAGGGACGTTGCATTATCACGAACGCGATGGCCTCTCATCCGAGCGGTTAAGTGGCAGTGTTCTGGGCCAGCCGTTGCAGGCGAGTATCCATACCGAACAGCGGTCTGGCGGTTTGCATACCCTGATTCGTGGTGACGGCTGGGTGGGTATGGAGCCGCTTCGGCAGTGGTTGCAGCAGCCCCTGTTGCAGCGTCTGCAGGGTGAAACGCAGTTTCAGGCCCAGCTTGATATCTGTACCGCCAGCCCGGGTTGCTCAAATTTGCGTATCGACAGCCAATTGCGGGGGGTGGTGGCTGATCTGCCTCCGCCTTTCGCAAAGACCCGCGAAGAGCAGCAGCCTCTGACAATCGACATCAGTTTGGATACGCTACCTCTGCTTCGTTTGCGTTACGCCAATCAGTTGGATATGGCGTTGCCGTTGACGCCAACGTTTAGTGGCGCTGAGTTGGTGTTGGGTACAGGTCAGCCGGCCCCCACGAGCCGTAACGATGGACTCTGGATTCGTGGGCAGCTGGATTTTCTACCCGTAGAGCCCTGGAAGGACTTTATCAATCAGGAGTTTATCAAACCTACATCTGCTGTAGCGCACGAGTCTGGCTCTGCCGGCGATTCCGGGCATGCTGTTAAGCGGGTACAGCTTGATATAGATCGGCTCGATTATGGCGATCTGACTATCTACCAACTCCAGGCGCTGTTGACTCCCGGTGCGAATAGTTGGCTGCTCGCGTTGGATAGTCCTATGGTTCGTGGTCGGGTGGTTTTACCAGAGGGTGATGCTGCGATACTGGTTGAGCTGGACCATCTGAAGCTTCCGCGATCCCAATCCCAATCCCAACCCGCTGCGCCGACAACAGATGGTTTGACTAAAGTCCCGTTTGATCCCGCTCTTGATCCACTGGGTGATTTTGATCCCCGGAGACTACCGTTAGCGCAGGTCAGTATTGCATCGTTGGGGTATGGCGAGCGAGATCTCGGCCGTTGGGATTTTAAGTTGCAACCGCAGCAAAATGGTTTGCTGCTGAACGACGTTGTAGGGGTCCTGGGAAGTCTTAATGTAGAGGCTAATCTTGATTGGCACTTTTATCAGCAACAGCATAGTAGCTGGCTGGATCTACGCTTGAAGGCCCAGGATGTTGCCAAGGTCGTGTCAGAGTGGGGAGCAACCCCGGGGTTGGCGACAGAGTCCGCGCAGATGAGTGGCAAGGTCAGCTGGCAGGGCTCTCCGGTGGCATTTAACTGGCAGACGCTTAATGGCGACGCAACGCTGCAGGTTAAAAAAGGCCGGGTGCTGGATGCCGGTAGCGGAACCCAGGTAATGAAGATTTTCAGCCTGTTTAATACCAATACCATCTGGCGTAGGTTGAGTTTGGACTTTTCTGACTTGGCCAAGGATGGTATTAGCTTTGACACTATTGCCGGGCAATATCGGATTGTCGATGGCGTTGCGACTACGGTTGTCCCTTTAGATGTGGAGGGGCCAACCTTTGATCTGTCACTGCAAGGGTCGCTCGATCTGTACCATGAAACCCTTAGTCAACAGATGCTGGTGACGCTGCCGATTACTGAAAACCTCGCTTTGGCGGCCGTCTTTTTGGCAACACCGCAGATAGCAGGCGCGGTGTTTTTAGTGGAGAAGCTGATCGGTAAACAACTGAGTCGGTTTACCTCGGTACGTTATAACATAGAGGGGCCCTGGGCAAACCCGGAGATGACCCTGCTAAAGCCGCCAGCAAAAGAGCAGCAGTCACAGCAGATGGCAACAGACCACTAGAGATTTTTTTTAAGTGCGTTGTTTGATATCCGCTGTTAATTATCTTTCTTAGGAGGAGTTTAGAATGCGAGAAAATGCCACGCCGCAGGAGCAACCCCAAGCTGCGTTCTACCGCAAAACCTTTGCTGTCGGACCGCTGCAGTGTAACTGCACGCTGCTGGGTGATACCCGTAGTGGTAAGGCGATCGTGATTGATCCGGGTGGCGATGCCGATAAGATTTTAGCCGAGCTGAGCGCGAATAGTTTACAGCTGGTAGCGATCTATCACACCCATGCGCATCTGGATCATGTGCTGGCAGCCGGTGAGCTTAAGGCGAAGACCGGGGCGCCGATCTACCTTCATGCCGCTGACAATTTCTTGTGGGATATGATCGAACAGCAGTGCCAGATGTTTGGTGTCCCCTATATCGCGCAGCCGGATCCAGATGCGGCTATTAGTGATGACCAAGACCTGGGCTGTTGCGGTGGCGTAGCCATCCATACTCCCGGGCATTCGCCTGGTTCGACTAGCTTTTGGTTTGAAGACGCCAACCTATTGGTGGCCGGTGATACTCTGTTTCGCGGCTCCATAGGGCGTACCGACTTGTGGGGTGGTGATTATGATCAGATCGAGAAATCGATAAAGGAGCGACTCTATACCTTGGATCAAGAGGCGCTGGTGATTACCGGTCACGGTCCGACGACGACGATCGGAGATGAGTGTGAAGGGAACTCAATAGTTAGAGGATAAACCTACAGAGGCTAGCTCGGGTGTAGAAAACGATAGTCTTGGCGTGCTGGCCTTTGCGATCGATCCCGAGGGCGGAAAACTGATGGTGCTGGTTTCGCATGCAGCCCCAGCGTCCTTTGTTGCACAGTTAGTGTGCGATACCCTTAGTGCCTTTGAATCACCTGGAGGAGAGCGGTTCATGAATCAAGTTGCAGTGGTTCAGTTAGTCAGTGGAACAGATTGGCAGCATAACCTTGAGCGCGCAGGAGACTGGATCGCTAAGGCCGCCGCAGCTGGAGCCCGGCTGGTATTGTTGCCAGAAAACTTTGCGGTGTTTGATGCTTCGGCGCTGCTTGAGCGGGGGCGGGAGGAGGTCTCAACTGAGGGGCCTATCCGTCAGTTTATAATCGAGCAGGCACGTACCCATCAGATCTGGATTGTAGCGGGATCGCTGCCGGTGCTCAGTGAGGATGGTACGCGGGTGCGTTCAGCCTGTTTTGTGGTTGATGATCAGGGCGTCGAGAGAGCGCGTTACGACAAGATCCATCTGTTTGATGTTGATGTCGGCGACAGCCAGGGAAGCTATCGGGAATCTGATCAGATCGAACCTGGTACTGAGTGGGTGCTGGTCGATACGCCAGTAGGACGGTTGGGGCTTAGTATCTGTTACGACCTGCGTTTTCCAGATCTTTACCAGAAACTGGTCGAACAGGGGGCAGAGCTGATCAGCGTGCCTGCCGCCTTTACTCAACTCACCGGGGAAGCGCACTGGGAAGTATTATTGCGCGCCAGGGCGATAGAAACACAATGCTACCTGCTGGCTGCTAATCAGGGTGGTGTCCATAATAGCCGCCGTGAAACCTTTGGCCATTCGATGGTGGTGGATCCCTGGGGACGCATTTTAGGCTACCAAGAAAAGGGAGAAGGATTGGTACTGGCAGATATCGATCTGCAGAGCCAGGATGAGCTACGCGCTAAAATGCCAGTCCGGTCCCATCGACGGGCGCTGGATTAAGTGTCTTGTAAAAGTTCATTGATAGCATCCAGCGGCAAAAGCTATTAGAGCAACGATTCACAGTAATAATTACCACAGCATCCGTTTTAGGGTGCCATCTTTATCAATAAATTGATGCTTTAGCGCGGCTGAGGCATGCAACCCAGTCAACGCCAAAATACCGTAAGCAAGAAACTCATGGGTGCTGATCGCTAACTCTCGCCAGCTATCGCTAACCTCGATCAGCGCCGGAACCTCAATCCAGCCGAACAGATCTATACCGTCTCCGGCGGAGGTCGAAATGAAATAACCACTGATCGGAATGACCAGGATCAGGCCCAGTAATAACAGATGTACCGCTTTGGATGCCTGTTCCTGCCAAGCGGGCAGCGCTACGGTGGGGGCCGGTTGGGTATTGATGCCAAACCAGATGACCTTAACCCCAGCCAGGGTTAGTGCCAGCATACCGAAGGCTTTGTGGTAGGAAAGGCTGTCATGGTAGTTAGGATCGTAGTAGCTCAGATCGACCATGTACCAGCCCAGGGCGATAAGCCCTAGGATATGAACCGCTACTAGCCAGTGTAAGAGCCGGGTTAACCAGCCAAAACTGCTCGAAGTATTCGTTATCGTCATGGTCGACCCTGCATTATAGACAGTCTAATTAATACCCAAGCCTACTTGTTGCGGATCCCTTCAACATTAAACTGCATCTCGACCACTTCTGCTGCTGGTCCTAGGTTGTAGCTAATGCCGAAATCAGCACGTTTGAGATTGTAGTTACCAATAAACCCTGCGCGGTATCCGCCCCAAGGGTCTTTGCCTTCACCGATTTTAGTTACATCGATGGCGATCGATTTGGTCACTCCGTGAAGTGTCAGATCCCCTTTAAGACTCTTGCCATCGAAGCTGCTGCTTTTGAAACTGGCTGTCGGGTACTTGTCGGTATCGAGGAAGTCATCGCTACGCAGGTGTTTATCGCGCTCGGCGTGGTTGCTATCAACGCTCGCCGTTTTTACCTTTATTTCGATTTGGCTGCTGGTCTCGCTGGCTGGATCATAATTAAAGGTGCCGGTAATGTCGTTGAAACGACCATTCAGCAAGCTAACCCCTAGGTGATTTACGCGAAAGTTGATAAAGGTATGGGTGGGGTCCAGGGTGTATTGAGCAGCGCTAGCGAATTGGCTGCCAACACCGGTGGAGGCGACTATAGCCGCAGCAATGAGCATTTTTTTCATAGAAGAATCCTTATCGTTAATCCCAGGGGCTAAGTAGGTGAGCTTCGCTAATGAGTCGATATAGACACAGTTACTAGCTCATAAAAACAGACCTAGGGGCTAAGGTATTCTAAATACTGGAGGTGTGCAATCCTTGATAAATTAAACTTATTATTTCAATTTTGGATATAATGTTTGGCGGGTTTTGCAGTCGAAGCTGCGATCAGCTGCCTTTTTCGGTAGCGGCTGATCTCTGCCGGTGGCTGTATAAAGGATCAAGCTATCGACTGTTGTGATCCAGTTCGCGGATATATTTGAACAGCTTTCTCGCGTTGGCGGGAGGTTTGTTTAACTCTGTTTCTTTGCGGGAGTTGCGGACCAGCTGGCGTAGATGCTGGCGGTCAGTCTCGGGGTATTCTTCCGCGAAGCTGTTGATCTGATTATCATCTGCCAGCAAACGATCACGCCAGCGTTCTAGATTATGAAAGTACTGGGTATAGGCCTGAGTGCCCGCTTCTAGAGTGTCGATCGCCTGCTGGATCAGTTCTGGATCAACATCGCGCATCAGCTTACCGATATATTGAAGATGGCGTCGCTTGGCTTCGTTTTGTTTAAGGCGCAATGCTTCCTTTAGGGCGGCACGCAGCTCATCATTCAGTGGCAGCTTGTCGAGAAAATCCTGCTTCTGTCCGATCAGCTTGGCGCCAAGCTTTTGCAGCGCTTCTGCTTCTCGTTTAATCTGAGTTTTGCTCTTAATTTCTTCTTCGTTTTGCTCAATATCGTCGAACCTATTACTCATGACAGTCTCGTGCGGTCAAATGGGTTGGCTGTAGCAAGTTTGTTCTAGGCTCGGCAAGGATAGGAAGCCAACCACATTTGCTACGGTGGTAAGGATAACACCTCCAATCAACATTGGGTCGATCCCTGTCGCCTTTAGTAATAGGCAGTAAGGTATGGGCTCGTTTGTTGAGGCGGAGAGTGGTTTTGCGGGTCGATAGTCTGGATTATAACGACTCTGTGGTGGGATGCGAGCGATAGGCTACAAGCGGCTTTGGAATATGTCTGTCGAGCGGGTTGAGGGGTTATTCGCCTTCGCCAAAGTAGTCATTAATTAAATTTTCGAGTGCCTTCATCGCGGCCTCTTCATCTTCGCCATCCGCCGTCACTGTGAGTTGGGTTCCTTTTGATGCTGCGAGCATCATAACCGACATGATGCTCTTGGCGTCGACAGCGCGGCCATCGCGAATCAACTGAATACGGCTGGTGAAGTTACTGGTAACACCGATTAATTTGGCTGTTGCGCGGGCATGCAGTCCCAACTTGTTGATGATGGTTAACTGCTTTTCGATCATGGATTACCCCGAGTGTGGAAGTTCACGATGCTGGACCAGAACATTATGCATGGTTCGTTTGAAATGACCAGTTAGCTGCTCGGCGAGAAACACCGATCGGTGCTGGCCGCCGGTACAACCGATACATACGGTCAGATAGCTGCGGTTATTATGCTGAAACTCGGGCAGCCATTTTTCGATAAACTGGCGGATGTCGGATAGCATTTCAGTGACCGTTGGCTGCTGTTGGAGATAATCGATGACCGGCTGGTCGCGCCCGGTAAATTGGCGCAGCGTAGGTACCCAGTAGGGGTTGGGCAGGCAGCGAACATCGTAGACTAGGTCCGCATCCAGCGGGACACCATGCTTGAAACCGAACGATTGAAATTGCAGAGCCAATTCCTGGTTGCTGCGACCGGCAACGCGTAACTTGATGATATCGCGAAGCTCGTAGAGTGATAAACGGGTGGTGTCGATGGTCAGGTCGGCAAGATTTGCAATCGGTTCCAGTAACTGCCGTTCGAGTTCTATTGCTTGGGTCAGTCCCTTGTCTCCGTCCGACAACGGATGGCGACGACGGGTTGCGCTGAAGCGTTTCAGCAATGTGTTCGGTGTGGCATCAAGATAGAGGATGTCACACTCGACGAAAGGCTTGATCAGTCGAGTAAAAATGCTTGGAAACTGGGCTAATCCCAGCGAGGTGTTACGCGCATCGATACTGATGGCGATGCCGCTTTTCTCTTCCATCGGTTGCTGCTGGAACTGCTCCAGTAACGCCGGAAGCAGGCCAACGGGCAGGTTGTCGATGCAGTAAAAACCTAGGTCTTCAAGTGCCTGCAGGGCGGTTGATTTCCCTGAGCCGGAGCGACCGCTGAGGATCACTAGACGCATTAGATCTTTTCCATCTCATAATCAACGGTGGCTTGATAGAGCTGCTCCGCAGATTCGGTGCTGCGCAGGAGGTTGCGAACATCTGCTTTGCTGAACATTTCAGCCAGGGCCGCCAGTGTTTGCAAGTGTGCTTCAGTAGCCTCGGTAGGAACCAGGAGTACGAACAGCAGATCTACGGCTTGACCGTCGATAGCGTCGAAATCAATAGGTTCTTTTAAGCGTAGTAAGGCGCCTGTGGTTTGGGTGCAGCTTTCAAGCCGACAGTGAGGGATAGCGATACCCTCTCCAATACCCGTGCTGCCAAGGCGCTCCCTACCAATTAAGCCAGAGAATATCTGTTCAGAATCAAGATCAGGAACTTGCTCTGCGATCAGCTCGCTGGCTTGCTCGAGTACGCGTTTTTTACTGTTACCGGAAACGCCGTAAAAACAGCGCTCCCGTACCAGGGTCTCATGAATCAACATAAGCCTGTCCAGACAGAGTGATGGGGGGATTACTTGTGGCTGTGCAGCTTTTCTTTATGCTTGATCACTTGGCGATCAAGCTTGTCGATCAGTGCATCGATCGCAGCATACATATCTTCAGATTCGGCTTTGGCAAAAATTTCACCGCCAGCCAGTTGGACGGTCGCTTCCGCTTCTTGGCGCAGGTTCTGAACAGTCAGGGTAACTTGGACATTAGTGATGTGGTCGAAATGACGCTCGAGTTTGTCAAACTTGGTTGTGACATATTCGCGAAGTGGATCGGTAAGATCGACGTGATGTCCAGTGATATTCAGCTGCATTGTTTGTCTCCTAGAATGCGACTTGTTAAAAGTAACGATGGTATCAATCAGGCGGTAAATGACCTGTAGTTGTCATCATACCAGACGTTTACGCTCATTGGAGGGCGGTATTTGTAACGCCTCCCGATATTTTGCAATGGTACGTCTTGCAACCTGGACCCCTTGCTCTTCAAGCAGGGCTGCAATCTTACTGTCACTAAGTGGTTTGGTAGGGATCTCGGCGGCAACCAGTTTCTTAATGATGGCGCGGATGGCGATTGAAGAGCATTCGCCGCCACTGACAGTGCTGACGTGGCTGGAAAAGAAGTACTTCAGTTCGAAGATGCCGCGTGGGGTATGCATAAATTTTTGGGTGGTAACGCGTGAAATGGTCGATTCGTGCATCTCCACTGCCTCAGCAATTTCTGCCAGAACAAGGGGTTTCATCGCTTCTTCGCCGTATTCGAGAAAGTCCTGTTGATGCTCAACGATTTTGCAGGAGACCTTGAGTAGGGTTTCGTTGCGGCTTTGCAGGCTTTTGATAAACCAGCGCGCTTCCTGGAGGTGGTTTTTAAGGTAGACGTTGTCGGCGCTGTTATCCGCGCGTTTTACCAGATCAGCGTAATCGCTATTGATGCGAATTTTGGGCATGGTGCCGTTGTTAAGATTGACCGTCCAGCTGCCCTGTTCTTTTTTAACCGTGACATCGGGGATCACGTATTCCGCATCGCCGTAATCGATAAGGCTGCCGGGACGCGGGTTGAGGCTTTGAATTATTTCAATCACCTCCAGCAGTTCGTTCTCTTTGAGCTTCATCCGTCGCAGCAGCTGCTTAAAATCCCGGCTGCCGAGCAGCGCTAGATGTTGATTGACCAGTTGCCGTGCCTGGGTATAGCGCTGTTTGGGTTCGGTATTTCTGGGTAGCTGATCCAGTTGAATTAGCAGGCACTCCCTGAGATCCCGGGCGCCAACCCCGGGTGGGTCAAAGTGCTGGATTCGACGCAGTACGGCTTCCACCTCTTCCGCTTCTGGTCGCTCATCGTCACTGAGATCGAGTGCGTCGAGCCCCAAACATTCCAGTACGTCTTCAATAGAGACGCGCAGATAGCCGTCGGGGTCTATACCATCGATCAGGGGTTCTGCAATGAGCCGGTCAAGATCGCTCATCGGGGTTAGATTTAGCTGCCATTGAAGGTGGTCGCTGAGGCTATCACTCACGTGGCCAGGAGATTCGAACTCCATGCTGTCATAATCACCGCTATTGCTGTTGCCACTGGCGACAGACGCTGATGGGGCGTTCCAGTCTTCGCTTAGCTGGGCTTCGGCGGCGGGGTTTTCATAATCGGCCTGATTGGTCTCGGTTGAGATGGCCTCTTTAGGGTCGGCAGCTTTTTGAGAGTTTAGGTCTTGCGGATCGATGTCATTGTGAAGATATTCATCAACGGCTTCGAGCATTGGATTCGCTTCTAGGTTTTCCTGAATCTCTTGCTGCAGATCGAGGGTAGAGAGCTGCAGCAGCCTGATCGCCTGCTGCAGTTGCGGCGTCATGGTTAACTGTTGGCTGATCCTGAGCTGAAGCGAGGGTTTCATTGAGTCAGTAAGCTACCTAGTTTGAAGTCGTGTGCCGAGTTTGTTTGCCGTCAGATGGTAAAGCGGCATAATTCTAGCATGAATAACCTTAAGTAAAACGGATTTCATCCCGGTGAACGCCGTTGTTGGAGATCATAGCCGGAACTTGTCACCTAGATAAACTGATTTCACCTGTTCGTTGGCAAGGATTGAATCGGGTGTTCCCTCGGCGAGCAGGTAGCCATCATTGACGATATAGGCATGCTCGCAAATATCCAGCGTTTCACGGACGTTGTGGTCGGTGATCAGCACGCCTATGCCTCGATCTCTGAGGTGAGCGACGATCTGCTTGATATCATTGACAGAGATAGGGTCAACGCCGGCAAAGGGCTCGTCTAGCAAGATAAATGCGGGATCGGTTGCCAGCGCGCGAGCTATTTCAACTCTGCGCCGCTCGCCGCCAGATAGACTCATTCCGAGGCTGTCGCGAATATGTTGGATGTGAAACTCATCCAGAAGCTGCTCGAGTGCCTGTTGGCGTTGGCGCTTATCTAGGTCACGGCGGGTTTCAAGGATCGCCATTATGTTGTCATGGACACTCAGTTTTCGAAATATCGAGGCTTCCTGAGGCAGGTAGCCGATCCCTTTTTGAGCACGACCGTGCATGGGTAGGCGAGTGATATCTTCGCCGTCGATAAGTACTTGTCCATGATCCGAAGGAACCAGTCCAACGATCATGTAAAAACAGGTGGTCTTGCCTGCGCCATTGGGACCGAGCAGGCCGACGACCTGTCCTTGGCTGATTGTGATAGAGACATCTTTGACGACCTGACGGCGGCTATACGCTTTGGCTAGGTGGCGGGCTTCGAGGCGGCTCAAGGTTGTTGTTCCTCTAGGCTGGCTTCGCTGCTTTCGGCTGGCTTGCTTTTACGCGGCTGGATAATCATCTGTACTCGGCTGTCAGGCTGATGCTTGTCGCTGAATGCCTGGATGACGTTTTTGGTCGTATCCACTTGGATTCGCTTGCCGCTGAAGCTGTCTTCGGCGCGTAATAGCTTAGCCTGCTCGGTCAGGGTCAGTAGGTCCAGTTGCACATCAAACTCTACCGTCAGTCCGTAGCCATGGGTGATCGGAGCGTTGGCTTGGTGTTGTTGTTGGAAATGCGCAGGCTGCCCCTGTGCAACAAGCAGGCGGATATCGCCTTTGCTGTCTGTGTGTAGCGTCAGTTTATTAGCGTTGAGCTGGAGCGATCCCTGGATCAGGGTGACGCTGCCGGAGTAGGTCGCGGTACCTGCTTGGTCATCAATTTCAGCGCGATCAGCGGTGATTTCGATCGGTTGCTGCTTATCCTGAGGTAATGACCAGGCTGGGGATGTTAGCAACATGGAACCGCAGAGAAGCAGGTATCGGTTAATTAGAGTCATAGCGGCCTCGGACAGCGTTATGCAGTTGGAGTCGGTCATCGGCAAAGTTTGCCGTCATGCCGATAGCCTGAGTCTTACCTATGGGTTGGTAGAGGGTGACCTCGGCGTCGGTTTCAATTCTTTTCTGAGAGGGCGTTATCTTCAGGTAGGGGGTTTCGAGACGATAGTTGTGATCGATCTGGTTGTAGATGACGACTTGATCGCGGAGCCAGAAGGTATCATGGCCTGACTCTAAATCGCCAAGCCGGGCTTCGGCACGAATGGGAGGTTTTCCCTGGCGATATAGGGTCATTACCGGTTCGTCGATCAGGGTATGGTCGCTGCTGGGTAAATGGCGGATACGCTCGCCTTGGATGGCATGGGTGAGTTGGCCCGCAGGATCAAATTGCTGAATCTGAACCCCGGTAATATAAGTATCAGCCTCGCCGATATTCCCCGGTTCGGTAAACAGCACGATGCGCTCAGGCTCCATGAAGCCCCAGGCCAGCAGGATCAGGATGCTGGCGCTAAGTGATAGGAGTAGCTTGATGCGCTTGCTGTTCACGGTAAGCCCTGCTGGACAGGTTGCTGCATCGCCTGAATCGGTTTGAAGATATCGCCCGCAGTGTTCTTCACTAGAGCACACCCGCACGCAATAGATCGTGCATATTCAACGCGCCTATGGGTCTGCGTTGATCGTCGATAACGATAAGGCCGTTTATCTTTCGCTCTTCCATGATGTGCAGTGCTGCAGCTGCCAAGCTTTCTGCCGTAGTCGTTTGGGCATCACGGGTCATGACCTGGGCGATAGGGGTCTTTTTCAAATCCAGTTGCAGATCCAGGGTGCGGCGCAGATCACCATCGGTAAAGACGCCGACCAGCTGCCCCGAATCATCCACAACGGCACTCATTCCTAAACCTTTATGGCTGATCTCAACCAGGGTGTCGCTGAGGCTGGTATCCTGGGTGACCTTTGGCAGCCTCGCGCCACTATGCATCAGGTCTTTGACTTTGAGCAGTAGCTTGCGTCCCAGTGCTCCGCCTGGGTGGGAGAAGGCGAAGTCTTCCGAGCTGAAGCCACGCGCTTCCAAGAGTGCGATTGCCAAAGCATCGCCGATGACCAGTGCTGCGGTGGTGCTCGCAGTCGGCGCTAGACCCAGTGGGCAGGCTTCGCTTTTGATGCTGACATCCAGGTTGGCGTCAGCAGCAAGGGATAGAATCGAGCGGGGGTTGCCGGTGATGCTGATCATCGGAATTCCGAGCCGTTGGATCAGCGGCAGAAGCGTGACCAGCTCGGTGGTGCTGCCAGAATTTGAGAGGGCGATGACAACATCCTGGGCGGTGAACATGCCCATGTCGCCGTGGCTGGCTTCGGCGGGGTGGACGTAAAAAGAGGGGGTACCGGTGCTGGCTAGGGTGGCTGCGATCTTCTTGCCTATATGTCCCGATTTTCCCATCCCGGTTACGATAACCCGACCTTTGCAGTCGAGTGCTAATTCGCATGCACGGCTGAAATTGAAGTCGAGCTGCTGCTCCAGGGCAGCGACAGCCTCTGCTTCAACGGCAATGGTGCGGCGAGCAGATTGGATAAATAGGTCAGGGGATGTCATAGGGTCCGTTGGGTCTTGTTGTTTGGTCAGGTTGCGTATTGGTTTGTATGGCTATAAAAAAACGACATAAATGGGCTGCCGAAATAAATCTAGTAACAACATAAGCGGTATCTATAACGTCGTTGCCAGGCTGTTGTCAGTGATAGGGGTCGGTTACGCTTAGTTCTTTAGTTCTTTAGTTCTTTAGTTCTTTAGCTCTCAGGTCGATACGGCTCTACGCATAAGCCATGACTCTAGGCTGACGCCGTATAGTATAGTAATCCCAAATAGCTTGAATAGCCCGAAAGCAACAGGCAGCCCTCGAATCGATTGATCTTGCCGCGCTCCATCAGGTAGGCAAAGGCCAGCAATGCCAGGGTGAACAGCAGGACTGTACTATAGTCGCGCCAGAGTACTTCGGTGTCGAAGGTGATGGGCTGGATCAGTCCGGGAATCGCCATGACCGCAAGTAGATTGAAGATGTTGGAGCCGACGATGTTGCCGATGGCAATATCATGGTGGCCTTTGATCGCGCTGGTTATTGAGGCTGCCAGTTCTGGCAGGCTGGTGCCTATGGCGACGATAGTCAGGCCGATGATCAGGTCGCTGACGCCCAGCGAGGTGGCTATCTCGGTAGCACCCCAGACCAGCAGTCGGGAGCTGGCGGCTAATAAGACTAAGCCTATCATGAGCCATAATAAGGCGCGAGACTGAGGCAGGTCGGGTAACGCCTCCTCTTCGTGTGCGATCTCGTCAGGATCGGCATAGCGCTGGAAACGAGCAAAGAGGATTAAAACAATTACCAGCCCTATAGCCAGCACGGTGCCATCGATGCGATCAAGTTCGCCATCGACAAGCAGTAAGCCGGCGATCACGGTGACGGCGAGCAATAGCGGAAGCTCTTTGCGCATCAATCCGGTTTTGACGGGTAGGGGTGCAATCAGGGCGGTAGCGCCCAGTACGAGGCCTATGTTGGCGATATTGGATCCGAGTATATTGCCGATCGCCAATCCTCCTGCGCCTGTATAAGAGGCGATTCCGGATACCAGCATTTCAGGGGCAGAGGTGCCGATTGAGACAATTGTCAGGCCTATAAGCATGGGCGACATGCCGAGGTTTTTGGCAGTGGCAGCGGCGCCTGTAACGAAGCGATCGGCACTCCAAATTAAGATCACGAAACCGGCTAAAATTGCCCCAACAGCGGGTAGTATCTCAGACATCGAGAACTCCATGGTCAATAAAAGTGAGTGTTTTTAGATGCTTCATAGCTGGTTTAGCTCCGTCATTAGCGTTGTTTTAAAACAGATTGTTTGTTTGTTTGGCGAGATGACGAGGGGCTAATTTCGGGCAGTCTACATTCACATGGACGCAGATGCTATAGTAGCGCCCTTCGCGCCCTCTGACGGGGTGTTTGCTATGTTTTGCGGACTATGAATTTACTAGACGACATCTTAATTTCTATCGAAGGCCTAACGTTCACGCGCAATGAGCGGTATATATTTCGTGATCTGGCGATGCAGATTCCCAGAGGCAGGGTGACTGCGATCATGGGGCCTAGTGGCACGGGTAAGACCACTTTGTTGAAATTGATCGGTGGTCAATTACGCCCTGATGCCGGCTCTATTTACATCGATGGGCACAATGTTCCCCGGCTTGGGCGTACTGAATTATTTGATCTGCGCGAGCGGATGGGGATGCTGTTTCAAAGCGGTGCGCTCTTTACCGACATGAGTGTGTTCGATAATGTCGCCTTCCCGTTGCGGGTCCATACCCAACTGCCTGAGCAGATGGTGCGCGACTTGGTGTTGATAAAGCTGCAGTCTGTGGGCTTGCGTGGAGCGGAAAAGTTGATGCCCAGCGAGCTTTCAGGTGGCATGGCGCGTCGAGTTGCCCTAGCGCGGGCGATAGCGCTGGATCCGGATCTAATGATGTACGATGAGCCCTTTACCGGTCAGGATCCGATTGCAATGGGGGTGCTGGTGAAATTGATTAAATCACTCAACGCCTCCTTGGGGCACACCTCTATCATTGTCAGTCATGATATTCAGGAAACCCTCAGTATTGCTGATTACATCTACCTGGTGGCCGATGCTAAGGTGTTGGCGCATGGCACGCCTGAGCAGCTGTTGGGGGAGGAGTCGCCGCAGGTAAAGCAGTTTATGCAAGGCTTGCCCGATGGTCCCGTGCCCTTTCATTATCCAGCCTCCGATTATATCGAGAGTTTAATCCCTGCGGAGGTACACCATGATTGAGTTGACTGCCGCGCTGGGTCGCAGTGCTCTTGTTTGGTTGATGGAGATGGGGCGTTCGGCGATTTTTTTATATCACTCGCTCATTGCAATGCCGCAACCGAGAACCAATTTTCCGCTACTGATCAAACAGCTCTATTCGGTTGGCGTCCAATCGATGATCATTATAATGGTCTCGGGGCTGTTTATCGGCATGGTTATCAGCCTCCAGGGCTACACTATTCTGGTCGATTACGGCTCTGAACAGGCGGTCGGGCAGATGGTGGCCTTAAGCTTGGTGCGCGAACTCTCACCGGTAGTTACCGCATTGCTATTCGCCGGCCGGGCCGGGTCGGCGTTGACGGCTGAGATCGGCTTGATGAAAGCGACAGAGCAGTTGGCGGGGATGGAGATGATCGGTGTTGATCCCTTAAGACGGATCATCGCGCCTCGGTTATGGGCTGGGTTTATTTCCTTACCGATACTGTCGATGATCTTTAGTGTGGTCGGCGTATGGGGTGGGATGCTAGTCGGGGTCGAGTGGTTGGGTATTTTCGAAGGCTCCTTCTGGTCCAATATGCAGGCCTCAGTAGATTTCTCGAATGATGTGCTTAATGGCATCGTCAAGGCCACAGTGTTTGGTTTTGTTGTGACCTGGATTGCCGTTTTTCAAGGCTATGACTGTGTGCCTACCTCCGAAGGGATCGGCAAGGCCACGACTAGAACCGTCGTTTATTCTTCGTTGGCAGTGCTGGGGCTCGACTTCCTACTGACCGCGCTTATGTTTGGAGATCTATAGTCATGCGGATGCGAACCCTAGAGTTGGGCGTCGGTAGTTTTATGTTGGCCGGATTGGTCGCGCTAGCAGTGCTGGTGGTGAATATCAGCGGCCTAAGTCTTTCTGGCGCCAAACAGAGTTATACCCTCTATGCCCTGTTTGAGAATGCCGGAGGGCTGACTGTGCGCTCCAAGGTGTCGATGTCAGGCGTGGTTATCGGCGAAGTGGCGTCGATCAGTATCGATAAAAAATTGCTCAAGGCGCGGGTCGAGATGTCGATTCATAACGACGCGGATTATCTGAGCTACGATACCTCGGCGGCGATTTTGACCGCAGGTCTGCTGGGTGAGAAGTATATCGGTGTGACGGTCGGCGCAGATCGGGAGATGCTGGTGGATGGAGATACCATCGAAGATACCCAGTCCTCGTTGGTTTTGGAAGAGCTGATCGGTAAGTTTCTGTTTAATAAGGTTAGTGAATAATAATGCGGGCTCAGTTGATCCATCGGGAGTCGGGTGTCTGGCTGGTGTCGGGTGATATCGATTTTAACTCGGTAGCTCGTTTGAGCGAGGCAGGCTGCAGCGCGATAGAGCAGTCGGAGGACCGTTGCCAATTCGATTTTTCCGCAGTGAATTCGGTTAATTCGGTAGCGCTGTCATTGTTGTTGAACTGGCGTCGCAAAGCCCAGCAGCAGGGGATCGAAGTTGAGTTCTCCGCGTTGCCTGCCGAGCTGCAAGCTATTGCAGAACTGAGTGATCTGGAGTGGTTAATCGATGCTCCCGATGCTATCGGCTAGCTCTCTGCTATTTTATTCATCGCCGTTCACCTTGATTAGACTCTTAGCGTTGCTCACTCAGATCCGCGCCTAGACTTAGCCTTTTCAGGCAAATCTCTATACTATTGGTCGCTTCGTTTTTTTGTTCATCAAGCTGGGGTATTTATGCAGACGTTTGAAGTAAAGCAGCTGATTGAGCAGCAATTGGATGGCTGCGAAGTGATTACAGCGGGTGAAGGCTGTTCTTTTCAGGTTACCGTGGTGGGCGAGCTGTTTGCCGGCTTATCCTCCGTCAAGAAACAGCAGCTGGTATATGGTTGTTTGAATGCACAGATTGCCGACGGTTCTATTCATGCATTGACGATAAAAACCTACACCCCTGAGCAGTGGCAGGCCCTTCAAGATTGATCGTACTCTTTTTTGACCCGGCCCAGAGGTTGAGTAACAGGCCGTGTCACTGTGGAAACAACTATGGATAAACTCAAGATATCTGGCGAATGCAGGATTGATGGTGAGGTTTGGATCTCCGGGGCTAAAAACGCGGCGTTACCGATTTTAGCCTCAACGCTGCTTGCAGACGGGCCGGTAAGTATCCGCAACCTGCCACATCTGCACGATGTCACGACCATGATCAAGCTGCTTGGCCGGATGGGCGTCAAGGTATCTCTGGATGAGAAACTCAATGCCGATATCGACTCACGCAGCGTAAATACCCTGGTCGCGCCTTACGATCTGGTCAAGACGATGCGCGCCTCGATTCTGGTACTGGGGCCGATGCTGGCACGGTTTGGTCAGGCCGAGGTGTCGCTGCCGGGTGGTTGTGCGATCGGCAGCCGTCCGGTAGATCTGCATATTCGCGGTCTGGAAGCGATGGGTGCGGTGATCACCGTTGAAGACGGCTATATCCGCGCTAAAACCGAGGGTCGGTTGAAGGGCGCGCACATTCTTTTTGATACGGTCACGGTTACCGGCACTGAAAATATTCTGATGGCGGCCACGCTTGCGGAAGGAACCACCACGCTTGAGAATGCGGCTAAAGAGCCTGAAGTCGTTGATCTGGCCGAATGCCTGATCGCGATGGGTGCCGATATCAGCGGTCAGGGCACCGATACTATCACCATTAAGGGCTTGGCTCGATTGAATGGTTGTAGCTACTCGGTGATGCCGGATCGGATCGAAACCGGCACCTATCTGGTAGCCGCCGCAGCCACTCGCGGGCGGATAAAGTTGCACAATACCCGTCCCGATATTCTCGAAGCGGTGCTGCTGAAACTGGAAAAAGCGGGTGCCGAGATTCAGACCGGCGACGATTGGATCGCTTTGGATATGCAGGGTAAACGCCCCAAAGCGGTCAATGTGACGACCGCGCCCTATCCTGCCTTTCCGACCGATATGCAGGCCCAGTTTGCCGCGATGAATGCGGTCGCT
>CAXBEA010000034.1:0-35121 GCA_963974645.1 uncultured Neptunomonas sp. | reverse complement strand
CCCGTCTTCCATCACCATCGGCGCTGTTAGCCATCGACGAATATACTGCCGTACCCATGGGTTACGGGAGTGCTTGTCGACTGCACGCAGCAATAGGTCATGCGGGATGTTATCGAATAGTCCTCGGATATCAAATTCCAGTACCCATGCTTGTCGCCAGCATCGCTCTCGCGTGATCCCGATAGCGTCAAGTGCCGATTTACCCGGCCGATAACCATAAGAGTCAGGGAGAAAATGAGGCTCTACATTGGGTTCGAACTGGAGCTTGACGACCATCTGGGCTATTCGATCCGCCACGGTTGGTATGCCCAGTATCCGTACTCCTCCCGATTTCTTGGGTATGGAGACAGCTCGAACGGATGGGGGCATGTAACTACCCGATGACATTCGGTTCCAGAGTTTATACAGATTGTTCTTTCGATTACGGTCAAAATCATCCAGGGATTGCTGGTCTATACCTGCAGCCCCTGCGTTCGCCTTAACACGGTTGTATGCTTCAACAAATAACCTCTTGTCGATCTCGAATGGTTTTGCCTGATACCGGCCCTCCTCCTGCTGACGCAGTTGGGACTGACATTCAGGCTGCTTGATGCTGCCCCTTCGCTCCATGCCCATTACAGGCACTTCATCACTACTACGAGCAGCTCCGCCCCAGTATCGTGCATCGGTACTCTCAGCCTTGTGGTGGTCGCCACTTGTGCTTTCTCCCTTGAACATCACGATGACTGGTTCCCGCAGTTCCCAACAAGAGCCTGATATTGAGTCGCGCCCACTTTATGCCGGACACCGCCTGCGCAACATTCGGAGTACACCCGCAAACTGATCTCGAGGATGGGACACGCCCTCGATTTTGATGTCATGTATGGATCTCGACACGTCAACATGGGTTCGGTTTTACTCGCCTCTCAATATCTCACCTGACCGCATTTATGCGGCCTTTTCACCCAACGCTCACCACACACACTCTTAATGCATGCAGCTTGGGCCGGTTTGGAGCCCGCTTCCGACAGCCGACTCCGGTGGGCCTACCACCATCTCTTGCTGAGCTTATGGCTCAGTGAATATCTGCATCCATGCAGATGCTTACTGGCGCCTCTACGGCACACTATCCCAAGACCATACCTGGTTTGGCCCCGAGGCCGTATAGGTTGTCGGTCGCGCCACCTTGCGTGGTGCGCGAGAGCGGCCACGATGATGCAGCTGATTATTAGCGCTCAATACGCGGTAAAATGTCGACTCACTCGCCACGTAGATCCCCTTGTCGGCCAGCCTGGGTACGATCTGGCCTGGTGGCAGGCTGGCGTATTCAGCCTGATTGCTTAGATCAAGAAGCGCCTGTCGTTCCGCGTCGCTGAGCTTATTGGCGGGTTCCGGTCTAGCCGCCGTTGGGCGACAATCCACCTTTAATTCGTCGCCTTCGGTCCAGCGCTGGACGGTCCGGATCGTCAATTCCAGCGCTTGGCAGGCTTTCTCTTTTGGCGCACCAGCCGAGACTGCTTCGTTGATCAGTTCGATGGCATGTTGACGATCTGGGGGGCTGATCAGTCGTCCTCTTCGTCCCCCCAAATCGCATGGGCTTTTTTTCTCAATACCAGCAGTGCCGCGGTTTCAGCCAACGCCTTATCTTTGCGACGCAGCTCGCGCTCCAGGTCTTTGCTGCGCTGGCGTTCTTTACTGAGCGCCTCCTTGTCTGCCTTCAGCTGCGTTGGATCGGGCTTGGCGCCTTGAATGAACGCATGCTTCCACGCCTTGATCTGCTCAGGAAACAGACCCCGTTCACGGCAGTACTGGCCTAGTTCATGCTCCGACAGCGTCGCTGTTTCAACCACGATGGCAAACTTGGCTTCTGCTGAAAGCTGCTCAGATGATGATCCTTTTCTGGACACGTAAACACTTCCTGAATTGGCTTCTTTGCGCCAACGATACAGGGTTTTAGTCGAGAGTCCTTCTGCATGCGCCAGCTCAGATACCGCCATGTTAATCGGTGACAGCATCTTCTGCATGATGGCGTTCTTCCGCTCTTCTGAATATCGAAACATCAATCCCTTCTTGCCGCCCCTATGTGGTCATACAAGTAATTCGGGGAAGGCGACAACTATCCTGCCACGGGGGGGTATCGACAAATCGTATGAGTGTAGCGATGTGCGCTTTTGTCGCTCTGGAGGCTGGTAGGAAGCCCCCTGCGAGCTTTTTGTGCAGCGATTCAGAGATGCCCAAGACACTGATCCAGTCGCTTACTGCGGTACTAAATTCGCCGTGCATGCTATCAGCGAGAACCTGCGCGAGGAAGTCGCCGACGCAGGAGTACGTGTCATTACTATTGCTCCTGGGGCAGTCGAAACAGAGCTGTTATCGCATACCACATCACAGGAGATCATTGATGGCTATCAAGATTGGAAAGAAGGTATGGGCGGGGCGATCAAGCCTGAAGACATCGCAAACTCAACCCTGTTTGCCTACCACCAGCCCCAAAATATTTGTATTCGAGAAATCGTAGTCGCAGCGACAAGACAGCAACCTTAAACAAAAATGGTTAGCTTTGATCCAAAGCTGGCCATGTTTTGGATATCCCTACAATGTCTTTTATTGCGACATTAGCACGTACTTATATTAGAGATCATTTCTAGATCTTCATCTTCAGTAACGAAGGCATCGTCGTTGCCTGTTTCTATGGTTGCAGTTGTTGCACTGCAACCATAGCCACCGATTCGCCTAGCATTCATTACTCTTGCTGATCTTGAATAACAAGTCGCTCGAGAGCGTTAGACTGGTTTTTCGGCACCCACATTTGTTGCCTCTGGCTTGCCCATGACCACCTGTTTCATCACTCCCTTCTCCCTCATCATTCGTCTTATTTCGGCCTAATGTAAATTTGTATGACAAATTGATTGATATTTGACCGTCGCTCAAATATGATACGTTTCGTATCGTTATTAATGGTTACTAAAAACCAACCTTAGGATTAGCATCTATGGATTACACAAGCGAAACAGAGGCAAAGCCAGGTCCATTGGCTGGAATCACCGTCTTGGACTTCTCGCGCGTGCTTGCGGGCCCTTATTGCACCATGGTTTTGGCGGATCTCGGTGCACGGGTAATCAAAGTTGAGCGCTTTGGTACTGGCGACGACACCCGTGCATTCGGTCCTTTTGTGGGGGATGATTCCGCTTATTTCATGTGCTTCAATCGCGGCAAGGAGAGTATTTCTCTTGATATAAAATCACCTCGCGATCGGGAATTGCTGGAGCGCCTTTTAGACAGCTGCGATGTGGTGGTCGAGAACTTCCGCCCCGGCGTCATGGAGCGTCTTGGTTACGGCCCTGATCGGCTCGCCAAAACGCATCCTCATATTATTTATACCTCTATCTCCGGCTTCGGCCACAGTGGTCCGTTCAGTGAACTGCCGGGCTACGACATGGTGGTACAGGCAATGGGCGGCGTCATGAGCCTGACCGGCTGGCCTGATGAAGAGCCCGCCCGCGTGGGCACCAGTTTTGGTGACTTGGGCGCAGCCCTCTTCGGTGTGATCGGCATTCTGTCTGCGCTCTACAGCCGCAGCCGTGATGCCCAAGGGGCACGTGTCGACATCGGCATGCTCGATTGCCAGGCCGCATTGATGGAGACCGCTCTGGCCCGTTACGACGTCGAAGGCGTGGTGCCAACCCGGACCGGTGACAATCATCCCTCGCTGGCACCCTTTGAGACCTTTATGGCCGCAGACGGTAAGTTCGTGATCTGCGCAGGCAACGACACGCTGTTCTTGCTGATGGCCGACGCTTTAGGGTCGCCGCATCTGGCGCTGAAAGCAGAATTTATTACCAATGATCTACGGGTTCAAAACCGTAAACAACTGGTCAAGGATGTCGAGGCGATAACCAAAACAGAGCCGATGCAGCATTGGATAGACGCTCTCAATGAAGCTGGGGTGCCCTGTGCGCCGATCAACACCATCGACAAACTCTTCACCCACCCGCAGCTTCTGGCTCGCAACATGATCGTCAAAGTGAAAGGTGAGAATGAGCGGGCGGTTCGTACCGCCGGTAACCCCATCAAGATGAGCACCCTATCCGAAGTTGATCCTGAAGTACCGATCAAATCGCCTGCTCTTAACGAACACCGCGAAGCGATTCTTGAAGAACTAATGGCCAGTAACGGCGCTTACGCTCCGACAATGCAGGCCCATGAAGATGGCGATGATACAGAGCAACTCGCTCTCTACGAAGCCGTTTCTGCAGTCTAAACCTTATATCCAAGACCGTTAGGTACCCATGATGAAAACAAAAACCAGCACCGCACTTAAGTCAGTCAGCCCAGAGCAGAACAATGCTGAGACCCAACCCAGCACCAGGTCTGCTTCTGCGGTTCAAGCTTCCGTGGATGCCCCAGAAGCCATCCTGGTCGAGCGGCGTGAGCGGGTGGGCATCATCACCCTGCACCGCCCCAAGAGTCTGAACGCGCTGAACCGACAGATTGCCCGAGAAGTGGTCGAGACCCTCAAAGCCTTCGACGCCGACGACAATATTGGAGCGATTATTATTACCGGTAGTGCCCGTGCCTTCGCAGCCGGAGCCGACATCGAAGAGATGGCGAACCTGACGTACGCAGAATTCTATTGCGATGACATCTTTGCCCCCTGGGATGAGCTGCGCTTGATCAAAAAACCGATCATCGCCGCTGTTGGTGGTTACGCCCTGGGCGGGGGTTGCGAGCTGGCACTGATGTGCGACTTCATCATTGCTGCGGAAGATGCTCAATTCGGTCAGCCTGAGATCAAACTCGGCATTTTGCCGGGCATCGGTGGTTCGCAGCGTCTGAGCAACGCAGTCGGTAAGGCGCTGGCCATGGATCTTGTCCTGACGGGTCGGACAATCGACGTGCATGAAGCCAAAGCGGCCGGCCTGGTAGCGCGAGTGGTTCCCGCCAAAGAACTGTTGCAGGTCACACTGGAAGCGGCGCACACCATCGCGGGCTACAACGATCCGGCTGTACGCATGGCCAAAGAGGCGGTCAATGTCGCCTTCGAGACCAGCCTCACCGAAGGCATCCGGCATGAGCGACGTCTGTTCCAGGCGGCCTTTGCCACCGAAGGTCAGAAAGAAGGCATGCATGCGTTTATTGCCAAGCGCGCCCCGGTTTTCCGGCACCGCTAGGAGCAAGCATTTAACGCTAACCAGCACTGCTATCGACCGGCAGCGGTGCACCACTCAATCAGGGAATAGCTATGGGTTTTTTCAGCCTATAGGGATTGCTGTCTCTGATGATCTCAAATTTAGGAGTCGATATGTCTACTCAAGTGATTCTTCCACGCATCATGCAGGTCGGTGAAAACGCCAGCCAGGAGATGCCTAACGTACTAGCCAGCCTGGGCTGCAAGCGCCCGCTGATCATCACCGACAAGATGATGGTGCAGTTAGGTTATGCCAGCCGTATTCAGGAGTGCCTATCAAGCCAGATGATATCTTCAGACGTGTTCGACGATACCGTCCCCGAGCCGACCGTTAGCTCGATTCAAGCTGGTGTCGACAAGGCCCGTAACGGTGATTACGACTGCATTATTGCACTCGGCGGTGGCAGCCCCATCGACAGTGCCAAGGCGATCGCGATCCTGGCCAAGCACGGCGGCACTATGCAGGACTACAAATTTCCTCGGATGGTGATCGAGGCAGGTCTACCGCTCATCGCGGTGCCGACCACAGCAGGAACCGGCTCGGAGGGGACCCGTTTCACTATCATCACCGATGAGAAAAGTGACGAGAAAATGCTCTGCGTCGGTATCGGTTTTATGCCGGTTGCAGCACTAGTCGATTACAGCCTGACCCTGAGCCTGCCGCCTCGGATCACTGCCGATACCGGAATTGATGCCTTGACCCATGCCATCGAATCCTACGTCAGCCAGAAGGCTAACCCCTATAGCGATAGCCAAGCGTTATCGGCCATGCGTCTGATTGGTCCCAATCTGCGCCGGGCTTACCACGACGGCTCCGACAAGTCGGCTCGCGAGGCGATGATGCTGGGCTCTACTTTGGCGGGTGTCGCGTTCTCCAACGCCTCTGTCGCTCTGGTTCACGGCATGAGCCGTCCCATCGGCGCGGCCTTCCACGTACCGCACGGACTGTCCAATGCCATGCTGCTGCCCAGCGTTACCGCATTTTCCATTCCAGCGGCTCCTGAGCGTTACGCCGATTGTGCCCGCGCCATGGGCGTCGCCACGGCACAGGATAGTGACGAACAGGCTAACGAAAAACTGCTGAACGAGCTGCAAGCGCTCAACGATGAGCTAAAAGTGCCTACCCCAGCCCAGTTCGGTATCGAGCGCCAAGCGTTCTTCGAGCTGATGCCGACCATGGCCGAGCAGGCCCTGGCCTCGGGCTCCCCCAACAACAACCCCCGGGTGCCCAGCGCCGAAGAGGTCGTCGAGATCTACCAACAGCTTTGGTAACCCTTACTTCTGAAAGGGCGGGCCCAGCGCTCCAACCCTTTGCGATTGTGGGCAGCCATCGTGCTGCCTAATTTAACCTTGAGGAACACGTTATGAATACCATCGGACATCTGATCAACGGCGAAATCGTCATAGAAGGAACCCGCAGCCAGGACGTTTTCAACCCGGCTACCGGGGAAGCCAGCAAGCAGGTCGACCTGGCCTCCAAAACCACCGTCGAACAAGCCATTGCCACCGCCCAGGCCGCGTATCCCGCATGGCGCAACACCCCGCCCATCAAACGCGCCCGGGTGATGTTCAAGTTCAAAGCACTGCTGGAAGCCAACGCCGATAAGATCTGCCAGATGATTGGCGAAGAGCACGGCAAGATCGGCCACGATGCTGCCGGTGAATTGCAGCGCGGTATCGAGAATGTTGAATATGCCTGCGGTGCTCCCGAGTTGCTCAAGGGCGAGCACAGCAAGAACGTCGGCCCCAATATCGATTCCTGGAGCGAATTCCAGCCGCTGGGTGTGGTCGCGGGTATCACCCCGTTCAACTTCCCGGCGATGGTACCGCTGTGGATGTACCCCATGGCGATCGTCTGCGGCAACTGCTTCGTTCTCAAGCCTTCCGAGCGCGACCCCAGCTCGACGCTGTTTATCGCTCAACTGCTGCAGGAAGCCGGCTTACCCGACGGCGTGATGACCGTGGTCAACGGCGACAAGGAAGCGGTTGATACGCTGCTGCATGATGAGCGGATTCAGGCGGTCAGCTTCGTCGGCTCCACCCCGATTGCCGAGTATATCTACTCGACTGCCAACGCCAATGGCAAGCGTTGCCAGGCTTTGGGCGGCGCCAAGAACCACGCGATCGTGATGCCCGACGCCGATATGGACAACGCCGTTAACCAATTACTGGGCGCCGCCTTCGGTTCGTCCGGCGAGCGTTGCATGGCCCTGTCGGTGGCGGTCGCGGTAGGGGATGCCGCCGGTGATGCGCTGGTTGCCAAGATGCAACAAGCGATGACCAAGCTGAAGATCGGGGTCCATACCGATAACAGCAACGACTTTGGCCCGGTGATCACCAAACAGCACCAGAATAAGGTAGTGGGCTACATCAACAGCGCCGAAGAGCAGGGTGCTGAGATTGTCGTAGACGGCCGCAATCCTGAAGTTGCTGGCTATGGAAACGGTTTCTTCGTCGGCGGCACCCTGATCGACAACGTCACGCCCGAGATGGTCAGCTACCAGGAAGAGATCTTCGGCCCGGTGCTGCAAGTCGTTCGTGTGGAGACCATGCAGGAAGCGATGGATCTGATCGATGCCCATGAATACGGTAACGGCACCTGTATCTTCACCCGCGATGGCGAGGCGGCCCGCTACTTCTCCGATAACATCAAGGTCGGCATGGTCGGTATCAACGTCCCGCTGCCCGTACCGGTGGCTTACCACAGCTTCGGCGGCTGGAAGCGTTCGTTGTTCGGTGATCTACATGCCTACGGCCCTGATGCGGTGCGTTTCTATACCAAGCGTAAAACCGTCACCCAACGTTGGCCTTCAGCCGGCATCCGCGAAGGCATCGAGTTTTCCATGCCCACCATGAAGTAGTCCGACGTCGGGTCGTCATCGCTCCCAACCTTGAGCGTGGCTCCATCCCCTTAGCTAGCCCTCCTTGATAAAGAGGGCTAGCCTTTATTGTTTTTTGCGATTCATAGTCTGCCTATAATAGGCTCAAATTTTGAATGGCAGGACATGGAATGACAGATCAGCGGAGACAAAAAACCTCCTCCATCACCCGGGTACTCGAGATCATCGAGTCAGTTTCTCGCGCCGAACGACCTTTAAGCCCGGCCGACCTAGCCCTACAGTTAGATATTCCCAAACCCAGCATGCACCGCATACTGCAGCAACTCGATGCTGAAGGTTACCTGCAAACGAATATGCGTGGTTTGCTGGTGCCTGCCGACCGGTTACACAGCGTCGCTCTTGGAGTGCTCTACACCAGCCGCTTTAAGGCCCTACGCCAAGCGATTCTGAAAAAACTGGCAGCCAAGGTTGGCGAGACTTGTGGCATTTCCATCCCTGACGGCACAGAGATGATCTATTACGACAGGGTCCAGACCAACTGGCCTTTGCAGGTACATTTACCCATTGGTAGCCACACACCGGTATGGTGCACCGCCAGCGGAAAGCTGTACCTGAGCTCCCTGGCCAAGGATCGGCGCCAGCGTATCATCCACAACCTACCCTTGGAAAAAAGGGCCCGTAACACCCTGGTCAACCCGGAGGACTTGGAATCGGCGCTGTTGGAAATCTCCGGTAATGACCGAGGCACCGACAACGAAGAGTTCGTCGATGGTATGGTCGCCTTCGCAGTCCCTATCAAGGATAAAGACGGACGGCTTTTTGCCTGCCTGTTCACCCATGCGCCGATCCTAAGGAAAAGTCTGGCTGAATTACTGGAGTTTGAACCCCTTCTCCGTCAGGCCGCTTTGGAGCTGGGAGAGCTGATCGGTGATAACCAGTCGAGTTAACATTGGCGTCAGTTGAAGAGAGTTCGTAGGGCGATATTTTAAGGCGCTATCGAAGCGCTAGAAAACTAGCGGCTTACCACTTCAGATAACCAGGTGTAACAGGCAGCCTATTGCGCAATTACGTCTGCGTTCTAGAAAAAGACCAGGTTGCGTCGAACTGGTCTCGCGTACGTCCTATTAGAACACCTGCGGAGCGGTTATCTGCGCGGGACCCAGTATGCCAAGGCACAGATGACGACGCTGCGGCTGAAGCTGTTGAAGATAGGCGCTGTTGTGATCCGCAATACACCCAGCATCAAGCTGTTGATGAGCAGTAGCTATCCCGATCAGGAGCTGTACTTGCGGATTGCTAAGAAACTGGCCCCTGGATAGTTCGCTCAGGTGCTGTTCCCGGCACGCTATAAAGAATGGGGTAAGGGGTAGTTGCGCCCTAAAATCGCAAATAGATCAAAAAACAGCCAGTATTCGTCTAAATCCGAGAAACAGAACTTAATTGCGCGGCCCCGAGTATCAAATTTGGAGGGCAGTGCAACATGCGGCTTAGGGTAGATCCGTGCTCAGCGCCTGATCGGTGACCCGAAATATCAGCACCCACTGGAGCACCGCAAGCCGGTGCTCGATAGCTTCTAAGAGTGGGGTAACAGGCAGAGCGCTGGGCTACGTCATGAAGAGAGAGACTGCCTTAGCGCTTAGCGCCCAGGAACGGATGGGGATTACACTCGCGGGGTCTCACGACTGGCCCGCAGCGGGGGAGGGCTGTGGCGTAGACGCCGTAGCATTGATGTTTTTCAAGGCTTCTAGATAGCAGCCTGTGGCGCGCATTAAACTGTAGCCGAGCCAGGCAAAGTCGGCCAGTAATACCACGGCAGCCACAGGCCTTAGCCATGGGATAGCAATGGCAAAATAGAGCAGAGCAAGGGCAAGGGTGTGAAGATGAAACTGTTTACGCGATAGATCGCTGGAGATAATGGACTTCATGTTGGGAAGGGTTGTCATCGCGATGGGATTTCCGAGCGTTGCCCGTTGCAGATGCAGATAGATTAAAAAGGGCACTATCTTCTGTAGCATCCCCAGCATCACCGATACGACGAATCCCAGGCCAAACCCCAAGCCTATCAGTAGGGGAAGTGATCCACCAAAAGGAACTCCTGCAGCGAAGGGAGACAGCAGTAGCAAGGGGGCAATCACCAGCAGATGGGCTAATCCCAATTGCCAGAACCGTACTGTCCAGTCGACCAGTTTGCGTTTGCGGCCATTGATGACCTTCAGCGCGGTGATGGCAAACACCGCGGCGGAAATAGCGATTGCGCAGATGGCGGCGGTTTGCAGCATCTGGCCAACGGGAAGGCTTAGCAGGATCAACCAGGCAAACAGCAGCGGCGCTAATAATCGCGGTACCCAGCGGGGGAATGAGGGTGCGACGTGAAACATCGGAATCACCTGAATACTGACCGCGATGATTAATCCCAGCGCCCAGCCAAAACCTCCCCAGGCGGCGTGGAGATTGGTACGCGCCGGGTGATATAAGCCGCCCTCGGGCCAGTAGTGATAGCTGAGTTGCGCGGCGCCCAGGAGACCGGTAACCAAGAGCGAGAGCGCGGCTAAGCGTAAACAGTAGGCCGAGTCGCCTACAGGATCTACCTTGATGAGCGCCCAGCCAAAGGCGGCGAGGAAGGTCAGCAAGCTGCAACCCAGCAGCAGCGACGCGAGCAGGTAAAACAGCCCTGTTCCTGACAAAAATCCAGCTGCCAGCAGCAGCGTCCCGTAGACCAGGGTCCAGCGTACCAACGGAGCAAGCCAGCGGGCGTTGGGAAAGGTTTGGCCGGTTACCACGGGCATCACCTGGAACAGTGCGCCCAGCATCAGTGTGGCTGCGAAACCCAGTGTTAGCAGGTGGGTAAAGGCGAGCAGCGAGGATTGCCAGCGACTGTCCAGCGACTCGGGATAGTAAAGCAGCAACAGTGCCGCGAGCATGCCAAAAAAAGGCGCCGTTTGGAAATATCGCAACGGAACCTCTAGGGGGGGCATGTTTTCGAATGACAAGCCTTTAAGGTTCATACTCTTTGTTCCGCCGCTATCGCTGTGGCACAGAGCCTTTCAAGTTGTTGTTGCCCTGAGGTCCAGATATAGATGCGATAGTCATCTGTACCGATCATCGAGCAGCGGTGGTCATATCCCATGTTGTCGAGCAGGGGATAAAGCGGAAACGGCTCACGCCGGTGTCTAACCTTTAGGGCCTGCTGGGCGGGCAGCACTTCGAGAGCGCTCAATATGGTGGTAAGCGGTTCGGGCGGCTCCAGATCACGGACATCGAGCAACTGCAGCGCCGCTGGGCTGATCACGCAATCTTGGTCCGCATGGTTTCGATGAGCTGGGGCGCATCCCCAAGAACCTGATCAGACATAGGGTAGAGCATCTGTTCCTCTTTCATATTATGTTGGGAAATTAAGATCTGTAGGGTATCAGCTCCCTCCAGGAACTCCCCTTCGTCCTGGCTGGACGCGGCCGCAGTCATTCGATGGACCAGCGCCCGCATCTGGATGTGTTCCTGGCGCATCACCGCCGTAGGGCCTTGGGTGTTGCCTGTTTGTGTTTCAAAGGCAGGAAACAAAAACTGCTCTTCGCGTTGTAGATGGTTTTCCAGTTCCAGGCAAAACCCTTCCCAGGCTGTGGATGCAGCGGGCCAGTCCCCGCTAGCGGCTGCATTTTCCGCAGCGGCAAACAGGTCATCACAGTGGCGGTGTTCGTTGGCCATATGTTCGGTGATTGAGCTCATACTGATATCCTTTAATGCAGAGAGTAGGAAGTTTTGATTATGGCGGTTGATGCCGTTTTGGCCTTGATCTATATCATTTCAGGCAAGGCTGATTCAATACCCGCTGACCCGGAGCCGGGTGCTGCAATTCGGGCTGCTCGGTAGTCGCTGTACGCGGTTTGCCGCGATCACGAAGTTTCCCCGCCTCAAGGTGCAGCACCCGATCGATCAGGCGATTGTCGGGTTTGGTTTCGTGCGAGCAGATCACCACCCCTGTGCCTTGATTGATCAGGCGTCGAATTAAAAAGGAGGTCTGCTCACGAGATTCGGTATCCATGTTGGCGATCGGCTCATCCAGCAATAGTAATTCGGGTTCCAGCACCCAGGCGCGGGCGAGGGCGATGCGCTGCATCTCGCCACCGGAGAGTGTCTTGGCATTGCGCTCGGCCAGGTGCTCGAGCCCTGACCAGTGCAGTGCTTGCTCTACGACCAGAGTCTGTCGGGCTTTGCTGTAGCGACGACATTTTAAGCCGTAGGCAAGGTTGTCTCTGACGCTGGTATCGAATAGAAATGGGTGTTGATGCAGGTAGATCACCTTGTTATTGAGCTGCCTGGTGGGGCGCTGCAGCGAAAACCAGGGTGTCTTGATCGGTTCCCCTTTATACAGCAATGAACCCTGGGTATAGGGCTCTAATCCCGCCAGCGTCTTCAGCAAAGTGCTCTTGCCGGCGCCATTGCGCCCGCGCAGCAACACGGCTTGACCGGCGTAGAGGTCCAGCGCGTCGATATCGAGAACCAGCGTCGAAGCGTAACTCTTTTTCAGGTAGCGAAGCCCCAGCAACGGCGTGTTGGTCGTGATGCTCATGAGCTACTGCCCCTTTGCTGTTGTAGCAAGCTGACGCTGATTTTCAGGTAGCGAAGCCCCAGCAACGGCGTGTTGGTGATGCTCATGAGCTACTGCCCCTTTGTTGTAGCAGGCTGACGCTGAAGTTGAGTCCCAGCGCCAGCAACAGCAGGACGATGCCCAGGGCGATCCCTTGGGCGAACTCCCCCTTGCTGGTTTCCAGAGCGATGGCGGTGGGGATGGTGCGGGTGTGGTTGAGGATATTGCCGCCCACCATCATCGAGCAGCCGACCTCCGAAATGATCCGCCCGTAAGCTGCAGCGCCTGCGGCTGCCAGGCCGAAGCGAACTTCGCGCATCAGTGTTAGCATCGCTCGGAACGGGCTGGCACCCAGGGTACGGGTCGTTTCCCAGGCGCGCCGATCGGCCCCGCTAAAGGCGGCCAGGCCCATGGCAACCAGCAGCGGAAAGGCGATCAGCATCTGTCCGATAATCATCGCCGGTTCAGTAAACAGCAGGCGCAGATCCCCCAGCGGGCCACTGCGTGATAGCAGTAGGTAGAGGCTCAGGCCGATCACCACGGTGGGCACTCCGAGCAGGGTGTTGAACACTGAGATGACCAGCCAGCGGCCCCTAAACCGGGCGACACTCAGGATAAAACTGAGCATAAAGGCCAGCGGCATCGCCAACAGCATCGCCTTGAGGGTGGTGCTGAAGGAGACCCGAATGATCGACCAGAGCTCAGCATTGCCCGTTACCAACAGCAGCAGCGCGTCCAGGGTGGTTTGACTCAGGCTATTCATACTCGGCAGCCTCCTGGGTAGGCTTAACCACCCGCAATGATCGGTACCAGGGTGACTTCGCAGCCATTGGGCACTGCGGTGGTGCGCTCGCCCGACAACACCAGATTGCCATCGATGGCGATGTTGAGGTTTTCATTGTCTAGCAGGTTATGCGCTTCGGGGATTTTCCGCCGCAATGCCTGACGCAGCTCGCTGACGTTGCTCAGGGGTTCATCGATGATCAGTGCCTGTTCCGGTGCGCCAGGCATCGCTTCAGCCAGGTTGACCCGGACCGCATAGCCGGTGGTGATGTTCGACAGTTGGGTATGCCAGTCCAGCGCCGGAGTGCCCTCAGAATTGAGGCCGGTCAGGGTGTAGAAGCGCGATTTCATCGCCTCGAACTGGTCTCGATCGATCTTCTCGCCTTTGAATGGACCGACTGTGATCGGCTCTTCGAACCAGCGTTTGGGCAGAGTGTCATCCTCGGCGCGCAGGCCCATACGGAAATTGAGCATCCGCTCCAGCCCGGTGATGTTGCGGCCCACTTCGTTGAGCGAGGCTTCGTCGAAGGTCATGCCGGTGAGGCAGTTGAGCTGCACCGCAAAGTCGTCCAGGCCGGTGGTGGAGGGGGTGTTGAAAAGCTTGGTATTGAAACGGCAGTAGCCCACCGCATCGCCCACGGCAAAGGTGTTTTCACAGCGACGTACTGCGATCTCCTTGCCTTCGTAGCTGTTGGGTTCGGGCGCGACGGTGCCGCCGTAGAGCGATTGCTTAAACTCGGCGTTATCGTTAATCCGCGCATTGATCTCCAGTGTCGCCCGGTTACGCAGGTGGTCCATGCCCCGGGTGGCCACTGCCAGTCCCAACGCAAAGGCTTTGAGAATGCGTGAATCGTGCGGATCCGACTGCCCCAGACCTTTGACCGCCATCAGGTAGTCCAGCGCCTCAGCGGGGTATTTACCCCGCTCGACCGCGCGGGTGGAATCGGCGATGGTATCGCCAAAGCCCTGGCGCAGGGCCGTTAGTTGCAACAGCTTTTCGATGGCAGGGTAGTTGCCCCAGCTCAGATCCAATCCGCCCGTGTCGGCCTGGGTGATGATGCCGCGCTGGTACAGCTCCATCGCCCAACCGAAGGCGGTGCCGGTACCGGAGGCGTCCAGACCCAGATCGTTGCAGATGTTGTTCAGACGCAGTACCTGCTCCGGGGTTTTGATGCCGATGTTGGGGCCGAATTTGCCGATATTGACGTATTCGGGACCTTCGCCTTTATCGTACTTGTCGAATACACCATCATTGTTGATGCCGTTATAGTCGCGTGCTTTGTGGTGTTCGACGTCGCTCTGGGCTTTGTCGTAACTAGCATTCCCTGTCAGTCCCTTGAGGGCTCCAGCACCGTAACCCCCTTTGCTTTCCGGGGTCATGTCATTGTTGGCGCGGCACTTGACCGGGCAGCGGAAACAGCTGCTCATGCCGGGGCGGTAGGGGTCGAAATTGTCGGCGTCCAGGGAGTCGACCCAGGCGGTCTCCTGATTGTTTTTGGTGCCCAGCGCGCCCAGTACCCGGGTGGGTTTGTACAGGAACGGGGTGCCGACCTTACTCATGGCGTTCTTGATCACGCTGGCGGAGAGATTCTTGCGCGACAGTGCAACACCCTCGAGTTTGAAGTCACGACCGAGCTCAATTTCGTCCCCTTTACCGTGCATGATGATCGCTTTTAGATGGAGCGATCCCATCTTGGCACCGCCGCCGCCGCGTGCCCAGATCGCCTTCTCGCCGCCCATGATACCGCTGGACAGGACCCCGTTCTCACCGGCGCTGGTGATCCGGGCCATGGCCATATTTTTGCGCTCTTTGTAGT
The DNA here is from genome assembly GCA_963974645.1 of uncultured Neptunomonas sp. Classification (GTDB taxonomy): domain Bacteria; phylum Pseudomonadota; class Gammaproteobacteria; order Pseudomonadales; family Balneatricaceae; genus Motiliproteus. The sequence goes on along the minus strand of CAXBEA010000034.1, from coordinate 19,929 downwards.
CGTACCGAGCGGCGATGGCGTGGCTGAACTCCAGGTTGTTCATGCCTCTATAGGGGCTGGCGTCCAGGTATTCGATGTTATCACGGTCGATGCGCAGCATCGTCCACCGGGCATTCCGGCCGAACAGCACCAGATGGTCGTAGCCGTGACGCTTTAGAAACGAGGGGAAATAATCACCGCCGTTGGCATCGAGGATGGCGCGGCTTTCCGGTGAGCGGCTGGTAACATTACCGCGGGTGGCCGAGGGCATGGTGCCGGTTAGGACGCCAGCACCGAAAATTAGCGGAACTTCAGGGTCCAGCGCGTCTTTGTCTTCCTGGAGCAGGTTGTAGAGCAGGAACATATTGCCGCCGCGCCCGGCGAGGAAGGTGGCGACAACCTCTTGGGACAGGTAAGCGCTTTGCGAACTGCGGTTCTCCAAATCCACAAACAGGACCTTGCCCTGAGTCGGGTACTGGGGGCTGGAATGCATCCGTTGCAGTAGTCGTGCAATGCGCTGTCTGATGTCCATGAGAGTCTCAACCTGTGTTTGCTAAGGGTCGCTGATGTTGATCGCATTTCGACTATATCAAGAAATAGATTGATATCAAACTATAGTCTTTCAATCTAAATCTGCTGAAGGTGGACAATTCAGCTGCCTGCCGCGGTGCTCAGGCGGTTTATCCGCGTCACAACGCGCGTCAAGACAGTTCCGTCAGTCGGAACAAGGAGGGCGGATCGGTTTGTATTCCCAATCCTAATTAATGCACTATAACTCATGAATTAGCGGTTGTTAACGCGTAGCAGGGTCTATACGCCCTATGTTTTGGTGTTTTTATGAAAAATACTGCCTTTTGTTTGCGGGACTAAGGCGTAATGATTTCTCTCGTCGATGCCATTAATACTGGCCTTAAAACGGAACAAGACTATGAAACATACAGCTTCAGCGGCAATAGCCAGTGGTGCGTTGATCGATCCTGAGGAGGTTAGTGCGCTCTTTGCCAAGGCCGCCGCTGCGCAACGCGAAACCCTGGCGAGCGATGAACTGGGACTACTGCTCGGTCGTTGCGGCTTAACGTCCTTGACTCAAGTAGAACCCTGTTCGCTAACAACCCCAGGACGCAGTCTGGCGATCGACATTCGCCAGACCCGCGAGTTTGGCATGGTTCTCAGTGTCGGTCTGGGTGGTTCTGAGCTGGAGGGGTTGCGCAGCCATTTTGCTAGGGATGAGGCGGTTGTCAGTGCCGCTACCGTCTTGACCAATGCGCACGAATTTTTTGCCCGCTTTGCTCGCAGCTTTAGCTATAAGCAGCTCAATGGCACTATTACGGATGCTCAGCTGCTGAGCTGTTTTGGCGCATTTATTGACCTTGCTAATCTATTCTCGCCGAGCAATCCGCAGGCGCTCTATGTGATCGAGCAGTTAGAAGTCAATTCCGTTATCGGTATGGATAACAGGCTATTTTCGCTGCAAGGTCGGTGTCGTTTCAGGTTGCCAATAGCGGTGCCCTGTGCGCGTCCTATTGCCAAGATTGGTAAACTATTGCATCCCGAGTCGATCGGTATTATCGGGGTGTCGGCCAGCAAGATGAACTTCGGGCGGATTATCCTTAAAAACCTACTCGGCAGTGGCTATGACCCTGCCAAGATGTGCATCGTGCGTCCGGGTGAGACTCAGATCGATGGCGTTGCCTGCGTTGAGAGCCTAGGGGCGCTTGAGCATAAACTGGATCTGTTTATCGTCGCGATCACCGCGGATGCGGTCTTCGATCTGGTGGATGAAATTATCGCCCTGGATGCGGCTGAAGCGGTGATGTTGGTGCCCGGTGGTCTGGGCGAAACGGCCGCCAGCCGGGAGTTGGCAGCGGCAATGCGGCAGCGGATCAATGCCGCCCACCGGCAACAGAGCGGCGGTCCGGTGTTTCTGGGGGGCAACTGCCTCGGCGTGGTGTCTCATCCCGGACAGTACGACTCCTGGTTTATCCCCCGCGAACGGCTGCCCAAGCCGCAGAAGAAAGCCCAGCGCCACTCCGCGCTGATCAGCCAGAGTGGCGCCTTTATGGTGACCCGGCTGAGCAAAAACCCCTGGCTCGATCCGGCCTATATGACCGCCCTGGGTAACCAATCCGATCTCAGTCATGGCGATATGCTCAGTTATTATGTCGACCATGAAGAGATCGATACGATCGGTGTCTATATCGAAGGCTTCAACGATCTCGATGGCCTGGCCTTTGCCGACGCGGTGCGGCGTGCGGTGGCTAAGGGTAAGCAGGTGATTGTTTACAAAGCCGGGCGCACGTCGGCGGGGCAGGCGGCTGCGCTCGGCCATACCGCATCCCAGGCGGGCGATTACACCCTCTGTGAGACTGTCCTGACCCAGGCCGGAGCGCTGGTTGCCCAGGATCTGACCGAGTTTGATGACCTGTTCTATATCGCCAGCTGTCTGCACCATAAACACATCGGCGGTAACCGTGTTGCCGGTGTCAGTGGTGCCGGTTTTGAAACCGTGGGGATGGCCGACAGCATTCTGGCGGGCCAATTCTCGCTGCAGCTTGCATCGATCGAGCCGGGCACCCAGAAACGGCTCGAGGATATTTTGATCGCCAAGCGCCTCGATGCCTTGATGGAGGTGCGTAACCCGATCGATATCAACCCGGGGGCCGATGATGAAGCGCATGTCGAGTGCACCCGCGCCTTTGCCGAGGCCGACAATGTCGATGCGGTAGTGGTGGGGCTGGATCCGCTGTCACCGATGATGCGTACCCTGGTGCGTTGCAGTCGGGCAGGTTTCGATCTGCACGCTGAGCAGAGCGTGGTGCAGCTGTTGCCGCAGCTGGTTGCAGCGCAGCACAAACCGATCATCGCGATCGTCGATGGCGGAACCCTGTACGATCCCATGGCGGAAAAGCTGATGGATCAGGGGGTTTGTGTGTTCCGCTCCTGCGAGCGCGGAATGCAGGCTCTGGCGCGCTATACCCAGGCGCGGTTGCGAGCCGGGCGTTAAGACCTCGTCCCTAAAGAGCAGAACCCCTGGCGGATCTGCTCGAGCTGGATAAGATCTCTTAACTGGAGACAGTCAAAAAGCTGAACACCCGACGTAAGGTACTGGACACTGCCGGTCACTCTAATTGTCGACGAACATTGAACTGTTCTGGTCAACTGATCATGAAACGCCAAATGCGCCAGCTTAGCTTCGGCGCGTTTCTGCTCGGTGATATTGGTGGAGCCCCCCCACATTGTGTAAAATGTTGTGCTGCTCGGAGAAGCTGCCGCACGGATATGTTTTTACACATCCCTGATTGGTCTACGCTTTATGCAGTTCACAAATAAAGGTTCTCTTTTGCCAAGGTCGGCGCTGGGATAAACACGACCGGGGAAATTACGAACATGTTCAAACGAATGTCTTTCAAAGCCAAGCTGATTCTACTTGTGATGTTGCCTGTGATTGGTGCGCTGGTCGCATCTTCCATCATCCTCAAACAGAACTACCAAACCAGAAATGAGATGCAAACTTTGACGGCTCTGACCGAATTGTCGGTGCAAAATAGTAATCTTGTGCACGAATTGCAAAAAGAACGCGGTGCTACCGCCGGTTTTCTCGGCAGTAAGGGTAAAAAGTTTAAAACCGAATTGACTCGTCAGCGGAGTAACACCGATGACCAACACCGTATTCGGGCAGCGTTCCTGTCCAATCAGGCGGTTGTCTCGCCAGAGATTAACCGCATCCTCAACGCTATTAGTAAGAGTCTCGAGCAACTCGCTAGTATTCGTAGTCGTGCGGACAGGTTGTCGATTCCAACCAAGGAGGCGATTGGCTACTACACCAAACTCAACAGCCAGCTGCTCTCCGTCACGGCCACCATTGCCAACATCAGTAGTGATACTGACCATGTCCGAGACTCCGTTGCCTATTACAACTTCCTGCAAGGAAAGGAACGTGCCGGCATCGAGCGGGCGGTGTTGAGTGGAACATTCGGCGCTGATACATTCGGCTCCGGCATGTATCAGCGGTTCGTCTCTCTAGTGTCCGAGCAACAGACCTATACTGCCAGTTTTAACACTTTCGCTTCTCAGGCGTGGCAGGACTTTTCCCGCCAACAGATGGACGATCCAGCGGTGGCTGAGGTGGATCGATTGCGCAGTATAGCTCACCAGAATGCCACCAACGGTGGTTTTGGTGTCGATGCCGAGCACTGGTTCAAGCAGGCTACCTTACGTATCAATCGGCTTAAAAACACCGAGGATTTTATTTCCAAAGAGTTGCTGCAACAGACCCTGAGCAAGGCATCCAGTACCGGTGTGGCGCTAATAATCAATCTATCCCTCACGCTTGCTCTTTTTAGCCTGCTCGCCTTCAGCGTGGTGGTTGTGCTTCGTCAGCTTAATCGGCAAATTGCCAGCCTGTCCCGGACGATGGATGCTGTGACCATCAACAGTGATCTCACTACCCGAGTGACAGTGGACAGTGCCGATGAACTCGGTGAAATTGCCAGCTCCATGAATACCATGTTGGAACGTTTCAGTAACGCTATTGGCCAGATTACCAACAGCAGCCATCAGCTAGCGGTATCAGCGGAGCAAACCTCCACGACCATCGCGCTAAACTCGAAAACTATTAACCAGCAACGCTTTGCGACCACCCAGGTTGCGGCCGCTATCGAGGAGATGTCAGCCACCGTACAGGAGATCGCTCGAAATACCGTCTCGGCGGCTGATTACGCCAAACTTATCAAAGAGCAAGTCGAAACAGGCTGCCAGATGGTCCAGGAATCAAGTGTGGCCAGTGAGCGTCTTTGCACTGATGTAAACGAACTTGGCGATCGAATTGGTAGTCTGCATAAAAGCAGTGGCACCATCTCCAATGTGATCAATGTGATCAATAGCATCGCTGAGCAGACCAATCTGCTGGCACTCAATGCGGCCATCGAAGCGGCCCGTGCTGGGGAGCAGGGGCGCGGTTTCGCTGTAGTTGCTGACGAGGTGCGGATCTTGGCACAACGCACTCAAAGCTCCACCCAAGAGATCGAGAAGATCATTGGCAAACTGCAGCTAGAAGCGGATTCCGCATTTTCTGTGATCGAAGGTAATCGTAATCAGGCCAATGATGTATCCACTCGCTCTAAGGAGGTGCTATCAAAGCTAGAGCAGATGGCTAATTCTGTCTTTGAGATTAATGGTGTAACCCAGCAGATCGCAGCGGCCGCTGAGGAGCAGGTCTCTGTGATCGAAGAGATAAGCAATAACATCTCACAGATCGACAATCAGGCAATGGAATCGGCTACGGGAGCTGAAGAAATTGCAGCCACAGCTAAGTCTCAGGCAGAGATGGCCAGCAGCCTGCAAACCCTGGCGACTGCATTTACCGTCTAATGGGTGACGGATTAGCTTTACCAGAAGATTAATAAGTTGCTGTTTATTCTAGCGTTATTGATGGGTAAAGCTAACCCGGTAGTTTAACCAATGTACGGTTGCGGTTGCGGAGAGGGCGCATAAATGGTGAATAATAATGCGCACCTAGGGACAGCAAACCCATGCGATAAATCGTATATACGCCTTTAGAGGCACCAAGGTGCTTCCCTCGCAAACTCAGGACTCCTCCTGTTTTAGCCAGTCAGGGGCCGGGGATCGCTGGTGACGATCTGCATGGGCGCTTTCAGCTTGTGGATTCAACGTGCCGGCAGGATGTTTTCAAATCGACGAGCGTCCAAGTTCTCATTGCTCTCCTGATCGGCTAGCCACTCATGCCATTGCACCAGCGAGATTGCAAGCTGGAGTGAGTAATCAAGCGAAATCCACTCCTTACGGCCGCTTGGGTATTGCGGCTAGGCATCTCCATTGCTGGATCGCAGAATGTTATAACCGGCCACGCTCATATTAATGGGAACACCAGCAGCCGTATTGTCGAAGAACAGCTGATCCAGCTCTGCAAACGTCGCGAAGACCTGTTGGGCGGGTGATCCCGCAGCATCCTGGCCCTGGCTGGGGAAGTTAGGATTGGGTGTAACGCATTCCTGGGTGATCTTTGGTGCGGGCTGGAACTGCACGATGATCGGAGGTGTTTTACCATTCTTGTCCACGACCGAGGCAGTCATGTGACAGGACATGCACGAGCTATTGGCGCTGTCGGCCGGTCCGTTGAGCCGCTGGTCGTGCTGATGTTCGAGAACCGTTCGTTTGACAACATGCTGGGTGGGCTCTATCCACAAAAATCTTAAGCCAGTTATCGCGGGCTCAATCAGATCTCGCCCACCAATACGTATCGGAGCGGCCCCGGTGGGAAGGGACCATCGGAGACGGTTGCTACCTGGCAAGGTGCCACGGGCCAAGCGAAACTGATGGAAACTCTGTACCCCGATCCGGGCGAGCTGTTCGAAGATATGAACGTGCAGATTTTCGGTGGGCCGGTCCAACCGCCGGGCTACGGAGGCACGGCCAACATGTCTGGGTTTGCGGCGAACTATGTAACTCAGGCAGCCAAGAACAACATAGAACCCGTGGCTCGCGATATTATGCAGATCAACTGGTGCACCCGCCGACAGCTAGCCCAGCTGGATAGTGACCAGTTGCAAGACATCGGCGTCAGCCGGGGAGAGGCACAGCATTTAGGCAGAATCTGCAAATCCTTGTTAGCGCATCCCCTTCAGCGAGACTTCGTACACCTTGTTGACAGCATCGAAGTTGATGCTGTAGGTCGACGGATAGGCGCCAGGCTTGGTGTAGGCAGCGGGCCGCGGTACCGATGCCGAAAAAGACGGCTTAGATAGAAGAAATTCCAGCGAAGCCATCGGTTCTATGAAGGTCTGCTGTTGGTTGTAATAGCCGTAGATAAGGGTCGCGGTGAACGGTTGATGCTGGAACTCGGCGGCCGTCGGCTTAATCGCGTGCACGCCCATTCCAGGGACGGCGGTACCCGGTGGCAGGATGTAGCCTGGGGGCACGAGTTCAGGGGCTGGTTGTTGGCTGGGGTCGGCGGAATCATTCGGGCTGTTAAAAGTGACTTTCATCTGCTCCGTCTGGCTCTGGAGGTAGAAATGGAAATCGAAATGCGGCACGTCGTAGACATTGGCCGGTGGATGACCCTCAGACTCCCAGTTGATCACAACGTGGTCAATGATTGTTTTCGGCCCCGTCGTTGGCATGAGTAGCAGGTATGGGAAATCAGGATCTTCACCCTGGGTGGCTGTGGGAAGGCCTTCCAGCATCCCCGGTGTGAAAACTACGCCGATCGACGCGGGCTCGCCCTTCGCGTCGGTGCGGATAACCGTGTGCGCCGAACCCTTGCCGATACGTACCGCCGCGCCCGCGTGGATCTCGGGATTATTCTGGGCCAAGGTAGATCCGGCTCCAAACAGGATGGATGCTGCGGCGAGTAATTTTACAGGAATTCGCCTAACCTGCATGCAGATTCGAACCATGATGTTCTCCCCTTGGGGTTAATCGAGTCAGGCAGCCCGAACAACCCGTTGGTTGAGTAGGCCCTGAGCGTTAAGTCTAGCTGATGGAGGAGGCTTCGATGCCCGTGTTAGCAGCGGGATCTGCTGCCCTAAACCTCCGTCCCTCAGAACGAGCTAGATGGCCATCACTGATGCAAACGGCATTGAAGTGCACAAAAACGGCTGTCTGACGCCTGTTTCTCCCGCTAGTCATTACACAGTTATTGGGTCCGCTTGCCCATTACCCCAGGAATTGGCTCTTAGGTCGTTCAGTTGTGAATACCAGTCGGCAGCTTAGGGGCGACTGCTGCTATCCTTAGTAGAAGCATCACGCCCTGCTTTCTTCGGGCTCGGGAGATAGCCGATGTCTTTACTGTTGCGCCAACTGTTCGATAGTTCTTCCTGCACCTATAGCTACTTGCTGGGAGACACGCTGAGTAGCCAGGCCCTGCTTATCGACCCTGTTTACGAGCAGTACAACCGGGATGAGGCATTGATCCGGGAGCTGGGTTTGCAGCTGGTACTCTCCGTTGATACCCATTGTCACGCCGACCATGTCAGTGCTGCTTACCTGCTGAAGCAGCATCTGGGCTGTAAGATCGCTGCCTCTGAGAGAGGCGGTATCCAGGGGTTAGACCGGAGCCTCAACCATGGCGACCGCCTTGATATTGGCAACCTGCGGCTCGATGTACGGGCGACCCCAGGGCATACCAACGGTTGCATCACCCTGGTCTTAGCTGATCAATCACTGGCCTTTACCGGCGACTGTCTGCTGATCCGTGGTTGCGGTCGTACTGACTTCCAGCAGGGTTCGGCGGCGACGCTTTTCCGCTCCATCACCGAGCAGATATTTACGTTGCCGGACCAATGTTTAATCTACCCTGGGCACGATTATCAGGGGCGCGCTCAGAGCTCGGTCGGAGAGGAGAGGCAGTTCAACCCGCGCATCGGTGGCGACGCAAACGAGACCGATTTCATCGGTTATATGGAGAATATGCGTCTGCCTCATCCAAAGCGATTGGATGAGGCAGTGCCCGCCAACCTGATGGCCGGACGCCCAGCCGACGGTAGGGTTCCTCGGACTCCTGACTGGGCCCCGGTAGTGACCACCTACAGCGGTATTTTAGAAGTGTCCCCAGAGTGGGTCGCGGCCCACTTAGACCAGGTCGCCGTACTCGATGTGCGCAACGCCACCGAGCAAGCCGAGGAGCCGGTGCAGATCGCCGGCGCTATCAATATCCCTCTGAACCAGCTGCGCGATCGGCTAACAGAGATTCCCCAGGACCGGCCAGTGATAGCCCTTTGTCGCTCAGGACGACGCTCGGCAATGGCCTTTACTATCCTGCGTGAAGAGGGTTGGGAGCAGGTGGCCAATGTCCAGGGAGGGCTACTGCACTGGCATGCAGAAGGACTGCCCGCGTAAAGGGTTCTGTGCTGGAACCTTAGGGGCATCACATCTTTGTTCTTAGCCGTAGTGAGCCTCCCGCAGCATCCAAGTAGCTGCTTCTTGCGTGACTCCTTTGGGACCCACTCTGCTGCTGAGTGTCAGCAAATCACTCTCGATCTGAGTAGCCGTTAAGTCGACCCCGCCGGTCTGCCGTTATCGCCGTTTGGCGGGAGCGACCGTGCTGCTCACTTCACCAAAACCAATTCGAGCCGCACCCGCTTTATAGCAGCCGCCGCGTAGGATGATCGTATCTCCATCTTCGAGGAAGGTGCGGGTTTCGCCATTGGGTAGCGGGATCGACTGCTTGCCACCCTGGCTCAGTTCCAGCATCGAACCCGCTTCGGCCGCTTCGGGACCGGACTGGGTGCCGCTGCCGAAGAAATCTCCGGGTTGCAGGTTGCAGCCATTGACGGTGTGGTGAGCCACCAGTTGCGCCACAGTCCAGTAGGAGTGGCAGAAATTGGATTGCGATAACCGGTGCGCCGGCTTGCCGGTGCTGCGCATCTGTTCGGTTTGGATCAACACTTCCAGCTGGATATCAAAGGCACCACTCTGGCGGTTCTGTGCGGACTCGAGGTAGGCGAGTGGCTGAGGGTCAGACGGGTCACGGCTCCAGGGGGTGCGAAAGGGTGCCAGCGCTTCGAGGGTGATGATCCAGGGGGATACGGTGGAGGCGAAGTTTTTTGCCAAAAACGGCCCCAGCGGTTGGTATTCCCAGGCCTGGATATCGCGTGCGGACCAATCGTTGAATAGACACAGGCCGAACACGTGGGCATCGCTAGCGTCCAGCTCGATAGAATCTCCCAGAGCATTACCGGCACCAATATAGATACCGACCTCCAGCTCGTAATCCAGCCGTTTGCAGGGCCCGAGGCTGGGTTCGGCGGCGTCGGGTGCCTTGGTCTGCCCCAGGGGGCGGTGAAATACCTGGCCGGAGACCCCGATCGATGAACTCCGACCGTGATAACCGATCGGCACCCATTTGTAGTTGGGTAGCAGTGGGTTATCGGGACGAAACAGCTTGCCGACGCTGGTGGCATGGTGAATTGAGGTGTAGAAATCGGTGTAGTCACCAATCCGGGCCGGCAGTTGGTATTCGGCCTCTGACTGTTCCACCAGGCAGCCACGCAGGGCGGCTTCTAGATCTGAGCCCTGCGTCAGCGCTTCGGAGAGCGCTTTGCGCAGCGCAGAGCTGCTACTCGGGCCTTGCGCCATAAAACGATTCAACGAGTCCTCGCAACAGGCCGCGATCGCGGTGCCCGCCTCAGCACCGATCAATCCCGTCGCATTAACCGCTTGCAGATCCAGAATCTGGTCGCCGATGGCGACACCGCCGCGAAATGTCTCACTGCTCTGCTGACGGCGGAAGATGGCAAAGGGCAGGTTCTGGATCGGGAAGTCGCAGCCCGGCTTATTGGCCGAAGCGACCCAGCTCTGGAGTTCCGGATTATGGGTAGGGTTTAGCTTGGGCATGGTGCGCTGTCCTTCAATTAGTAGTGGGTATTAATACCACAACTCCGAAGCCGGGGGGTGACGCCCGGCATGGGTTGTACAATTTTATGGTTACCTTTGAGGCGTGTTATACCCCTTTACGGGCGGCTTCCAGCGCTTGCCGGAGCACGTCGAGATCACCGATATGATTGGCCAGTAGCAATACCAGTCGGGCATTGACCTGGTTGCTCTGCTCGTCGGTCAGATCGAGGTGGGTATCGATCAGCGCTTCGTAGAAATCATCTCCGGCACGATAGGCGCGAAAATTATGCTGGCCTGGCTGATGAAAATTTGATTCTGTATTGAGGGGCATGACTCTCTCCTTAGCCGTTACCGGTGGGCGTATTTTTAGGGGCATGGCACTCTCCTTAGCCATTACAGGTGGCCCTGTTGAGTGCTTGACTGACCTTGCTGCTGACCAGCGTGCGCCAGCGGCCAGCCACGTGCTGATCGGGTCGGGTCAGGTAGCAAGTGCCGTTGCGGGCATCGTAGCGCTTGCCAAGCAGGCCCTTGATATCTTGCACGGTTTTGATACCCGTAGGGGCGGTGCCAGAGGTGCAGACAACGACTGGCTGAACAGCAATAACCGCTTCGCTCAGCGCCAGTAATTGGGTAACTGTAGCATCGTCAAGATGGTTGGCATTGTCGATAAAATAGAGCAGATGGAACTGGTTGGCGAGCAGCTTCAGCGCCCAGCGCTCGTCTTGATTACCCTGAATGGGGGCGTCGTCCAGTACCGCACCGGGAACCATTTTACCCTCGAAACTATCCTCATCGGCGCTGTTGAGCGGTGATTCGGACAGGAAGGCGGCGTCTGACAGGCGGCCAGAGTTGACCAGCTTCTGGGCGAAGTGATAATCCCTGGACAGCTCCAGCGTAGCATTGCGGAACCGCAGTGAGGTTTTCGATTTCGGTGAGATAAAGTCGGTCGAGCGGGTCGAGTTGAGCAGGTTCTCGTTGGCAGCGAACTCGCGTTCGGCACAGTAACTGTCGATAAGTGCATCGGGAGCCTTGCCATCCATCACCAGTTTCAATTTCCACAGCAGGTTGTCGGTATCCTGGAAGCCGGAGTTGGCGCCACGGGCACCAAACGGCGAGACCTGATGCGCGGCATCGCCAGCGAAGATCACTCGTCCCTGGCGGAAACTCGTCATCCGTCGACACATAAAGGTATAGACGCTGGCCCATTCGAGCTCGAACTCGACATCCTTACCCATCATCGCCTGGACTCGGGGGATGATGTTCTCGGGTTTTTTCTCCTCCTCCGGATCTTTGTCCCAGCCCAGTTGGAAATCGAGCCGCCAGACATTATCGGCTTGACTGTGCAGCAGGGTGGATTGGCCTTTGTGGTACGAGGGGTCGAAAGAGAACCAGCGCTCGGGTGGGAAGTCGGCCTTCATGACGATATCGGCGATCAGGAACCGGTCCTCAAACGTCTTGCCCTCCATTGCCAGACCTAGCAGGGTGCGGACGGTACTGTTGGCGCCGTCGGCAACGATGAGCCAGTCGGTGGTGATCTGGTAGGGGCCGTCCGGAGTATCAATATTCAGGGTGACGATGTCGCCAGTGTTTTCGACCCCGGTGACCCTGTTCTTCCAGCGGATCTCGATGTCGTCAAACGCGTCGCTACGTTCGACCATGTATTGTTCGAGGTAGTACTGCTGCAAGTTGATAAAGGCGGGCTGTTCGTGGCCCTCTTCGGGTAACAGGTCAAAACGGGTGACCAGCTCATCCTTGAAGAATACTTTGCCAACCTGCCAGATCACCCCTTTGTCGACCATCCGTTTGCCGCAACCCAGGCGATCGAGTACTTCCAGCGCGCGTTTAGAGTAGCAGACCGCGCGCGAACCCACGCTGACGGTATTGTTATCGTCGAGGATAACGGCGGGGATGCCGTGCATGCCGGCATCCAGGCCTGCAGCCAGGCCGACCGGTCCGGCACCCACGATCACCAGCGGATGGTGGACAATTTCATCGGTTTTTTGGTCGGCTGATTTGATGTAATCGTAGACCGGGTTTTGATAGGTTTTAGACATGCAGACCTCGTTTTTATTTTTTTGAGGGGCCGTGTTTATGGGGGCCATGTATATAGAGGGGCAGATGTGACGTTTAGAGGGGCAGAGGTTGCCCCTCTAAGCAGGCGTGTTTGGACTAAGACTGCGGTTGCGTTTGCTGCAGGCCGTGCCACATCTGCTGGTCACGTTCGGCGGTCCAGATCCGTGGATCGCGCACGCCTGAGGCCTCGTCGTGGGCGCGGGTAACGTCGAACGGCAGGCAGTGCTCGTAGATAAATACCTGGCCAAATTGGGGGTCCATCGCCGCGCGGGTCAGGGCCATGCAGTCTTTAAGATTCATGTTCTGCGCCACCGCTTTCTGAGCGCTCTGGAACAGGGTGGTGACGAAGGCACGGGTATACGCCAAGCCTTCGGCGACCTGCTCGGGGGTTTCCAGTGCCGGGCCACGACCGGGAACCAGTTTCTGGGCGTTAAGCGCGGTCAGGTTGTCGAGCGTCTGTGGCCAGTCGGTTAGGTAAGCATCGCCGGTGTAGCAGGCTGCATCGCACTCAACCAGGTCACCCGAGAACAGTACCTGTTCGCTCGGAACCCAAACCACGGTATCGCCCTTGGTGTGGCCGCGCCCCAGTTGCATGATCTTTACTTCAAGAGTACCCATCATCAGGGTCATCTCTTTTTGGAAAATAAGCGTAGGCCAGGTCAGACCAGGGACACTCTCAACCGATTGGAACAAGCGTGGAAAGCGGCCGATCTCCGAATCCATATCCTGCTGGCCGCGCTCGACGATCAGCTCATAGGTATCTTTGCTAGCAATGACCTGTTGCAGACCGTGCTCTTTATAGCCGGACGCACCCAGCACCCGAACCGCGTGGTAATGCGACAGGGTGACGTACTTGATCGGCTTGTCGGTGACTTCACGGATCTGCCGCACTAGATCTTGGGCCGCTACGGGGGTCGCGGTGGCGTCGATGATCATGACGGCATCGTCGCCGATGATAACGCCGGTGTTGGGATCGCCTTCGGCGGTGTAGGCCCAGCAGTGGGCTGACAATTGGGTAAAGCTAACTTTTTTCACATCCAGATCGGCAGCCGAGGCAAATTGAGTGCTCATGAGTATTCCTTAGTAAGAGTTAGGGTCGCTGTTGCTTGTTGATCGCTTCGTTACGCTATGCGTAAACTTTTAGATATTTGATATATCTCATTCAAGCACTAGTTATTTAGTCATGCAAAGGTTACGGTTATCGGGTTGTAATATTTTACGGATTACGTAATTGATATTTTCATTGGTTAATAAAGGAGTGGGTCGGTGAAAGGGGAGGCTAAAGAGGCGGCTAAAGAGGTGGCTAAAGAAGTGGCTAAAGAGGTGGCTAAGGGAGGGGTGCAGTCGGTGGAGGTCGGCATGGGATTGCTCAAGGCACTTGCGGCCATGGGGGGGCATGCGTCGTTGAATGAACTCAGCACAGCGGTGACGATGCATCCCGCCAAAGCGCACCGTTATCTAACCAGTTTGGTCAATACTGGGTTTGTGGCCCGTACGGCGCATGGACGCTACGACCTGGGGCCCTATGGGTTGGAGTTTTCGACCCTGTTTTTGTCGCGCCTTGACCCCACGTCGGTGGCCAGCGACAGCATCGAAGCATTGCGTGACCGAACCGAGGAGGGCGTTATTCTGACGGTTTGGGGCTCGGCGGGCACTACGGTGATTCGCTGGTTTCAATCGCGTCGGCCGATCTCGGTGGGGATACGTCCGGGTACTAACTTCTCTACCACCATGTCGGCGTCGGGTCGGGTTTTTATGGCACACCTTCCGCGTGAGTTGATCCGTCCGCTGGTTGAGAAAGAGCTGGCGGCCTTCAGGGAGCAGCCGCATAAACTGGCACCCGGTAACTGGGAAGAGGTCGCCGAAATTATCGATGAGACCCGACAGAGCGGGCTGGGCAGAGTGCTGGGGCACAGTGTTGAGGGGGTGTCGTCACTGGCGGCGCCGATCTTTGATTACCGGGGCGAGCTGGTACTGTCGCTGGCGCTGTTCGGTTTTAAATCCCGCTTTGATGCGGCCTGGGACGGGCGTAATGCGCAGTTGTTGCGCCAGACTGCTGGTGATATATCGGCGCAATTGGGGTATCTGCCTGCCGCCGTTTGAGCGCTCTTCTATGGCTGGCTTTGGTATCCGGTGCCCGTCTCTTTGTGGCTTGATCTGAAATTGCTCCTGCAGTTAAGACAGGCCCCACGTCCCTGTGGGTTGGTCTGAAATCGCTCCTGCAGTTAAGACACGCCCCACGTCCCTGTGGGTTGGTCTGAAATTGCTCCTGCAGTTAAGACACGCCCCACGTCCCTGTGGGTTGGGCTTCAGCCCACAAAGGCCCGCTGGTTGCATCGTCGGAATAAATTCCGACCTACAGTGGGCAATACGGTAAGCCCGTGGGGGGCTCGGTTCATTTTTTAGCACTCTGTTTTAATGTCTAATTAATTACGCAGTTCATAATTTATTAAATAATACCTGTCTACGACTGTTTTCAATTGCCGTGCCAACTCTGGAGTCAGGGTTGTGATAACGGCTCGATTTTTTCAGTAATTACATATTTCGTAAAAAAATGCAACACAGCAAATGACAGTCTTGCGTAATGGTTTCATATGAAATTAAATGGTTTCATCTGAAACCAATGTCCGGTTCAGCGGCGCTGGTGAGATCTAAACCGACCGTTTGCAAGGATAATAATAATGAAACGTCTGACCGCACTATTCACCGCACTATTCACCGCAGTTCTGATCTGGACTGCACTACTGCCAACCTTGGCTCAAGCCGAGGTTATCGAATTAAAACTGAGCCATTTTCTGCCCTCAACGCATCCGACCCAAAAGGACTTTCTGGAGCCTTGGGCTGCGGAGCTGGAGCGCCGCACTAATGGCCAGGTTAAAGTCACTATCTTCCCGGCAGGTTC
Organism: uncultured Neptunomonas sp.; assembly: GCA_963974645.1. Taxonomy (GTDB): domain Bacteria; phylum Pseudomonadota; class Gammaproteobacteria; order Pseudomonadales; family Balneatricaceae; genus Motiliproteus. The sequence continues at coordinate 4,622 of CAXBEA010000034.1, read as the reverse complement.
CGCTTTCGGCCATGTGGCTAAGCAGTTTGATCAGGTCCGAGCCGGGGTGGTCGATATCTCCCATGGTCTAACCGGGTTCCCGCGTGGGCGCCTGCCACGGACGCTGATTATGGACCTGCCGTTTATGGTCAAGAGTGCCGATGCGGCGTCGAAAACCCTGTGGGATCTGTATCCCGAGTATTTAAAAGAGGAGTATCGCGGCCTTAAGGTGTTGGCGCTGCACGCGCATAACCCCGGTCTGATCCATACCCGGGATAAACAGATCAAGACCATGGATGACCTGAAGGGATTGCGGTTGCGCACCCCAAGCCTGGCGATCTCTATGATGCTCGAGCAACTGGGTGCGACCCCGGTCGGCATGCCGCCCACCCAGGTCTACGAAAATCTGCAAAAGGGGGTGTTGGATGGCAATGTGTTTCCTTATGAAGCGATCCATGGTTTCAAACTTTATGAAGTGTTGAATTACCATCTGGATGCCAAGGCCTACACCACCAGCTTCTATTTCGTGATGAACGAAAAGAAGTACCGCTCGCTGCCCGCCGATGTTCAGGCGGTACTCGACGACATGACCGGCGCGCCTCTGGTGGCGAAATTTGGTCCTTGGTGGAACGAGTGGGATAAGGCAGGTATTGCTGACATCCAAAAGCGTGGTAACACCGTCACCAGCCTCACCGACGAGCAGCGCCAACAGTGGCGTACGGTATTGCAGCCCACCATTGACAAGTATCTGGACGACTTGGAGCAGGCGGGGGTAAAGAATGCCCGCGAGATTTACGCTAAGGCGCAGCAGATCATCACCAAGTACGAATAAAGGATACCTCTAATGACAAGAGTTAACCCCGCTGTCCTTGCACCCTGAAGGAGGATGGGCAGCCGTTATCGTTTTGAATCCCAGAGGTCTTAACCATGATCGCTATTTTTAACCGCCAGCTCTATGCCCTGACCAAATATGTAGCCTGGATCGGCATGCTGTTCCTGCTGGGTGCCGTGGGGATCACTACCCTGGATGTGGCAATGCGCAAACTGGGTTTGGGTGGCATTTTCGGTGCGATCGACCTGATCCAGCTGATGGTAATGGCGGCTGCTTATCTGTCGATCCCGTTCGCCTTTATGAGTCGCAGCCATGTGGCGGTATCGATCCTGGCGGATATGGCATCGCGTCGGGTCGCGGCACTGATGCAGCTACTGGGTGCGGTTCTGGGCAGCTGCTTTATGTTTGCGATCGCCTGGTTCGGGTATGACCAGGCTGTGCAGCAAGCCGAGTACGGTGATCTGTCGATGACCTTTGGTTTACCGATGCTCTATTACTGGATCCCGCTGTTAATCGGTGCCGCTTTGTCGACGCTGGTGACCTTGCATATTGCGGTGGAAGCCCTGTATACGGCGATCACCGGGCGCAGTGGTATCGTTCTGGAGGAATTTAACTGATGGATATCTCCCCTCAGGCTTTGGGCCTGATCGCCTTTGCGGTGATGTTTTTGTTGATCGCTGTGCGGGTGCCGGTCGCCATTGCGATGGGTATGGTGGGCGCCGTGGGCGGCTGGATTTTGAATGGTCCAGAGAGTGTCGGTTTCATCCTGGGGTCGGTGCCATTTGAGTCGGTGTTTCCCTACTCACTATCGGTGATCCCACTGTTTATCATGATGGGGGTATTCGCCGCCCGCGCCGGCTTGTCACAGGCGCTGTACCAGGCGGTCAATGTCTTTATCGGTCACCGCAAAGGTGGCCTGGCGATGGCGACTATCGGTGCCTGCGCCGCCTTTGGTGCGATCTGCGGATCGAGTCTGGCGACGGCGGCGACGATGAGCCGGGTGGCGATGCCGGAGATGCGCCGCCGTGGCTACGACGACGGTCTGGCCAGTGCCACCGTCGCCGCTGGCGGTACCCTGGGGGTGTTGATCCCCCCCAGTGTCATTATGGTGATCTACGCTCTGCTGACCGAGCAGTCGATAGGCCGTATGTTCGCCGCTGCGCTGATTCCAGGCATTCTGGCCACTGCCTTGTATATAGGCGCGATCTGGGTGCGGACCCAGCGTAACCCGCTGCTGGGGCCTGCGGATGCGCGTACCGATTGGTCCGGTCGTCTCAAGGCGCTGAAAAATGTCTGGCCGGTGGCGCTGTTATTTGGGGTGGTAATCGGCGGCATCTATCTGGGTTGGTTCTCGCCCACCGAAGCGGCTGCGATCGGTGCGGCAGGTGCTTTTATGCTGGCCCTGTTTAAACGTCAGCTCAATACCAAGGTGTTCCTATCCTGTCTGGGCGAGACCTCCACGACCAGCGGAATGATCTTTCTGATCTTGATCGGGACATCGGTGTTCAACTACTTCGTTGAGACCACCGGGCTGCCGCAGGATTTGGTGCGGCAAGTGGGTGAACTGGGTTGGAATCGCTACCTGGTGTTGATGATGCTGATTGTGTTTTTCATCGTCCTGGGCTGCTTTATGGACGCGCTGTCGATGATCCTGTTGACCCTGCCGTTCGTCTATCCGCTGGTGCTCTCTCTGGGCTTTGACCCAATCTGGTTTGGGGTGATCATGGTGTCGGTCGTTGAGGTGGGTTTGATTACACCGCCGGTGGGGATGAACCTGTTTGTGATCCTGGCCACCACGCCAGAGTTGACATTATCGACCATCAGCCGCGGCATCGTCGCTTTTCTACTCGCCGATGTGGTGCGCTTGGCGCTGCTGGTCGCCATTCCCGCGCTGTCGTTATGGTTGCCGTCGCTGTTGATGGATTAAGGCGTATGGAATAAGGAGTGATGTATGGAACTGATCGAGTGGAAAGAGGAGTACAGCGTCGGCCATCCGCTGCTGGATCAACAGCACCAGGGCTTGATTCAGCTGATCAATCAGCTGACCAAAGCGGCGGATTCTGGGGGGATGATCGCCTATATCTTTGACGAGCTGGATCACTACGTTAAAGAGCATTTTCGTTTTGAAGAGCAGCTGCTGCGACAGGCCGGTTATGCCGAGTTCGAGGCTCACAAGGCGCAGCATCGCGCTTTTGAACAGTGGCTGCGGGCGGTGCGCCAGTCGTTCAGTGTCGGCGGGCAATCGGCGCTGTTACTGGCCGAAAGTGTCAATGCCTACCTGCGCGGTTGGCTGATCAACCATATTCTGAAGTCGGATATGGACTATAAATCCGTGCTTGCCCGTGACTGACAACAGCGACTAAAAAGAGCTTAAACCATGACGATACCTATACCGACACTCGTACCTACATCCAGTAGCAAGCAGACGGAGAGTGTTTTTACCCTGGAGGCGTTTTTCCCTTACCAGGTACGGATGTTCTATCTGCAGGTGAGTCAGGCGGTGAGTGCTATCTACGCCAGTCGCTACGGTCTGAGCGTGTCGGAGTGGCGCACCATGGCGGTGCTGGGCAGCCACCAGCCGCTATCCGCCAGCGAGGTGGTGCGGCATTCGAGTATCGACAAGGTGCAGGTCAGTCGGGCGATCAAGGGGTTGTTGACGCGTGACTTGCTGCAGCGTTGGGTTGATCCCGCCGACCGTCGTCGGGTCACGCTGCACCTCACCGACCAGGGGCAGCGGGTCTTTGCCGATCTGGTACCTCAGGTTCGGGCGCTGGAGCAACAGTTGCTCGGCTGTCTGAGTGAGGATGAGCAACAAACATTGAAAGCGCTGATGAATAAGGTGCGCGTGCAGGCAGCAGGGATCAATGCCAGCGGCGGGCAGGATGATGCCAAGGCGCTTAGTTGAGATGAATAATCCTAAGGAGAGACCGATGAAACTGTATACCTACTGGCGCTCCTCGGCGGCCTACCGGGTCAGGATTGCCTTGAATCTGAAGGCGATCGACTACCGGTCGGTGTACGTGAGCCTGATTAACGAGGGCGGTGAACAACTCAGATCCGACTATGCCGCTATCAATCCGCAGCGCCTGGTGCCCTCGCTGGAGCTGGATGACGGACAGCTTCTGACCCAGTCGCTGGCGATCGTCGAGTATCTGGATGAGGCCGTCAGCGGGGTCGCACTGCTACCCAGCGATGCCATGGGACGGGCGAGAGTGCGTGCCCTGGCTCAGGCGGTGGCCTGTGATATCCATCCGCTCAATAACCTGCGGGTGCTGAAACAGCTGGAGCTGACGTTGGGCGCCGATACGGCACAGAAAAACAGCTGGTATCGTCACTGGATCGAGCAGGGGTTTGCGGCATTGGAGACCCTGTTGGCCGCTAGCCCGAATACCGGCATCTATTGCCATGGGCAGACACCGGGGCTGGCCGATCTCTGTTTGGTACCGCAGCTGTATAACGCTCGCCGTTTCCAGGTCGATCTAACGGCTTACCCGACGCTGGTGCGCATCGATGCCGCCTGCGCCGAGCTAGAGGCGTTTGTCCAGGCTGCGCCAGAAGCCCAGGGAGATGCGCAATGAAACCAGGCCAGCCGACTGTCTCTCTGGGCGCCGAGCTTGAGGCGTTTGTCCAGGCTGCGCCAGAAGCCCAGGGAGATGCGCAATGAAGCCTAGCCAGCCGACTGTCTCTCTGGGCACCGAGTTAGACGCGTTTGTCCAGGCTGCGCCAGAAGCCCAGGGAGATGCGCAATGAAGCCTGGCCAGCCGACTGTCTCTCTGGGCACCGAGTTAGACGCGTTTGTCCAGGCTGCGCC